>CAZFPM010000157.1:0-7597 GCA_964520965.1 uncultured Myxococcales bacterium
CGCGGGCGCGTGACGAGAGGCACGGCGGTCGACGGACGAGCCCGGCCGCCGACCGGCGACCCGACCAACCTAGCGTGCCCGGCCGGCGGACGAAACCACGGGGCGGCTGTCGCTGCCCGGCCCCGGCCCGCTGCACGTCACGCGCGTGGGGACAGGAGCCGCACGTAACGGGCGAGCACTCGTTTCAGCCGGAGATCGTCGCGGAGCGAGGCCGAGGACCAGTAGCGAAGCCCGACTTCTTCGGTCGCCGCGAGGAAGTCCTTGCCGGGAGCCGCCGATTCGAGGCTCAGGGTCAGTCGGGCGCCGTCCTCGGCAGTGAACCCCAGCGTGATCCGGTCGACCCCGACACTGCCCTCGACAAGGTCGACCCCGACGCGACCGGCAGGCACCAGCGACGGGCCGAGCGCGCGCCAGGCCGAGCGCTGAAAGGCACTGGTCTCGGGCGCTCGGCCGGCGGGCCAGTCCCCCTCGGTGTCCAGCGCGTCGAGCGCGTGTGCGATCGCCCGAACCGCCGCCCGGCCGGACTGCCGCGTGACGATCTCCGGATCGGGGACCACGCGGTAGGGGCCACACAAGAAGCCGGGGGCGTCGTCCCCAGCCGCGGAGCCGATGCGGCAGGTGACCGGAGCGCGCTCGCCGGGGCGGCGCAGGAACACGAGGTCACCCAACCCTCCGACGAGGAACGAACTCGCGCCGTCGGCCTCCTCGAGCAACGCCAGCGACGTCCTCAGCCTGGGCATCAAGTTCGAGGCCAGCCAGCCCCCGTCTGTGCCGACGACCGCGTCGAGCACTTCCGGAAAACGACTCGACTCCGGCTCGCCGACCGCCGTCGACACGTTCGCCAATCGCACCAGGCCGAGGTCTGAGCCGTCGTCGTCGAGGCGTGGCGACAAGCGCATCTGCGCGGCGCCTTCGCCCCCGAAGACACAGAGCAGGGATCCCGGGTGCTCGGCCTGCCCTGCCTCGTCGTCCGTCCACTCTCCGGTGGTGAACGACGGCAGGCCGAGGTCGACGGCCGCGCGTGCCGTGTCGTTGCAGGCCCAGAGCGAGGACGCCTGCATCGACTCCCACCGAGGCAACACCAGCGTCTCCCACAGCCGCTCCAAGAGTCGGCTGGGGGTGGCTTCCGGGCTCGCCTCGGCGACGGCGACGAGCCCGGCCAACGCCTCTGCCGCGTGCAGGTCGGCCCTGGGTGCTCGCTCGCGGACCCTGCGCACGGTGTCCGCCACGGCCTCCCCGACGATGGCCCCCCGCCCGGGGAAGAGCGCCGCGAGCGCCTCGTGCACCGCGGAGACCTCCGGTTGGCGGAACCTCCACCGGAGCGCGTCTTCGCCCCACGCCGTGATGCAGATGGCGTCGAAGGGGCTCGGCGGATCGCCTTCATCGAGCAGGAGCCCGTCGGCCCGGGCGAGCCACTCCAGGGGCGTGCCGGCGCGAACCAGCAGGACCGACGTCAACATCCCGTATTGCTGCTCCAACCCCAGCCGCTGGATCTCGGTCGCGTTGATCCGCAGGTCTTCCAACCGAGTCCACGGGGTGAACACGATCATCCCGTATCCGCCCTCGCGCTGGAAGAAGAAGGTCTCCGGCCACGCCTGCTCGAGCTCCTGGAGCGACGCAGTCGCCCGCTCGATCTGCTCCGACGTCACCCCCTTGTTGAACCGGAGGTTCTCGTCCGGTGAGAAGTTCTCGAGCCCGATCTGCCAGAAGTGCACTCGATGCCCGGCGTCGGCGAGGCGTGGCAGCCACTCCCGGAGCGCTCCCTCCGCCGCCAGAAACTCATCGACGCGGCAGGTGAAGAAGAGGTCGAGCGACGGGAGGTCGAGCGACTCGAGGCCGGCGAACACGTCGCCGAGCCATCGCAACATCGGCGCGATGAGCATCTGGAAGCGCGACCGACGCTCCTCCGGGTCCGTGGTTTCATGGTACCGGCGGAGCTGCCCGATGACGCGCGCGACCGAGGCGACACGGTCGAGGGACGCCCCCTCTGGGACACCGTGTCGCTGACAGAAAGTGCAACCACCCGGCCACGTTGCGTCGATTTCCTCGATCCCGTCGAACATCGGGTTCTGGACGAGGGACCGCCGATAGAGACAATCGTACCCCACGAAGATGGGGACGAGGTGTTCGTCCGATCCGGCGTCGGCATAGAGCCGTCGGCACGCGTAGTCGGGCTCGGCGTCCTCGATGGCTTCGAAGGAGCAGTCCCCGCCGCCACCCTCGTCGGCGATACCGAGCAGCTCGCTCAGACGCTGACGCGCGCGGCCTTCGAAGAGCGGGTCGGGGGGGGCGACCCGCACGGCCTCTGTGTGGTCACGGGCGAGCGCTCCGGACATCGCCGGGCCGAGGTGCTCGTTGAAGACCAGCACGTTCGGGTCGAAGTCGCGTATCGCTTCGCGCAACAACGCCCATCGCTCATCGGGCAGATCCACCTGCCACGCGTGGTCGGGCCGAGCGTCGCGCCCGGCGGCGACAGACACCCATCGGGTCGCCACGCCGTGCTGCCGGGCGAACCCCTGGAAGTACGGGAACCGACGAACGCGATGATGGTTGAACGGGTCGTCGTTGAGGAGCTCGACGAGCAGTAGCCGCGCGGTCATGGGGTCTCGTATCCTGCGCAGGAGATTCGACGTCCCAGGCTACTCGGGCGCCGACTCCGGCGCCTGCTCCAGCAGGCCGAGTTGAGCCATCACCTCGACGCCGTTGCCGTAGACGTACTGGGTGACGATGCGGCCCTCGTCGTCGAGCTCATAGAGTTCGCCGAGATGAATGGCGATCTCGCGGCCAGTGATGTCCGCACCGTGATACTCGCCGGCGCCGGTGGCGGTGACGACCAGCTCGACGAAGACGTGGTTCCCGAACGGCACGGTCCGCGTGATCGTGGCCGCCAGGTCGGGGAAGTTCGTGAGCATCCCCGCGAGTGACGCCATGTGCTCGACCCAGCTGTGGGCCGCGCCATGGAAGTAGTCGTAGGTCATCGCGCCGTCGGCGCCGAGGGCCGCGCAGGCCGCGAAGTCGTGTCGGTTGAACGCCGCCAGCAGCGCGTCGATCACCGCCGCCTCGGCACCGTCGCCGGTCACGACCGTCGTCTCGCCCTCTGGAAGCGGCGCCAGCGGTGCGATCTCCTCGCCCATCAGCCCGAGCTGGGACATGATCGCCGCCTCGTTCACGTAGACGGCCGCCGTTCCGATCTCGCCGCCCGAGTAGTCGAACACGTGAAGCTCGTTCACACCGATCTCGGCGCCCGTGCCGGCCATGCCGTGGAACTCGCCATCGTGGACCCCGCGGGTCACCACCTCAGCGACGACCAGGTCGTCGTTCGCGAAGATGCGCGTGGGATGCAGCGTGAAGACAGAGTGGCCCGCGAACACGGCCTCGAAGAAGCCCTGGACCGTCTCGCGCCCCTGCATCGGCGGTTGCCCCGCGCTGGTCCAGGTCACGTCCTCCGCGAAGCCATCGGCGGCGCTGGCGGCATCACGCGCATTGAACGAGGCGTAGCCCGACGACAGATGGGCGACGTTCGCGGCGGTGATGTCGACGACCACCGCGACGGCCTCCTCGGCTGTCGTCTCTGCGGCCTCGGCGACCTCGGCCACCGCCGGTTCCGCAACCTGGTCGGCCTCGTCGGGGACGGTCGTGCTGCCGCCACATGCGGCCAAGACGAAGGAAAGAAGAACGACATACAGGGCTGGACGCGTCATCGAAATCTCCGTTGACGTCGGGGATGAAGGTCACACTGGGTGAACGCGGTGCCGGTAGCCTGCGATCGCGGCGGCGGGACGTCAACCGGGAATGTGGTTCGACCGCGTCCTCGCGCGGCCAGAGCACCGGTCGGGGTAAGTCGCCGTCTTGGTGACTCGAGTTGGAGAAGGCCCGCAAGCTACAGCGCTCCGGCGTGGTTGGCCCCGCCAGCCGTCACCCGGCGGTGAGCACGTGTACGCATCGATGCGAACGAGGTACGAGCCACCCGGACCGGAGGTGCGAGCGGTCACTCGACGGGACTCTCTCCCGACCGGTTCGGCGGTGGCCAATCAACCGGTTCGATCTTCGTCGGGCCCCCGTTCTTGAAGCGAAAGTCGCAGCTGGCGCAGCCCTGCGCGAGCGTCGACGTGCGCTGAATCCCCCACCCCAACGCGTCCGAGCACGGGATGTCTCCCAGACAGAGAAACGGCGCAAGCTCTGCGCCACCGTGCTCCAACATCAGCTGATGGGTCGCGCACCGGTGGTACGTGATCCCGAAGTCGAAGGTCTCACCGTCGCCGTCGACATAGTCGAACACGTTGCCGCCAACCGGCCGTCGTCTGGAGGCTTCCGCCAGTCTCTTCATCCGTCGGCGAACGAACCCGGCGAAGAAGAGCACCCGGCCGAACCACCGCACGAGGCGCGGAAGTCCGAATAGCCGGCGCTCCGTGACGTAGCGACAGACCAGCCAGGTCTCCCGCGCGGATCTCCCTCGCACCCTCATCGCCTCGAACAACGCGAGTTGCGCTGCGGCGATGACCATGAACTCCCTCAGGTGCGGCGCGCTGGGCCCAGGGTCCGGGAGATGCTCGATGAGCGCGTCGAACGCCGGCTCCGCGTCGGTCAGCACCGCTCCTGCGAAGTCGGCCCCCCACTGATCCGAGAGCGGGACTCGAGCCAGCACGCCGAGCTTGCGGAAGTGCCTGAGCATCCGTTTCCGCCGGCGGACGAACCAGGTCGCAGGCATGGGTTGTGCTCGGGGCAGGAGGTCGGAAGCGAGGTCGCAGAGGACGAAGGTATGCCGGACCGCCAGCAACCTCAACGCGTCGGCCGTTCGACAGCCAGCGTCTTGCGGGGGGGGGGGGGCGGCCCCGGCGGGCACCGCGATGCCTGCTGCGCGGGGTCTACGCCGCGGTTGCCGATCGTCACATCGCCGGGCATCCTGGCGTCTCTCCCCGAGTGCCGATGCCCCGTAGAGCGACGACCGCCGCGCTTTTCGCGACCGCGCTGACCGCATTTGCGATCCCCGCCGCCGCCCAGACCGACCTGCAGTGGGTGGAGATCGACGTCGAGATCGGCGGCGACGGTGACGCCCGGGTCACGTACCTGACGCGGTGGCGCAACCGCGGCGACGACATGCACGGGTTCTACTTCCAAGGACCCGCGGCGACACCCCGGTTCGACCTCGGCGCATCGGCGGTCGAGCTGCCTGGTGGGGAGAACGTGCCCCTGTCGATCACCTCGGTCGGGAACCGAACCTGGGACATCGTCCTGGCTGGCGGTCGCGGTTGGGGACCGGGGGACGCGACCTACGAGTACCACTACGACGCCGATCTCGCGGCTGCCGGGAGGCTCGGGCGGACGGAGGACGACGACGGCACCGAGCTCGTCGTGCTGAATTGGGGGCCGGTGCAATGGGACGAGCCCCTCGAGCACGAGACCGTCACGCTGCGCTTCCGGAGTGTACCTGCACCGGAGGGCGACATCGGACTCGACGGCGCGACGGAGCTCGGGCTTCGCACCGAGCCGTGGGTGAACGAGCGCTACCGGATCCAATACCTCGGCGAGCCCGCCGATGAAGTCGGCGATACCGCGCTCGTCGTGCGGCTCCACCAGCTGGAGGTGCCCGCTCGCGGTGACCACCGGGTCCAGCTCTACCTGCCGGCCGCTCACTTCGACGCCGTTCCGGCGGCCCGTGACATGACCGGCACCGGGAGCCGCGACGAGACCCGAACCGGGAGCCGCGACGGGTCGCCACAGTGGCCTGGGACCGCAAGGCGGGACTCGTCCGTCTCCGCACCGGGTGTTCGCGGCGCGCCGTTCGTTGTCGCGCTCGGACTGCTGCCCATCGTCTTCCTGATGATCCGGGCCAAGTTCCGAGGGGTGGCCGACGCACGCGCGTCCGCAGAGTCCGTGCTTTGGGAGGACGACGCGTGGGAGGCACCGAAGATCCAGGTCTCGACCTTCCGCGTCGAGGGGAAGATCGCCGAGCTCGAACGACTCGAGGCGCTCGCCGTGATCGGCGTGCCGTTCGGCGTGTTGCTGGCGATGGTGCTCGATCGGCTTCACGCCGCCGGGTCCGTGGCGCGCGACGCCCGGGGATGGGTGCGACGAGCCGGCGACGAGCCGCCCGAGCTCGAGCCCTACGCGGCGTGGGCCTGGGAAGCACTCTCAGCCGAGCCCGCGCCGGTGCCGGACGCCCTCGCGTCCCAGCTGGGAGACCTGATCGCCGGCACTCTCCAGCGCAAGGCCTGGGATGCCGACCTCGAGGCGACCCGTGAACACTATCGCGGGCGATTCGCCGCCCTACCCCAGCTGGTCGCCGACACCGACCAGAGCGACGACTCAGCGCATCATCACCCGCTCCGGCACGAAGCGTTCGGCCACCGCGAATACTACCCTATCTGGGTCTCGCGGCACCACGCGCACGGCGCCGGTGTCTTCGCAGCGCGGCCGAGCAAGCCGGTCGATCTGGGCACCGACACCTGGGCCGGCGGCCGTGCAGGCGAGCCTGGTGGTGGCGCGGCCTCCACCGGGTTCCTGGCCGAGATGGCTGGCCTGGAGAACGCGACGTACCAGCTGGGGTCTTCCGCTTTGGGCGACGACATCGTGGCTGCCTACGAACACTCGGCCTGCCACTCCGCCTGCCACTCGGCCTGCCATTCCGCGTGTCACTCGGCCTGCCACTCCGCCTGCCACTCCGCCTGCCACTCCGCGTGTCACTCGGCCTGCCACTCGGCCTGCCACTCCGCGTGCGTCTCCGGAGGGTCCCATTGAACGCGCTCGTCACCGACGCACAGCGGCAGCACCTGGAGTTCAGCAATTTCGGCGAGCTCTCGACCCGAGCGCGTGTCTCGTGGGCGCTCGCGCTCTTCGCGGTGTCGGTCGTCCTGTTCGCAACCATGGGCGTCCTGGCGCCGATGGGTGCCATCCTCACGATCGTCGCTCACAGCCTGATCTGGCTTCCGACGCTGACCCTGAGCGACGACTCCGAGGTCACGGACGCGGACGTCTGGACGCCGGTCGACGTGGGGTGGATCGATCGTGCGCGGGACAAGGCCGAGGGGATCCAGACCTGGGACCAATCGGCGCTGGACTCCTCGAGCTCCTTCGGCTGTTTCACGCTCGTGGTCGTGTTGTTCTTCGTCGGCGCCCTCGGGTTGGTCACCGCCGAGTGGAACCCTGGCGGGGGCGTCTCCGGTTGGGGGGGCTGGGCGGCAGCGGGCGTGCTCCTGCCCTTCTGGTTCAACGGACGGCGCCACGACCTGCGGGTCGCCGGCGTGCTCTTCAAGGGGTTGTGGCTGGAGATCGCGATCGAGAAGGCGGCCCGGGCCTCTGACGCCTTCGAACCCGTCGTCGCCGCCCAGCTTCGGCGCGGAGATCACGGGTCGTGGCCGGTAGACCTTCGGGTGATGCTGCAGCCGGTCGAGGAGACCGACAGACTCATCGGTGTCCAGATCCAGGTCTCCGTGAACTCGGTGCAGGGCACGCAGTACCCGTACGTCTATTGCGTCGTCCTGGCTCCGGCCGAGGTCGAGCTGCCGACGCCGGACATCGACCGCTGCGTCTGCGAGCCCGGGGCCGAGGACGACGTGCGCTTCATGGTGATCCGTCACGAGACCACCAGCGAGGGCTG
>CAZFPM010000157.1:7607-14699 GCA_964520965.1 uncultured Myxococcales bacterium
GCGTCGACTATGTCGTCGGGGCGGCTCTGAAGTACGCCGAGGCGCGCCGATGAACGGCGTGTGGCGGACGATCCTCGACCGCTGCGGTGTCGCCCCTCGGTCGCCCGTCGTCGATCTCCGATTGGGGCAGACCGCAGTCGGACCGATTGCCGTTCGCTTGGACGATCGCCAGAGGCACCCGATCGACCTGCGCTGGGTCGACGAATTCGTCGGCAACATCCGACCGCACGTGATGCTCCGACCTGAAGATCGGCTCATCATCCTGGTGCCCAACACGCCGAGCAAGCTGAACCCGAGCGCGATTCGCGTTCTGGACGCGATGTTGAACCACGGTGCCGACGTCCGGACGGTGCTCGCGCGCATCGGAGACAGCCCCCAGAAGCGGCTAGACCTGCACTTCTTCTTCGCCGACCTCCAGGACTGGTTGCGCGGCGCGCTCGGTGAAGGCGCCGGCCGCATGGCGGTGGAGTACGTGCCCTTCACGCACGAGTTCTGCACCTATCCCGTGATTGCCGAGATCGCGTTGACCTACCAATGCAACCTGTCGTGCTCGTTCTGTTACGCCGGCTGCAACCGGACCGGCCTTCCCGAGGGATGGGACGAATCGTCGACGATGACCGACGCCGAGGTCCTGCGCGTGTTGGACATCATCCGATTCCAGGGCCGCTGCCCGAGCGTGTCGTTCACGGGCGGCGAGCCGACGATGCGGCCGGCGTTGCCGGAGTTTGTCGCGCACGCGAACACGATCGGGATGAAAACCAACCTCATCACCAACGGGACTGCCCTCACGCCGCGCCTCGTCGCGAGGCTCGCCGACGCCGGGCTGCACTCCGCCCAGATCAGCCTCGAGGGCCCGACCGCCGAGATCCACGACCGCATCGCCCGGCGCGTGGGCGCGTTCGACGCGTTGATTGCCGGAATCGGCCGTCTGCGGGACGCCGGCATCCGGGTCCACACCAACACGACCGTCAGCCAGGAGAACCTGGCCCACCTCGAGGCGATCGTCGACCGCATCGCCGACACGGGGCTCGAGCGCCTGACGATGAACCTGATCATCCCTTGCGGCAGCGCGGCCGGCGAGGGTCGCGACCTGCACGTCCCATACTCGGAGATCGGCCCATCCATCCTTCGCGTCCGGGCGCGGGCCGAGGAACGAGGCGCGGAGTTCATCTGGTACTCCCCGATTCCCGCCTGCATGTTCAACACCGTCGCCCACGGGCTGGGCAACCAGGGGTGCGCAGCGGCAGACGGGCTCCTGCACGTCAACCCGGCCGGCGAGGTGCTGCCGTGCTCCAGCTTCGAGCACGACGAGAGCCTCGGGAACCTGCTGGAGCAGCCCTTCGAGGAGGTGTGGCGCAGCGGCGACGCGTCGTTCCTGCGCAACAAGGAGATGATGCCCGACCGATGCGAGGGTTGCCCGAGCAGCGAGTTCTGTCAGGGGGCGTGCACGCTGTATTGGCGCGAGATCGGGCTCTCCGAGCTCGGCGGATCCGACGCTGACCGGCCACCGGAACCCGCCTCCTTCACGGCGCAGCGCGCGCGGCGACGCGACAGGCGGGCCGGATGCGGCCGAACGGACCGCGGGTGACGGGATCCGCGCCGCGGTTCGTCGGTCGGGCGTCGCAGCCCCGAAGGCGACGCGGACGGAACGAAGGCGGCGCTGGTCGGGGTCGTGGGGCTTCGGGTAGGCTCGGCGAAGGGAAACGATTCATCGGGACGATGCAGTGGACGTTCGACGGTACGGTCGATTCGCGGGGTTCGTGTTGGCACTGGCAGCGCCAGTCGGCGCTGCATCGTGCGGGGACGACGGGGGCAACGAGGCCGGCGTGGACGTCGACACCGGTGTGTCTGTCGATGGGGGATCCGACCCCGGCGACGGGCGGGGCTGCGCCGAAACAGTCGATGGCGTGTGCCTCCCGGAGGCGCCGCAAGGGGCGACCGGAGACGACTGTCCGAGCGGAGAACTCGCGTTCCGAGAGGACTTCTCGGTCGGGGGCGTATGCCTGCCGCGGCTGCATGACTGGGAGTGCCCGGCGGGGTGGATTCCCGTGCCGGCCCGGGCCAGTGATGCCGATGGACTGAAGTCGCTCGTCGCACTGCCCGCGGTCTGCCGACCGCCGGAAATGCCCACCGACTGCCCGCCGGGGCGATGCCGGTCGTCGGCGTCGAAGACTGTGTGGAACATGGAGGGGCCTGCCCGGATGGCGGCTGGCCATCCGAGTCCGACATCCGAGGGAGAGCACCGGGCTTCGACGGAGCGTTGGTATACGTGAGCCCGGCAGCGGACGGGGGCGACGGATCGAGAGATGCGCCGTTCGCCCGAATCGGGCGCGCGCTCAGCGCCGCCGAGGACGGGGGTATCGTGGCGCTCGCGGCGGGTACGTACGTCCAGCGCGTCCTCCTGACCAGGCGGGTCGCGGTCGTGGGGGCCTGCGTCGCAGACACCCGGATCGAGGCGCCCGGCACCGACGACTCACAACCGACCGTGCTCTTCTCCGGCGCCACCGCCAACGCGCTCCTCACGAACGTGACCGTGGGCGGCGAAGCCGTCGGGGTCGGGTTCGACGGCACGGTGCTCGAAAACCGTCTCGAGGACTCCCGCGTCAGCCAGACCCGATTCGCGGGCGTTGCCGTCTACGACGCGGCCTCCGACGTGAAGCTCCGGCGCGTGTACGTGTACGGGGTGCGCGAACGCGCAGGGGCCCGGACGTTCGGCCGCGGGGTATTCGGCGAGGCCGAGAGCGTCGTCCGCGCCGAGCGGCTCACGGTGGAGGGCTGCCGCGAGATCGGAATTGGCGTCTTCCAGGGCGCGTCGTTCACGCTGATCGATACGGCGGTCGTCGACACCGCGTCGGAGAGCGCCGGTCTCGGCTTCGGCCGCGGGGTCAGCGTCGAAGGCGGGGGTCACCTCGACACCGAGCGCCTCGTGATCGCCAGAAACCGGGATGTCGGGCTGTTCTCCGGAATGGAGGGCAGCTCGGCCACCGTCCGCTTCGCATTGATCACCGAGACCGGCGACCGCGCGTCGGACAGCGGGGGTGGGCGGGGCATCGGTGTCCAGGAAGGCGCCGCGCTGGACGCCGAGCACGTCCTGGTCGAGCAGAGTGCGGGAGTCGGGCTCCTCGTGAGCGCCGCGTCGGCCGAGCTGAGGCAGGTGGTCGTCCGCGGGACGGAGGGCTCGGCGGTCGAAGAGCGCAGTGGCAGCGGAGTGGTCGTGCAGACCGGCGCCGACGTCGACGCCGAGGGCCTGCTCTCGCTCGACAATCGGGACATCGGCATCATCGTGTCCGACGGAACGCTCGAGCTCGCATCCGGCGTCGTGTTCGGGACGCGCGACGCGGACGACTCCGATCGCATCGGCGCCGGGGTGAATGTGCAGGGGGTCGGGCTGCTGGTCGCCCGGAGCTCGTTGTTCGAGCATAACGACGCGGTCGGGCTGCAGACCTTCGGTGCCGACGCGACAGCGGAGCTCACCGACGTCGTCATCCGCGAGGGTCGACCGCGCGACGGTGAGCTGGGCCGAGGGGGGAGCATCGAGGACGGTTCGGTCGTGACGGGCGACCGCGTCGTCGCGGTGGACAACCACGCGTTCGGCTTCTTCGTCGCCGATCGCGGCGCCCAGCTGGTGCTGCGCGACTCCGTGGTGAGAGGTACCCGCCCACGAGTGTCCGATGCCCGCGCGGGACGGGGGGTCGAGATCGTGAACGCGGCGACACTCCGGGCCGAACGCGTTCGGTTTGCCGAGAATCACAGCGTGGGAATCTTCGCCGGAGGCCCAAACGCCCGCGTCGTGCTCGACGACGTGGCCATCGTCGACACCGCGGAGCGCGCCGCCGACGGAGCACTGGGCCGAGGCCTGAGTATCGAAAACGGGGCGGGGCTCGAGGCCAATGCCCTGCTCGTGGACAACGCTCGGGACGTCGGCGTTCTCGTGTTCGATGGCGCAGCAGCGACGCTCTCGGACACGGTCGTTCGCGGCACGCGCAAGCAGGCCTGCGTCGATGTCGATACGGCGTGCGACGGTGGCGGCGCCGGCATCTCCTCGATAGCCGACGCGGAGGTCGATATCACGAGATTCGCGGTCGTGGACAACGCGCTTGCCGGTCTTCAGGTGGCCCGGGGCGCAGCGCTCCGTGCCTCGTCGGGAACCCTGCGCGAGAATCCGATCGGTCTCAACGTACAGTCCGCGGTGTTCGACCTGGAGGCAGACGTGCAGGACGTCGTGCTGGCCGACAACCTGCGCGATGTCGCGACGGACGAGCTGCCGTTGCCGACGGCGAGTGAGTCGGCGAGCAGCCCCGCCGACTGAACCGGTAGCTACGTCCGAGGGCCTCACGGTCGGCGGCCGCACCCACGGCGCCACTGTGCCCCGGGGTAGACAGCCGTCGGGAGTCTGTCATGCTCGCACCGACCCGAACGGAGGTAGAGATGCAACGTCGATGCGGAGAGATCCACCTGGTCGCAGCGTGCGCGGTCGCGCTCGCGGACGGTGCGAGCGCTGACGCCGCGACGGACGTCCCCGCCGACGCGGGCGGACACGACTCGAGTGACGGTCACGACGTCGATGACGGTTGCCGGGGAATCTCGCCACCGGCGACGGAGCCCGACGTCGCCCTTGCCGCCCCGCTCTTCGTGCACCCGAACCCCACCGGACCTTTCGCCGTCGGGACCCACCTCTCGTGGCTCACGGACGCGTCGCGCGACGAGCCGGTCACGGCCGCGGCAGACGACCACCGCGTGGTCGCGGTGCAGTTCTGGTACCCGACCGATGTCGACGAGGGACCCTACGGCCCCTTGATGCAGCCTGGCGTCGACGACGTGCTCGAGCAGATCGGAGGCCCGGACGGATTCGCCAGCCAGGTAGAGACCCGCTCCCGCTACGACGTGCCGCTGCTCGAGACGCCGGACCGGCTTCCGATCGTGATCTACAGCCACGGGATGGCGACGTTCCGGCACGAGAACTCGCCGCTGATGGAGGACCTCGCGAGTCGCGGCTGGTTCGTCGTCGGTGTGAGCCATAACTACTCCAGCCAGGCGACGGTACTCGCCGACGGCACGGTCACCGGGACGCAGAACGTCCCATCCCCGCCGGCGTGGGGGAACATGCCCGCCTGGCGTGCTTGGACCGACGACGCCGGCTCGCTGCTCGCGGACGTGTGGGCTCCGGACATCCAATTCGTGCTCGACGAGCTCGAGCGACTCGACGGGGAGACCTGCACCTGGCTGTCAGGACGTCTCGACCTCGAGCGGGTCGGTCTGACCGGATACTCCTTCGGCGGCGCGACCGCGCATCACGTCTGTGCCATCGACGAGCGTTGCGACGCGGCCATCAACATGGACGGGAGCCATCGAGGCACGACCGATACGGCGCACGACCGACCCCTCCTCTTCTTCAAGAGCCTCGACGCCGGGCACGAGCATGGGTGGGCGGCGATGCTCGATCACCATGATGGCGACGCGTTCACGATCCGGATGCAGGACGTGAACCACGGCAACTTCGCGATGAATGGGATGATGGCCGAGCCCTTCTTCGGTCGGGCAGCCGGGGAGATCGGGTTTGGCGCGATCGACGCAACCCGCGCGTTCGAGATCATCCGCGACTACACGGCCGCGTTCTTCGACGAATACGTGCTCGGGCAGCCAGCGAGCCTGCTCAACGCACCGTCGGCCGATTACCCGGAGGTGTGGTTCGAACGCGTGGAAGCCGGTGTCGCGGTCGGACCGCCGTCGATCTTCGGGAAGTTCTTCCTCGGTTGGTCCGACGACCGCGCTGCCCGTGATGGCGAGGTCTCGGCCGGCGACGAGCTGATATGGACCGACATCGCGGGACGCTGGCGACTCGACGATGTCGCAGAAGGAGCCTCCGTCGACGTCGGGTTCTACCACCCGGAAGTGATCTCGGCCGTGTGGCGGGTGACACCCGGCCCGCGCCACCAGAACGTGGGCACGTTATTCGCGCCGGAGCCGGGAGAATTCGAAGACCTCGCCGAGTCGGTTGGGGTCGCCCTGTCCGACACTGCCGGCCACGTCGTCGTGGACGTGAGCCTGCTCTACCGGGAGATGGAGATCGGCTGGCCCGAAGGAGCGACGATCACGATCGATGGATACGACGCGGTCTACGGCGACGAGGGGGACGACCTCGACCCTGACGCGACTTCACTGCGCAGAGCCGGATGGGGCGTCGTGCTCAACGTCGCGCCTGGCCGCCACGTTCTCGACGTCACATCGCCCTCGTCCACCTGTTTCGCGGGCATCTCCGCCACCGGCGAGGACACGAACGAGGTGCTGGTCGAGGCGGGGACCGTCACCTACGCCCACTTCAAGTGCGCGGAGTAACTCCAGGAGCCGTCCATGAGTCGTTCCGAACTCCCGATCTTCGCCACCGCGGACACCTACTCTGATGGGGCGGTCGACCGGCGTCACGAGTGGGCCAGCGAGGAGACCGGCTGCGATCTGAACGCTCTGCGCCATCCCGGCGAAGCGGACGCGTACCGTGGGAATATCGAGAACCACTTCGGCTACGTGCGCCTGCCGGTGGGCGTCGCCGGCCCCGTGCTCCTGCGGGGCGACCACGCGCGGGGGGAGTTCCTGGTCCCGATGGCCACCACGGAGGGTACGCTGGTCGCGTCCTATAGCCGGGGCATGAAGGCGATCACGCAGTCCGGCGGCGCGGTGACCGAAGTCTATCAGAACGAGATCCACTCCAACGCCACGTTCGAAACCGCCGATCCTGAGGCCGCTGCAGCGCTCCGGTCGTGGATCGAGTCCAATCAGGGGGTCATCGCCGAGACGGTGGCCGAGGGAACCCGGCACGGGCGTTTGCTGCGGTGCGAGTACGTCCCGCTCGGCTCACGCCTGATCGTAAACTTCGTCTACGACCCGGCAGACGCGATGGGGATCAACATGATCACCCACGTCAGCCACGGCATCTGCGCGCTGATCGCCGATCAGCACGGCGGCCTGAAGTTCCACTTCCCGTCGGCCCTGCAGGGAGACAAGAAGGCGACCGCCTACAACTTCCAGCGCGGACGTGGGCGCAGTGTCCGCGCGCAGGTCCTGTTACGGCGCGAGGTGATGAACAAGCGCCTGCGC
>CAZFPM010000158.1:0-14680 GCA_964520965.1 uncultured Myxococcales bacterium
GCGCTCCAGGCGCTCGCCCGGGACCGCGGACTGGTCGGCTACGAGTTCGAAGGCACTCGCCACGACATCGGCGACAAGTCCGGATTCCTGAAGGCGAACATCGAATTCGCCCTCAAGCGCGACGACCTCGGGCCCGCGCTCCGTGACTACCTCGCGGAGATCGGCCGCCGCGGAGACTGACGTGAGCCGCTGGCTCCCCGTCGTCGCGGCCGTGCTGGCCTCGACCCTGATGCTCCCGCGTGCCGCGACCGCCCAGCATGCGGCGCACATGCTCGAGGACGCCGCGGAGTTCAGGCAGGCGCTCGGCCCCGTCTACGGCAACGCGATCGTTCGGGACGCCGGTGGCCCCCCGATCCCGCTCCGCTTTCAGACCGACAGCGGCGGCGTCGACGCGTTGGTCGGCAACCCCCTGCTCGTTTCGGACGAGACCGTGGGGTTCGATCGCCGGCTCGCCGCTGCCCTGCTGGGAAGCGGGCCCCTCGGCGAAGCGTTCGCGGCCCTCGGATTCCGGCTCCCCGAGACCAACCTCGGGGTCGAGGTCTTCGAGACCCCCGAAGGCGCGATCCTGGTGACCCGGATCGGCTCGCCGAACGCATCGGTCGCGCTCGAGCCCGGGATCTCGCGACCGCGGGAGATCCGGATCGTCGGCGGTGGCGTGGCCTGGATCGCCCGCATTCCGGCCTACACCGATCTGGCGTCGGGTTGGTACCCGGGCAGGGTCGACGTCTCGGTCGACGGTGTGCCGAGCCTCAGCGTCGTCATCACCGACCTCGGCCCGTCCTCGGCCAACCTGGCGCCGCTCGACGCCAGCGCCCCTGGCGACGGCGCCGGACCCGCGTTGGTCTTCCCCCGCCTGCCCCTTTGACCGGGGGCGCGATGAGCCGACAGGTCGCCCTGCTCGAGGGGGATGTCCCCCGCCATTACGCCGCCGTCGCCCTCGATGTGCCGCTCGATCGGACCTTCACGTATGCGGTGCCAGCCGAGCTCGCCGACGTCGTGGTCCGCGGTGCGCGGGTCGCCGTGCCGTGGCGGAACCGCGCCCGGACGGGCATCGTGCTCGACGCACACACCACGCTCGACGAAGAACTGCCGCCGGAGAAGGTGCGCCCGCTGATCGACGTCCTCGATGCCACCCCGATGGTGCCCGAGGTCCAGCTCGCACTGTGCGAGTGGATCGCACGCTACTACCACGCGCCCATCGGTGAGTGCGTCCGGATGGCAACGCCGTCCGAGGCGTCGATCCGGTCGAGCCGCCTCGTCACGTGCACGGACCTCGACGCGCCGGACTCTCTCGACGAGACGGCCGTCGCACTGCTCGACGTCTTCGCCGCAGCCGGCCGCCCTCTCCCACCCGACGAGATCGTGGGTGCCGTCCGGGGGGCGCGCCATGTGGACCTCAACGCCCTCGAGGCCCAGGGCCTCGTGGCGAGCGAGTACGTCGTCGGCGAGTCCCGGGTGCGCACGAAGACGGTCGACATCGTCCGCTTCGTCGCCCGCGACGACCGGCACCTCGGCGCGGTGCAGAAGCGCGTCGTCGACTACGTGGAGACCGCCGGGGAAGCGACCGACGCCGAGCTTCGCGACGCGGTCGACGCGACGCGGGCCACGCTCCGCACCCTGGCTCGTCGCGGCATCGTCGACATCCGCACCGAAGAGGTGCTCCGCGACCCCTTCGAGGGCCCGGTGCGCCGACGTGAAGCCGATCCGACGCTCACGGACGAGCAGGCCACGGCGATCGCGGAGATCGACGAGGCGATGGCGGCATCCACGGGGAGCACCGTGCTCGTCCACGGTGTCACGGGGAGCGGCAAGACCGAGCTCTACCTGCGGGTGATCCGCGCCGCACTTGCCGAGGGCCGTCGTGGCCTCGTCCTGCTCCCCGAGATCGCCCTCACGCCGCAATTCGTCGGCGTGTTCCGGGAGGCACTGGGCGACATCATCGCGGTGCTGCACTCCGGCTTGTCGCCGGGTCAGCGATACGACCAATGGCGGCGCATCAGGCGCGGCGACGTGCAGGTCGTGATCGGCGCCCGGAGCGCCCTCTTCGCTCCCCTCGACGACATCGGCGTCGTGGTCGTCGATGAAGAGCACGACAGCAGCTTCAAGCAGGAGGAAGGGGTCCGCTACCAGGCGCGGGATGCCGCCATCGTCCTCGCCCACCGGCTCGGCGCGGTGTGCCTCCTCGGCAGCGCGACCCCGTCGCTGGAGTCGCTGTCGAACGCCCGCCGCGGACGCTTCGGCCTCGTGCGTCTGAGCCGACGCGTCTACGAGCGACCGCTGCCCGAGATGGACGTCGTCGACCTCCGCGACCACCCGTCCAGCCCGGAGGATCCCGTCAGCCAGTGGTTGTCGCCCCCGCTCCAGCTCGCGGTGCGTGAGGCCGCGCGGGCAGGCGAGCAGGCGATCCTCTTCCTCAACAGGCGGGGGTTCGCCCCGACCGTGCAGTGCATGGTCTGCGCTCACGTGTTCGAGTGTCCGGAGTGCGACATCTCGCTGACGTACCATCGGCGCCGCCGCAGCCTCGTCTGCCACTATTGCGGGCACGCGGTCGCGATGCCGGAGACCTGTCCGACGTGCCGGTCGGAGGCATTCGATCGCGAGGGCGCGGGCACGGAGAAGATCGAGCACCTCATCGAGACCGCTTTCGACGGTCTGCGCGTGGGCCGGCTCGACCGCGACACCTCGCGCGGACGCGGGCTCCAGCGCGTGCTCGGCGCCTTCCGGTCCGGCGAACTCGACGTGCTCGTCGGGACGCAGATGGTCACGAAGGGGCACGATTTTCCCAACGTCACGCTGGTCGGGGTGCTCGACGCCGACCACTCGCTCCGATTCCCGGATTTCCGGAGCAACGAGCGCACGTTCCAGCTTCTGACCCAGGTCGCCGGGCGCGCAGGGCGCGGGAGCCTGCCCGGACGGGTCGTGATTCAGACCCACCGCCCCGACCACTTCGTCATCTCGTCGGCCGTCGATCGGGACTTCGAACGATTCGTCCGCGCCGAGCTCGCCTTTCGCGAACGTCTCGACTACCCGCCCTTCGGCCACGTGCTCGCCCTCCGGTTCGATGGTCCGGAGTACGGCGCGCTACACCGGATCGCGGAAGCGATCACGGGCTATGTCGCCGACCGCACCGGACCGGGCCTGCGCGTCCTTGGCCCGGTCGACTCGCCGATGGCCCGGATCCGGGGTCGTTACCGCATGCAGGCGCTCGTGCGCGGTCGCGACCGTTCCGGCGTCCACCGTGCCGCCGACCTTGCCCTGCACCGCCGCGCGTCGCTGGGGCGTGAACTGAGCCGTGCCGACGTCCGCGCCCACGTCGACATCGACCCGGGGCGCCTGTTGTAGCGGACCGCGCGCGTACGCCTTTCGTCCCACGCGCCGATGCTCTACGACCGGGTGGAGTCACCGGGTGCGCGGAGAGGAGCGTGGAGCAACGACGGAATGGAAGATGCGCGCGATGGGGTGCGCTCGTGGCGCTGTGCCTGACCGCCTGTTCGCGTGATTCGGCAGCCGACGCCGATGTCGAGGCCGCGGGAGCGGCCTCGGACGCGGCCGAGGACACGGCCGAGGACACAGGCTCGAGCACGCCGGACGGCGACCCCGACGACGGAGGAGTCGCGGACGCGGCTCCGGGTCCGAACGCTTGCCGAAACGCGGGAACTGGCGGCGCGACCGCCGCGTGCCTCACGCCGACGCAGACCCCGGAGTACTACGTCGAGCAGGCCGAGAAGTATTTCGACACCCTCGATGTCGACGCGCCCGCCGACAGCATTCCGAACTACTCCGAGCTGGTCGCCCGCTGGGAGTGGCCCCCCTGGCTGCTCCTGACGGGCTACGGCCGTGACGTGATGATCTCCACCGCGGAAGGCCTCCGCGAGGTCGACCCGTCGACGGTTCCCGAGCGTGATTGCCGCTTCTTCGAGGTCCAGCCATTCGCACGCTGTCGGGTCGTGTTCGAGTACGAGGAAGGCCCCTGTCCGATCTACGAGGAGTTCGTCTTCAACGACGCGGGCGAGATGACCTTCATCGAGGCGTGGTCCGACCTGCCCGGCATGTTGCCGACCGGCGACGACGATCCGTGGGCGGAGGCGCCGGACGCAGGTCGGCTGTCGACGCGGGTCCCCGGGCTCGGCAACGCCGAAGGTCGCATCGACCTCGACAGCGAGTGGATGCTGGCTGCCGTCGGTGATGACGCCGACGTTGCCGACTTCGTCGAGCGCGCCGGGGACTTCTGGGGCACGTGGTTCGCGGAGCTCGAGGCCGCAGACGACGACTTCTTCGCCCACGGCTGCGGCTGGTAATGGCAGCGGCGGCCAGGTAGTCGCGATCACAGAACGGGTCACCGAAGTTCTCTCCGTCGCACTCCGCGAACCCGTCCTGCGCGCAGATGACCGAGAAGTCTTCCGCCCCCCGGGCCCGAGGCCACACACGCGACCCCGACGCCGCTTGGTGAGGGGGATGTTGAACGCGCTGTTGCATGCCGCCGGTCAAGGGAAGCCCGCTGGCCGGTCGGCGCGTCGGTGCGCCGCCAGTGTTCAGCCCCTGACGAGGCCTCGCACGTAGGCGTCGCGGGCAGCCGGCGACATCAGCACCGCGTGGGCATCGTCGATGGCCGCTCGCACCTCGCGGAGCTCCCGGTACATGACTTCCCCGAGGTGGGCCGGGATCTCGCTCTCGGCGAGACGGTGGCGCAGATGTCGCCAGGCGTTGTCGATCTGCTCGCGCGTGGCCGTGCGACGGAGGTCGAGCAACGCGAAGTAATCCTCGTGTCGCGCCACGCGCAACAGCCGGCGTAGCTCAGCCTCCGAGACCGGTCGATCGGCGAACGCATGGCCACCGGTCTCTGCGACGGTGTGGTCGCCGGTCGCGATCACTGGCGGCGCGCTCGACCTCGCCGACGGCCGCTCCGTCGGCGCGCGTTCTCCCGCCGCAGTCGCGCCCTCGAGCGCATGGACCGCGACCGCGTTGGCGATCGCCACGTAGCGATGGGGGTCGGCGAACCAGGCGTGGAAGCCGAGCAGCTCGGCGAACTCCCTGGTGGCGGCTTCGTCACCGCCACCGACGAGAACGACGCGCACGTCGACACCGTGGCGCTTGCGGATCGTTCGCGCAGCAAGCGCGACCTCCTCTTCGCCCAGGTCGACGTGGAGTACGACGACCGATGCCGCGCCGTGGCGCAGCTCCGTGATCGCGTCGAACACGTCGTCGGACTCGGTGACCTCGACCCCTCGCTCGCGCAACAGGGCGGCGAGCGGCAGACGCCAGTCGGGCGAGTTGGCGGCGAGGATGACCAAGGATGCGTCGGAGGCCGGACGTAACGAGACCGTGGCGAGGACCCTACAACGCCGGACCGAGGCGCGCGAGCCCCTCCGTCGAGCCTCGGTTTCCTCGCCACGGCGCGCCGGCATTGCACTCCCGGCCCCACGTCGTTACTAGGTCAGCTGCGCGGCATCGGCGACCCGGACCGGCCTCTCGGGTGCCCCCCGGCTGCCACCGTGCCCGCCGCGGCGACGCGGCGAGCGTTTGCCTCCTCTCCGTTGGCCCGTCCGACTCCGGTCGCCGACACCAGGTCGTCCGTTCCGGTCCACAGCGACACGCCAGCAGCCCGTCCTCGAGACTCTCCCGATTCGCGCCCATGACGATCCGACACATCGTCAAGTATCCACACGAAGCGCTCACGACCCCGGCCGAGCCCGTCGAGGCGTTCGACGAGGCGTTGGCGGAGCTTCTCGACGACCTCGCGGAGACGATGTACGCGGAGCACGGCGTGGGGCTGGCCGCGAATCAGATCGCCGTCCTGAAGCGCGCGCTCGTGCTCGACACCGCGGACCCCGAGTCCGACCCGAACCTGCTCGAGCTGGTGAACCCGAAGATCGTCGAACAAGACGGCGTGATCGTCTGGGAAGAGGGGTGCCTGTCGTTCCCAGAGCTCTTCGAGCGGGTCGAACGCGCCGCGCAGGTCCGCGTCGCCTATCGGGACCGCCACGGTGAGCCGCAGGAGATCGAGGCCGAAGGCCTGCTCTCGGTCGCGCTCCAACACGAGATCGATCACCTCGACGGCGTCGTCTTCGTCGCCCGAGTCGGCCCGCTGGCTCGCACGCTCGCGCTCAAGCGCTTCGAGAAGATCATGGCCGAGCGTCGCATCGAGGGAATCGCCGACTGACCGGCGCCCAACCGCCGCCGATCAGCACTCAGGGGAGGACGAGCAGTCGGAGTCGGCACACTCCTCGTCGAAGCAGTCGACGAGCCCGTCGCGGTCGTCGTCCTCGCCGTTGTCACACGCGCAGACTTCGACGCCCAGATCCTCGCCGCAGAGCACGAGCGGCTCGCCCCCGAAGTCGCCTCCCCAACACGAGACCAGTCCAGCCGACGACAACGAGCACGCATGGGTCCAGCCCGCGTCGACCGACACCGCCGAGGTCACCCCCGGCACCCGGAGGGGCACGGCCGAGGAGCCCAGGTCCGAGCCGATCCCGAGCTGGCCGAAGCGGTTTTGTCCCCAGCAGTAGGGAACGCCGTCGAAGCGGATCGCGCACGTGTGGAACATGCCTGCCGCCACCTCCATCGCGCGCTCCAACACCTCGACCCGAGCGGGCGAGAAGCGATCGCGGTCGTCGCCGACCCCGATCTGCCCGTGGTTGTTGCGCCCCCAACACCAGAGGCCACGGGCCGCGTCGACCGCGCAGGTGTGACCGGCTCCGGCAGCGATCCAGACGGCGTCGTGAAGACCGATGACCGGCAGCGGCACGACGCTGTGGTCGCTGCTGCCGGTGCCGAGACGACCCGTGAAGTTCACCCCCCAACAGCGCACCTCACCGTCGGCGAGCAACGCGCACGTATGCTCGGTCCCCGCCGAGATCATCGTCGCGGTCGAGATGTCGAGCACCCGGACGGGAACTTCGGACGAGGTGGCCAGGCCGTCACCGAGCTGGCCGTCGGAGCCCTCTCCCCAACACCACGCGCTGCCGTCTGTCAGCACCGCACACGCGTGGCGCCAGGGCGATTGGGTGATGTGGCGTGCTCTGGCGGGTAGCGGGACCTCGGAGACCTCCCCCGTCACGAGACTCCAGCAGGCGACAGTACCGGCGCGCCGACGGGCGCATGCCCTGTCGCCGCCGACCTCGACCTGCGCGGCATCGCCGACCGGAGCGGGCTCCAGATCGGTGGCGGACGACCACAGGAGATGTCCCCGGACACGTGCACGCCGCAGGTCCGGCGGCCGGTGGAGATCTGCTCCATGGGATCGTCGACCAGGCAGATCGGCTCGTCGCCGCAATCGTCGACGTCGTCGCAATCGACGAGCCCGTCGAGGTCGTCATCGACGGCGTTGAAGCAGTCTTCCGGGCGGGCCTCCGGACCGTCTGACGGCTCGGGCGTGTCGGCCGCCTCCGGTGTGTCCGCGGCGTCAGGCGGGTCCGCGTCCGGCGCGTCGGCGTCCGCTGGTGGATCGATACGCGTATCCCCATCGCGTTCGGCATCGACCGGGCGATCGGTGTCCGAGGGCTGCCCGGCGTCGCCGGCCGTCGTGTCGGCATGCAATCCGAGGGCGTCCGGAACACCAACCTCCAACGTCAGTTCGGGCTCGCCACTGCCGACGCCCGTCCGCGCGCACGCAGCGACGAGCAACGACATCGACAGCCCGAGGGTGATGACCAGTCTCGACATGGGAGTGCTGCACCGCCGCGAAATCGCACCGAGTCCCGATGGTTGCGACGATACGCGACCTGTGGGGTCGACGGAAGACGACGGCGCGCTCAGTCGGCCAGGAAGGTCGGCGAGCGGTGCTCCGTCCACCGCAGCGCGCGCTCCAACTCGGCCGCGACCTGGAAGAGCAGGGAGTCCTCTCCTTGTCGGGCGGCGATCTGCACGCCGATCGGGAGGCCCGTGGTCGAGAGGCCCGCGGGGATCGAGGCTGCGGGCTGTCCAGACAGGTTGAACTGCGCCGTGAACGCACCGAGCGACATCGCGGCGCGGAATTCCGACTCGGGGTCGAGGTGCTTCCACGCGCCCACTTTTGGCGGGTCGCCGGCGACCGTGGGGGTCAGGAGCAGGTCGTGGTCTCCGAAGACGGCGAGCACCTGGTCGGCCAACGCCTCGGCGCGGGTTCGAGCCTCGGCTCTGCTGATCGTCCACCCCTGGCGCCGGATCCACTGCGTGACCGGCTGCAGCTTGCGCTCCGACGGGACGGGGGGCGTCGCGATCACCCGCCCGTAGACGGGGATGAAGTCGTCGATCGTCGCGCCGTGCGAGCCATCGACCTGCTCGACCTCGTGGCCCATCTCCTCGAGGAGCGCCGCGACGCGCCACACGGCGGCGGCGACGTCGGGCTGTACCTCGATCAGTGGCGAGTCGACGCAGACCCCGACGCGCAACCCCTTGCGGGGCGGGCGCGCGCAGGCCGCCAGAAACGACTCGGGCGGCGCCGGATGAGCGGTGCGACCGGCGAGCGCATCCAGGAGCGCGGCCGAGTCCTCGACGTGGTTCGTGACGCTCCCCATCACCGCGATGCCGACGGGGTCGAAGGCGCGGTAGAAGTTCGGGGTGCAGCCGCGCGAAGGCTTGAACCCGAACAGGTGACAGAGGGAGGCGGGGATGCGGATCGACCCGGCACCGTCGGCGGCGTGGGCGACCGTCACGAGCCCTCCGGCGACCGCGGCCGCCGAGCCGCCGCTCGAGCCGCCGGCGGTGTACTCGGGGTTCCAGGGATTGGCCGTCGGCGGATGCAGATCCGTCTCGACGACCGGCATCAGCGCGAGCTCCGACGTGCTGGTCTTGCCCACGATGGTCACGCCGGAGCGCCGGAAGCACCGGACGGCGGCCCCGTCGGCCGGGGACCAGACCCAGCGGTAGGCCCGCGACCCCGCACGGTAGAACGACCAGCGCACGGCTTCGGTGTCCTTGACCCCGAGCGGAACGCCGACGAGCGAGCGGTCGGAGCGGCGACCCGCCGTGAGGGCCCGATCGACCGCGGCGGCACGGCGCCGGGCACGCTGTTCGAAGAGAGAGACGAACGCGTGCAGGGCCCCGTCGTGGCGGTGGATCCGCGGGAGGTACATCTCCAGCAGCTCCGCGGCCGAGACGTCGCGGCCCCGCACCAGAGCGGCCTGCCGGACCGCCGACATCTCCAGGATCTCACTCGCCGTCATCGGGCCTCCCGTCGCTTGGCGCATCGGTTGCCGCCGTGCCCTCCACCCTAGCAGCATCGGCGGCGAAGCACGCCGGCGTCTCATGAATCGCCATCGTCGTCTGCGCGGGCATGACGTCGGGCGTCAGGGGTGCGCAGCGGTGGATTCGAGCCGGCCCGCGCCGTCGACGTGACCCGCAGCTCGGGCACGACGTTGCCCCAGACGTCTCCGAACACGAAGACGCGGACACCCACAACACTCTGGACGCCCGCGGCAACCTGTGGCGGACTCCCTGCATGGTGACGCTGCTTCGGACGATCTTCATGGGGACTCCGGACTTCGCGGTCCCGTCCCTCAGGGCGCTTCACTTCGACCCACGGGTCGAAGTGAAACTGGTCGTGGTGCAGCCGGATCGACCGGCCGGGCGAGGCCGTAAGGTCAGAGCCCAACCCGTCGCTGCGACCGCGTCCGAGCTGGGCCTGCCGCTCTTCCAACCGGAGACGTTGCGCGACCCCGCCGTCGTCGCCCGTCTGGCCGCCGTGGACGCGGACCTCTGCGTCGTGGCGGCCTACGGACAGATTCTGCGCAGCGACGTGCTCGGTCTGCCGCGCCTCGGATGCGTCAACGTTCACGCCTCCCTCTTGCCCCGATGGCGAGGCGCCGCGCCGATCCACCGGGCGATCGCGGCCGGCGATGCCGTGACGGGCGTGTCGATCATGCAGATGGAGCGTGGCCTCGACACCGGACCGGTCTTCGCGATGTCGCCGGTGATGATCGGAGACACCGAGACCGCCGGCGAGCTGCACGACCGCCTCGCCGACCTCGGCGCGAGCCTGCTCGTCGAGACCCTCGACCCGATCGCGGACCCGGAACGGTCGCCCACACCCCAGCCGAACGCTCGAACGACGTACGCCCGCATGTTGGGGGCCGAGGACCGGGTCATCGACTTCGACCGCCCTGCCCCGCTGGTCGCCGCGACGATCAACGGCATGAGCCCCTGGCCGGGTGCCTGCGTCATCTGCGACGACAGCCCAATCACCCTTCTACGGGCCCGAGCGATCGACGCCGACGCCGTGGTGCCGCCGGCGACGATCGTCGAATCCGATCCGGCTCGCGGCCTGCACGTCGCATGCGCGCCCGGTCTGGTCGAGGTGCTCGAGGTCAAGCGCCCGGGCAAGCGGGCGATGCCGATCGCCGACTGTCTGCGCGGGGCGACGCTCCCGGTGGGCACGTCTTTGGAGGCGCCATGAGAGAGCCCGTCGCCATCGCTTCCGCACCGCCGATCGCATCTGACATCGGCCCGGCACTGGAGGTCCTCGCCCTCGCCATGGATCGGCCGGGAGACGTCCTTCACGTCTACCCGACCGAAGGTCCGACCCTATCGCTCGAGGTCCTCGGCGACAACGACCAGGTCGAGCTCGATCCGAAACAGAACACCGCCGCGCTCGCCTTCCAGACCCTGATCGAACCCCACGACGTCCGGCCCGGCTGGCGCCTGGTGCTGCACAAGCGGGTCCCGACCGGGGTCGGGCTCGGGTCTTCGGCAGCGTCCGCCGCGGTCGGGGCAGTCGCGGGCTACCGCACATTGCTCTCCCTCGGCCGCGACTGCGAGACGACTTCGATTCTCGCTGCCGCAGCCAAGGCCGAGGAGACGGTCACCGGTTTCCCGCACGCCCATGCCGTCGGCGCGGCGCTGTGGGGCGGCTGCTGCGTCGCCTACTCGCAACACCCCGCGGCGATCGCTTACCTCACCCCGCAGATCGACCTGCGGGTGTGTGTCGTCGTCCCCCGCGTGAAGCTGTCGCGCAAGACCTACCGGAGCGCCCTCCCCGGTCAAGTGCACCTGATGAAACACGCGCGACACGCCGGCCTGACCGCCGGGCTCGTGTTCGGGCTCGCGACGGGTGACGTCTTGCTGGTGCGCCGTTCGGCCCGCGACCACATCGTCGCCCCTGCGGTCGGTCCCTTCATCCCCGGGTACTTCCCCGCCGCCAAGGCAGCAGAAGAAGCCGGAGCGCTCGCATTCTCGATCAGCGGATCCGGTCCCGCCGTCGTCGCTCTCTGCGGATCGATCGACGACGCGATGGCCGTCGAGCAGGCAGTCACCGAGGCGTTCAACGCGCACTCGATCGCGACGACTTCGTTCTTCGCGGGGGTCGGACGCAAGCGCCGGTTCGAGGTTACCCGCGGCTACTCCACACCGTGAGGGCCGGCACGGCCCGCGCCGACGCGACAATGGGGCGGCGCACTGCGGCCGGGGCGCTGCAGCGCGTCCTCGACGAGGGCGCGTTCAGCCAGCGTGCGCTCGGCGCCGCGTTCGAACGCACCCGCCTCGACGCAGTCGAGCGGGCGTGGGTCACCGCGACGGTCTACGGGACCCTCGCCGATCTGCGGGCAGTCGACCTCGCGCTCGATCGCCTGGCCGCCCGCGGCGTCGACTCCCTGCCCGAGATCGTTCGGGCCCACCTGCGCATCGCGATCTGGGAACTCGGCCGCGCCGGACGCGGACCCGACGGGCCGATCGTCAGCGCTGTGGTCGAAGCCGTGAAGGCCGACGGCCGGCCGCGCCTCGCCGGCCTCACCAACGGGGTCTTGCGCTCCCTGATCCGTGACCGCGACAAGGTCTTCTCTCCTCCGAAGAAGGCCGATGACACCGCGCGCTTCGGCATCGCACACGGCCTCCCGGATTGGATCGCCATGCGCCTGCTCGCGCGCCTCGATGACGACGCGGCCGACGCGATGGCCGCGTTCAACGCGCCCTCCCCGGTCGGATTGCGGGTCCGCGCCGGCTCGCCCGACGAGGTCGCGAACGAGCTGACCGAAGCGGGCCTCGACGTACGGCGACATCCGCTCGTCGCGAACGCCCTCGTTTGTGACCGGGGGCACGTCGCCGGGACCGTAGCGCACAGAGAGGGTCGCATAGCCATCCAAGATGTCGGCGCCCAACTTGCCTGCGCCGCGCTGCCCCCCTCCCTCGAGGGGTCCCTCCTCGACGCCTGCGCCGGAATCGGCGGCAAGACCCTGGCGCTGGTCGATGCGTACGGCGCGGCCAACGTCGTCGCCTCCGACAACAACCTCCGCAAGCTCCGAGCATTGCTCCGTCGACCCGGCCTCGAAGGAGTCACCGCCATTCCCGACCTCCTCGGGGACGCCCCCGCCGACGGCGCAGACGACCGTCCTCCCTTCGCCGCGGTGGTCGTCGACGCCCCGTGCTCCGCACTCGGCACCCTCGGCCGACACCCGGAGGTCCGGTGGAACCGCGACGAGTCGGCCGTCGCCGAGTTGGTCGCCCTACAACACCACCTGCTGGACGCCGCCCGCGCTCGGGTCGCCCAGGGCGGCTACCTCCTCTACGTCGTGTGCACCTGGACCCGAGAGGAGACGCACGAGCAGGTCGAAGCGTTCCTCGCCCGACACGCGGACTTCGCGCTGGATCCGCCGTCGCTGCCAGGCACGCTCGTTGACGACACCGGGGTCGTCGAACTATGGCCTCATCGAGCCGGCACGGACGGCTTCTTCATCGCGCGCCTCCGCCGAACCCACTGAGACGCATGATCATCTCTCCGTCGATCCTGAGCGCGGATTTCGCCCGGCTCGGTGACGAGGTCCGCGACGTGATCGCGGCCGGCGCCGACTGGATTCACGTCGATGTGATGGACGGCCGCTTCGTGCCGAACATCACCATCGGGCCCCTGATCGTGAAAGCGATCCGCCCGGTGACCGACGCACCGCTCGACGTGCACCTGATGATCGTCGAACCGGAGCGGTACATCGACGAGTTCGTGGCCGCGGGCGCCGACCTGGTGACGGTGCACGTCGAGGCCACCGACCACGTCCACCGCTCTCTGCAACAGATCCGAGCGGCCGGCGCCAAGGCCGGCGTCTCGCTCAACCCGCACACCCACCCGGACGCGATCGAGTGGGTGCTCGACGACGTCGACCTCGTACTCGTGATGAGCGTGAACCCCGGCTTCGGCGGCCAGTCGTTCATCGACGGCGCCCTGTCGAAGGTGACCCACATCCGCGAACGGGCCGTCGCCCGCGGACTCGACTTCGACATCCAGGTCGACGGCGGCGTGAAGATCGACAATATCCGCCGCGTCGCCGACGCCGGTGCGACCGCTGTCGTCGCCGGAAGCGCCGTGTACAAGACCGAAGACTACGCCGCGACCATCGCCGCGATGCGCGCCCAGCTCGAACGATAGAGAGAACGCCCGAATGAAGCTCGCCACCCTGAACGACGGCACCCGTGACGGCCGCCTCCTCGTCGTCTCCCGCGACGGCATCCGCTACTCCGACGCCGCCGACATCGCGCCGACGATGCAGGCCGCCCTCGACCGGTGGAACGAGGTTCGCACGCGGCTTCGCATGCGCTTCGACCTGTTGGAGCAGGGCTCCGCGCCAAACGCCCAGCCCCTCGACATCGCGAAGCTCCACTCGCCGCTGCCCCGCGCCTACGAGTGGATCGACGGCAGCGCGTACATCAATCACATCGTCCTCGTGCGAAAAGCGCGGGGCGCGGAGCCGCCGGCGACCCTGGAGACCGATCCCCTCGTCTACCAGGGTGGGAGCGGAACGTTCCTGACGCCGACGCAGGACATCACGTTTCCGACCGAAGACTGGGGCATCGACTTCGAGGCCGAGGTTGCCGTCGTCACCGGCGACGTCCCCCGCGGGGTGAAGAAGGACGAGGTGGCGCCCCACATCCGCCTGCTGATGCTCGTCAACGACGTCACGTTGCGGAACCTGATCCCGCCGGAGCTGGCCAAGAGCTTCGGCTTCTTCGTCTCCAAGCCCTCGACCGCGTTTTCGCCCTTCGCGGTCACTCCGGACGAGCTCGGCGACGCCTGGCAAGGCGGCCGCATCCATCTGCCGCTCCGCACGACTTACAACGGGGAGCGTTTCGGCGATCCCGAGGCCGGGCCCGAGATGCACTTCTCGTTCCACGACCTGGTCGCCCACGTCGCGCAGACCCGCGCCCTGACCGCCGGCACGATCGTCGGCTCCGGCACCGTCTCCAACAAGGATCGCGACCGCGGCTCCAGCTGCCTGGCCGAGCAGCGGATGTTGGAGAAGATCGACGTGGGCGAGTTCAAGACCCCGTTCATGAAGTTCGGCGACACCGTCGAGATCGAGATGCGGAATGCCGCCGACGAGTCGATCTTCGGCCGCATCAGCCAGCGCGTCGCGCGAAGCGAGCGCTGACGAGCGCGCACTTCTTGCACCTGCGACGGTTGGGGCCGCGCCGCGCAGTCCCGAGCTTCGTCCCCCGGCCTATCGTGGGCCTCGCGCAATCGGCCCGTGGTCGATCACACGGCGCGGCCTCGGCGAGCCACCAATCCCAAGACCACGAGCAGGCCCAGCAGGCCGCCACCTGCGGGCGCGTCCCGCGGCGCGACAGACGGACTCGCGCCGGCGATGCCCGGACCCGCCTCGGACCCGCCTCCGGGTCCAAATGTATCGAAGGGCTCGTCGGGGCTCACACACACCACCGAACCGTCTTCGTAACCGTTCAGGGGGGCGCTTGAGCTGACGCTCACCGGGAGCGCTTGCGGGAT
>CAZFPM010000159.1:0-14642 GCA_964520965.1 uncultured Myxococcales bacterium
GTCGCTCTCTCCCGCCGCCGCCAACGCTGCGACCGCCGCGTTGAGTTGCCCCTTGCCGCCGTCGACGACGATCAGGTCCGGCATCGGGTCGTCCCCGCCGCGCGACGACCGACAGCGTCGGCCGATCACTTCGGCCATCGCCCCGAAGTCGTCTTGGGAGTCGCGGGTGCGGATACGGATTCGGCGATAACGACTCCGGTCGGGCACGGCGTCTTGAAACACGACGCGGGACGCGACGATCTCGGCCCCCTGGAAGTTGGAGACGTCGTAGCACTCGATCGTGCGCGGCTCGACGGTCAGGCCCAGTCGGCGCTGGAGGCGCTCGATCGCGCGATCGGCCCGCGCGGTCGTCGACAACGTCTCGGCGAAGAAGGCGCCGGCATTTCGGCCGGCGAGGTCGACGAGCTCGCGCTTGCGACCACGCTGCGGGGTGACCAACCGGCAGCGCGCCTGGCGGAGGTCGGACAGCGCGGTCTCGACGTCGTCGTCCTCGGCGAGTGCCGCCGGCAGTAGCACGAGTCCAGGCGGATCCCGATCCGCGGCGCCATAATACTGGCCGAGGAAATCGGAGAGGAGGTCGGCGTCCTCGACCAGTTGTTGCTCCAGCGCGAAAGACCGGACGTCTACCAGCGAGCCGCCGCGGAAGACCATCACGACCACGGCGGCCGCATCGCCCTCGCGGTAGAGGCCGATCACGTCTTGATCGACGTGTGTGGTCTGGACGGCGCTCTGTCGGGTCAGCGAGTCCCGGACAGCGGAGATCTGATCGCGACAGCGCGCGGCATCTTCGAACTCGAGGCGTTCTGCGGCAGCGGTCATGCGGGCCGTGAGGGCACCGGCGAGCTCGGTCTCCCGGCCGTCGAGGAAGAGCCGCGCGTGCCCGAGATTGTCCATATATGCATCTCGATCCACCGACCGCACACACGGCGCCGGGCAACGGCGGATCTGGTACTGCAGACAGGGCCGCGAACGGTTCCGCAGCACCGAGTCGGTGCACGTCCGCAGCTGGAAATATCGGTTGAGGACGTTCAGGGTCTCGCGGACCTTCGCGGCCGAGTGGTAGGGGCCGAAGTAGCGGGCCCCGTCCCGCCTTATCCGTCGCACCAACTCGACGCGCGGCCAATCCACCCGCTCGTCGATCCGGATCGCGAGGTAGTTCTTGTCGTCCCGGAGCATGAAGTTGAAGCGCGGCTTGTGCCGCTTGATCAACGTGTTCTCCAGGAGCAATGCCTCCTTCGGGTTGGCGGTGAGGACGAACTCGACGTCCTCGAGCAATTCGTCGAGGAACCGCACGAAGGGGCGCGGGTCCTGCCCGGTGAAGTACGACCGCACACGGCTCCGCAGATCCGTTGCCTTGCCGATGTACAGGCAGGCCCCCCGCGCGCCCCGCATGATGTAGACGCCGGGCTTGCGAGGGAGTCGGGCTACGGTCTCGGCGACGCTCGACCTCATGGCAGGACGCGGTACTCGGTGAGCTCCTCCAGCGCGCTCTCCATGGTCGACTCGGTCCGACGCATCACGTAACCGATGCCGTGCACGAAGAACGAGGAGCGGCGACCGCGGGCAGTGCTGCGGACGATCTCGGTAGCATCGGCGAACGTGCCCGCGGGAATCGACACCTCGATCGCCTCTGGCTGCACCCGATACACGTCGGCGCGCACCGATTGACCTCCTGCCCCCCAGCCGGAGTCGCGTACGATCGGAAAGACGAGCAGTGGCACCTCTCGCGCAGCGTACTGAAGTGTCCACAGCGGATCGTCCGACCGGCGAACACATTCGCGACTACACGAGTACACCCTCAGCGGCGTAACGAGGTAGGCGAGACGCTCGCTGGCGGTGGCCGGATTGTCGTACACCCGGCGCAACACGGCCACGAGATATCCGTCGTGTGTGTGTATCTCCGCGATCAGGTCGCGGTAGCCGTCGTTTGTGAGGACACCATAGCTCTCCCCCTCCGCACCGACGCCAGGACGCCGGGTGCGGTACTGCCAGTAGTTCCCGACCCGCAAAGGAAAGGGGGCGTGCTGCACGTTCATCAACTCCGGTTTCAGGTCCATGCCGAGGTTGCGGTACGTCGTGAACGTCTGGTCGACTCTCGGTGAAGTGCGGAGGCGCCAGGTGCCGTCGGTGGCCCGCAGGATGTTCGGAAAGCGGAGGACGAACTCGATGTTCGTGCCGCGGAGCGAGAACGTCAGCTCGCTGCCCCAGTGCATGGCGGCCTCGCCGTCGGCGTCCACGAGAGCACCGTCGATGTCCCTTGCCCGACCGACGACGAGCTGACCCGGTTGGAGCAGGCCCCGGAGGCCCTCCGGCCTCGTCTGCGACGCCGAGCGCGGCTCGAAAGCAGAGAGGGTGTCCAGGGTGGACTCCTCGATCTCGGCCGCCAGCTCGGTCGCCGCCGCACTGCCCATGCGGGCGCTCGCCGACAGCTCCTGCGGATCGAATGTGTGTACGAGGAGGCGATCGCGATCCTGCGCGATCAACGCGTCGAACACGTCGATCATCAGGGCCTGGGGCGTCGCTGCGGGCCCCGGTACGACCGCGTCAGCCGAAGGTGCGATGCTGGTCGTGTGCTCCGACGGCCAGGCGACGGGGTCGGCTCCATCGAACCACATCTCGAAACCGGGAACCGTCGCTGACGCCTCGGTCGCCGACTCGGTATGGAGAAGGGGGCGAAGCGGCGGGTCGCTACGGGTCTCCGACCGGGGACATCCGGCTGCGAGAAGAGCGAAGGCGATCGCAGCGCACGCGGCCGTGAGAGAGGGTCGATGGGCGGGACGCTTCGCGGCGTCCCCCTGGTTGTTACAACGACACATCGACGAATTTGCGTGTGAGCAACTAGAGATATCGCTCGACGACGGTCATGACCTGGTGACAGTCGACCAGATCGGTGACCGGATCCAGACGATCGGTCTCGAACACGACGGTCGGCGAGAGACGGTAGCGCTCGAACCACGCCTCGTAGAGCTTGTGGAGCGCCCGCAAATAGCTGGCTGGCAGCGCCTGCTCCATGGCCCGTCCGCGGGCACGGATCCGTTTCCGCAGTGTCCGCACCGGGCAGCGGAGGTAGATCATCAGGTCTGGCGGGCGCAGGTCATCTTTCACGGACTCATAGAAGAGCCGATAGGTCGCGTATTCGCGCTTGCTCAACACGCGGGTGCGGCCGAGGTGCTCGGCGAAGATCTCGGCGTCCTCCCAGAGCGTCCGATCCTGGATGACGCTTCGCCCAGAGTCCCGAATTCCTTGATGAATCTGCACCTTGGCTGCCAGGAAATAGATCTGACTATGAAAGCCCCACCGCCCCATATCGCCGTAGAAATCCTCGAGAAACGGGTTGGCGTCGTTGGGCTCGAAGACCGGGTCGATGTCGTAACGGCTCTGGAGAAACTCCACGAACGAGGACTTGCCAGCGCCGATATTCCCGGCGACGGCAATGTAGGTGCCGTTCACGAGCCGATGAAGAGCGACAGGAACGGGTTGGAGACGCGCTCGTCGCCGATCGTCGTGGGCCCCATGTGGCCCGGGTAGACCACGGTTTCGTCCGGCAGCTCCAGCATGCGCGCCAGGCTGGGCCCCATCAGGCTCGGATCCGCGCCCGGCAGGTCGGTGCGTCCGATCGAGCCCCGGAAGAGGAGATCGCCCGTGAACGCAACGCCGGCGCTCCGGTCGACGAAACAGACATGCCCCGGCGTGTGGCCGGGCGTGTGGAGCACTTCGAACGTGATTTCGCACACTTGCACGGTTTCTCCGTCGGCCAGCTCGTGGTCTGGCGGCGGCGGTTGCTCGCAACGCAGACCGAAGAACGCACCGCGGATCGGGGCCTCGTCGTAGCTGCCCCGCTCGGCTGCGTGCAGATGGATCGGTGCGGCGACCGCGCGGCGGGTCTCGGCGAGCCCGGCGACGTGGTCGACGTGGCCGTGGGTGAGCAGGATGCGGGTCAGTGCCGCGCTCGCTTCGTCGGCAAAGGCCACGAAGGGCGCGGGGCCGGCGCCGCAGTCGATGCAAGCGGCTTCGAGGGTCTTCGGGCAGACCACGATGTACTGGTTCATGCCGAAGGGTCCGACGGGACAGCCGGCGACGACGTAGGGCTCGCTCTGGTAGACTCGTAACATGGCGGCGGTGGGCACGGGCCGCCGGGCGGCCGTTCAGCCAGACGTGCGGTCGTGGGCGGCCTTCACGTTGCTCACGGCCGTGGCGTAGCGCTCGATGCACTGGCCGAGCCGGGTGATCGCGCGCTGATGATCCTCGGCGACCGATTCTGCGGTCGACAAGGCGTCGAGGGCCTGCTGGCACGAGGCGGCGGCGGCTTCCGCCGAAGGCCGGAAAATGTTCTCGACGTGGTCCTGGAGCTCCGGGATGTGCTCGCCGAGCGAACGCATCGCGGCGTTGAGCGCCTCCGTCGTCTCCATGTAGCGCGAAATCGCGTCACGCAGAGGACCGAAGTCGGCGTGGTCCAGATCCCCGTCCGGCAGTGCACCGATCACGTCGGCGACGACGTGGCTGGCCGCTTCGACCGCCCGGATCGCGTCGTTCGCTGCGGCGACAGCCCGCTCGCGATCGCTCAATCCGCAGCCCACGAGCGACGCCACGAGCAGAACGACGATGCTGTAGAACAGACGCGGCATGGGCTGGAGAGATTGGACTCCCGGTCGAATCAAAACCCGTCGGGTGGAAATCGGCGCGAGCCTAGCAGTGGCGCTTTCCTCGTGCAAGGCGGACGCACCAAATCGCCTCCAAGCAACTAGAAACAAACGGCAAACAAAGGCCGCGCCGGACCGGAGGCCCCGCGAACATGCGGCCCGGCGGCACCGCTCAGACGATGCTCCGAGCGAGCTGTTCCTCCTCGACCAGGCTCGGCACGACCGCGTCGGCAAAGAGCTCGACCAATGCGGCGTCGAGCAATCCCGTCGACGCCTCGTCGCGGAGAACCAACATCGCCCGCTCGACGCTCGCGGCCTTGCGGTAGGGTCGGTCCGCCGCGGTCATCGCGTCGAAGATGTCGGCGATCGTGAGGATGCGCACCGGCATTGGGATCTGCACGCCGACCAGTCCGTCGGGGTACCCGCTGCCGTCGAGCTTCTCGTGGTGCGAGCGGACGAGCTCCGGAATGCGCGCGAGGTCCTCGCTCCACGGAATCTGGCAGAGGAACGCCCAGGATTTGCGTGCATGTGAGCGCATGTCCTCCCACTCGCACGCGTTGAGTGTGCCGGCCGGGATCGTCATGTTCTCCAGCTCGTCCTTGCTCAACAGCGGGCGAACGCGGCCGGCGGAGTCCATGAAGGTCAGGTCCGAGATCACCTGCATCTGGTTGGCGATCTCCGGGGCGAGTCGCCGCCCGGGCTGGTGATCGACGATCACCTGCTCGCACTCGTTGAGCTGCAGGATTCGCTTCCGCGCCAGCTGCTCCGCATATTCCCTGGTCTCGTCGACCGACCAGCCGAGCCGCCCGGCGCGCTCGAAAGCCAGTCGGTAGGCGTCGACCTGGACATTGGCGCGCGCGGCCTCGAAACGCTCCGTCAGCACCTGGAGCCGCTCCGGACTGAGCCGCGCCCCCTTCATCAGGACGCTCTCGCGGACCCCGATCTTGCCGAAGTCGTGCAGCAACGCCGCGTAGCGCAGCTCGGTCAGCTCCTCGCGGGAGAACCCGTGCGGCTCCAGCGGACCGGTGTCGAGGTCGTTGACCACCTCCGCCAAGCGCACCGTGTAGCGGGCCACGCGTTCGGAGTGACCCGCCGTGCTCGGATCACGAGCATCGATCGCGGTGACCGACAGGCGGACCACCCCTTCGAACATCTCGTAGATGTTCCGGGTCAGGTTCACCCGCTCGATCGCGAACGCCGTGTAGCTGGCCAGGACGGTGAACAGGTCGAGGTCGTCGGGGCCGAAGAGCCCGCCCATTCCGCGCGTGTCCGCCTGCATGACGCCGAGGAGGCGCCGTTGCCCGACGAGCGGCGCCGCCATGCAGGCGGCGATGCGGGCGTTGATGATCGACTCCGTCAGCTGGATGCCCGTGCTGTCGCGTACGAAAAGCACCGACTCCTGGCTCTCGTAGACCTGGCGGATCAGCGTGTGGGACAACAGGGTCTTGCCGGTGCTCAGATCCGGCCCCTTGCCCCGCTCGCGCACAAGCAGGGGCTTCATCAGCTCTTCTTCGACAACAGCCTCCTCGTCGCCCGTCGGCACGCTGATCGCGAAGAAGTTCGCCGCCGGGAACGCCTCGAAGGTCGTCTCGAGGATCAGCTCCAGGATCTCGTCGAGCTCGGTGACCGTGTTCAGGCTCCGGGAAAGCTTGAAGATGCTGACCAGCCGCGGATCGCGGTTGATAAGGCGGCGCGTCACCGCGTCGAGGCTCTCGGTCGCCCGCTTCACCACCCGTTCGCCGATTCCACTCGACTGCTCGCCCGTGTCGATCAGCTCGGCGATTCCGTCGGTGAGCCCGTGGGCGTCGAGCTCCGCGGTGCCGCGCGTTTCGATCTGAACGAGGGTCTCCCCGATGATGATGTGGGACTCCGGGGCGAGCTCGACGTCCTGGTCCTGGGCGCGATCGTGCAGGTTGATCGTCAGGTCGTTCAGCCGGACGAGCGTCCCGTGACGACTCTGCAGGTCGCGATACACGAGCAACCCATCGGTGAGCAGAATCTCGCCGTGGTGCTGGCTCACGAGGCTGTCGCGCAGCGAGAAGTTGTTACCCGGTCCGCGACCGATCGAGATCCGCTGCGAGTTGTACGCCGCGCGCTTTCCAGCGTCGGGGCCGCTGATCACGGAAAGGCGAACCATCGATTCTCGTGTCGCCGACTGCGGTTGCCCCGAAGGCCGTGGCCCTCGGGTCCATTGAGAGGGATAGACTCGTTCAGGCAGAAAGCGTACCGAAACACCGGGAGGAAATCCAAGATTACGCGCTCGGCGCCTCACCGCGACGGCGCAACGCCAGCGGGTCTCGACGGCTTCGAAAGCCATGCCGGCGCCCGCCCCCTCCGACACCGAACGCCGGGTAGTGTGCCACGACTGCCAACCGAGCGCGGGCGCGCGCCCGATCGACGGAGGGGTCGTCCGAGGCGGTGACACGCGGTATCGGGCCCGGCTTCGGGGTTGCGTTTTTCGAGTCGCCGGGTACGTTTGCGGCCCCACTCAGGCTCCGTCGCGGAGCGCTCGACCCCACCCGCGATTCCGATGGCCCAGCAGATCGTGATGCCGCAGCTCGGCGAGAGTGTCGTCGAGGGCAAGATCGTCGAATGGCTCGTCGGACCGGGAGACCGGGTCGAGGCAGGGACGCCTCTGCTGGAAGTGGAGACTGACAAGGCGAACACCGAGGTACCGGCCACCGGCGACGGCTATGTGCGCACGCTGCTCGCCGAGGTCGGCGACACCGTCGATGTCGGAACGCCGCTCATCGAGCTGAGCGACAGCCCGCCGGACGCCCCCGGGGTGCCGACGGCCCCGGAGACCACGCAGCGCAGCGATCCCCGGGGGGCCTCACGCACCCCCACGACCGCCCCGGCCCCGACGCCGGTGGCGCCGCCGCGACGACCGGTGACCACGCCCCCCGCGACGGCGATCTACAATGCCCAGGACGGCGGCGACGGTCGCCCTTGGAATGCCGGGGGCGTCGTCGCAGCGCCGACGCGGCAGATGGTCAGCCTGCCCCTGGCCCAGCGCTCGCCGACAGGCCACGCGCTCGCCGCGAAGGCGACCGCCGCTGCGACCGCACCGGCGGCCCCAGCTGCGGACACCAGGCCGGCGGTGCACGGCCCGTACGGGTCGCCGGCCGGGGGGCGCTTCTTCCGCCCGCCGACGGTGCGCGCGAATCCCGAGGACACGGTGATCCCGTTCTCGAAACGGCGGGGGATCATCGCCGAGCACATGGTGTACTCGAAGCACGTGTCGCCGCACGTCCCGTGCTTCGCGGAGATCGACGTCACCGACGTGATGGCGGAGCGGAAACGCCACAAGGCGCAGCTCGCGGAGCAGGGCATCTCGCTGTCGCTTCTCGCGTTCGTCTCGAAGGCGATATGCGAGGCGCTGCGGGAGTTTCCGGCGCTGAACGCCGTGGTCGGTGCCGACGAGGTCATCCAGCGCGGACGGGTCCACCTCGGCGTCGCCGTCGAGACGGAGGGCGGCCTGCTGGTCCCGGTGATCCGGGACGCCGACGGCCTGTCGGTCGGCGGTCTCGCTCGAGCGGTGGGGGAGCTGGCGACGAAGGCTCGCGAGAAGCGGATCATGGTGGACGATCTGTCTGGGGGCACGTTCACGGTGTCGAACCCGGGTCGTCGCGGGAATCTGTTCGGCGCCGCGATCATCAACCAGCCTCAGGTCGGCATCCTGCGGATGGGCGAGGTCGTTCGTCGGCCGGTGGTCCGCGAGGTGGACGGCTCGGAGGCGATCTGCATCCGCTCGATGATGTTCCTCTCACTTTCTTATGATCATCGAATCATCGATGGAGTGACGGGCAACGGATTCCTGTACCGAGTCAGGGAGTTGCTCGAGTCCGGGGGCTTCCAGATCTGACCGGGACGCGCGCAACTTCGCTCGAAGACCCCCGGCGGGTCGCGGCGACGACCCTCGCGCGTTGATCCGTCCGCCTCGAGTCGCTACCTAGGGAGCGCCCCCTTCCCACCCGCCGGAGAACGACGCATGCAGGAGAATCGGTTTCAGGGCACCGCGGACTACATCGTGTCCCCGGAGCTGCGGGACGCGGTGAACGTCGCGCTCACGCTGGAGAGGCCCTTGTTGATCAAGGGGGAGCCCGGGACCGGGAAGACCCGGTTGGCCGAGTCGATCGCCGCGAATCTCGCCATGCCGCTGCTCTCCTGGCACATCAAGTCGACCACGAAGGCCCACGACGGGCTCTACGTCTACGACACCGTCGCCCGGCTGAATGACGCGCGTTTCGGCGATCGGGACATCTCGGACATCGCCGCCTACATCAAGTACGGACCGCTCGGGCGAGCGTTCCGGGAGCCCGATCGGGTGGTTGTGTTGGTGGACGAGGTCGACAAGGCGGACATGGAGTTCCCAAACGACCTGCTCCACGAACTCGACCGTATGGCGTTCTACGTCGACGAGACAGGTGAGCAGGTCGAGGCCGTGCACCGACCGGTCGTGGTCATCACGTCGAACAACGAGAAGGAGCTCCCCGACGCGTTCCTCCGCCGATGCATCTTCCACTACATCGCGTTCCCGGATCAGGAGCTGATGACGCGCATCGTCCGCGTGCATCATCCGGACGTCGAGGACGCGCTGCTCAGCCAGGCGTTGGTTCGCTTCTACTGGCTCCGCGATCTCCCTGACCTGCGCAAGCGGCCCTCGACCAGCGAACTCGTCGACTGGCTCGCGGCACTCCGCCGGGCGGGTGTGTCGCCGGAGAGGCTGCAGGAGGAGCTCCCCTTCGTCGGCGTCCTGCTCAAACACGAGAAGGACCTCGAGACGCTGGCGCGCGGCGGCGCGGCGACGCGAAGACGGGGGTGGAACTAGACGACGTGTTCACCGACTTCCTCTTCCACCTGCGCGCCCACGGGCTGAAGGTCACGACAACCGAGTGGTTGTCGCTGATGACCGCACTCGTGCATGGCCACTCGCGTGCGAGCCTGTCGGTCTTCTACCACCTCGCACGGGCCGTGCTGGTCAAGCGGGAGGCGCAATACGATCTCTACGACCGCGCGTTCGCCAGCTTCTTCGACGGGGTCGACGCCCAGTTCGCGTTGGACGACGCGCTCCTCGACTGGTTGTCGAGTCCGATCATCCCGCGCGACCTGACCCCCGAGGAGCTGGCGCAGCTCCAGGCCCTCGACTGGGATACCCTGCGCGAGGAGTTCGAGAAGCGGCTGCAGGAACAGAAGGAGCGGCACGACGGAGGAAGCCGTTGGGTCGGCACGGGGGGCACCTCGCCCTTCGGCAACAGCGGCACGAACCCCGCCGGCATCCGGGTCGGCGGGTCCGGCGGCAATCGGTCGGCGGTCCAGGTCGCGACCGAGCGACGATACCGCAACCTGCGCAGCGATCGGGTGCTCGACACCCGGCAGATGGGCTCGGCGCTGAGGCGGCTCCGTCGTCTGGCGAAGGACGAACGCTTCGAGGAGCTCGACCTCGACGCGACGATCGACAAGACCGCGCGGGACGGCGGCGAGATCGACCTTGTCTTCGGTCCGCCGCGGGCCAACCGGGTGAAGCTGCTGCTCTTGATGGACGTCGGCGGCTCGATGGACCCGCACACCGAACTCTGCGAGCGCCTCTTCTCGGCGGCGCACGCCGCCAGCCACTTCCGGGCGTTCGAGACCCTCTTCTTCCACAACTGCCCCTACGACAAGCTCTACAGGGATTTCTACCAGTTGAAGGGCCGCCCAACCGACGAAGTATTGAAGAGCGTCGATGCGACGTGGTCCGTGATCTTCGTCGGTGACGCCTATATGCACCCCTTCGAACTCTCCCAGGTGGGCGGCGCGATCTACTACGGCGAGGAGAACGATCGGACCGGGCTCTCCTGGCTCCGGCGCTTTCGCGAGCGGAGCCCGAACTCCGTGTGGCTGAACCCCGAGTCCCGGCGCATCTGGGACGCCCCCAGCATTCGGACCATTCGCGGGGTCTTCCCGATGTTCGAGCTCACACTCGACGGCCTGACCGAGGCGGTCGACGTCCTCCGGGGCGCTCACCCCAACAGGCCGAGCGATGCCCGGGTCCACGCCCCGCGGATCTGACGGCGGCGACCACCGATCGGCCGCCGAGCCGGTCGGAGCCGGACGCCGCGAGGTGATCGCGCCCAGGAATTGCAGCCGGGCGCGCACCGAACTAGCCTGGGGCCTCACGCAACCTCGGACTGCGTTGCCGCAGCTCCGGGCGACTCCCTGCACCACACGGCCGCCTCGACTCGATACGGGATCGAGTAAGCGAGAACGCCGCTCGGAGATCGCCTCGGTCAGCGGCACCACTCTTCCGACACCCACATAACCCACGGTCAGGCTCGGAACCCCCGCGCCATGGTGCCGACCATGTTCACCATCGCCTTCAGGATCGCGACCGTCGCGTTGCCGACGCTCCTCATCGTCGCGCCGGCGTGCGTCGGCGACTTCGACCTCACGGGCAAGATCGCGTGCCGGGTCATGTCGGACTGCGCGCCGGGTTGGGTCTGCGTCGCCGAGCCCGATGGGCCCGCCCGATGCCGTCCCCCGGGTTACGCCAACAACCCCGGTGAGGCCGACGGCGGACACTCGGCCGCCGATGGCGGTGGCGTCGGCGCGGACGCCCTCCCGGAGGGCTGCATCGATCGAGACGGCGACGGAGTCGGCACCGGTCCTCCGTGCATCCCGCCCTTCGATTGTGACGACACACGCACGGACATCTCACCGTCTCTGGACGAGAGCTGCAACGGACGCGACGACGACTGCGACGGTGCGGTCGACAACGGGTTCGACCTGGCGACCGATGCCGACCACTGCGGTGAATGCGGCCACACCTGCTTCGCAGCACACTCCGATGTCGCGTGTGTCGCCGAAGAATGTGTGGTCCTCGCGTGCGAGAACGGCTTCCGCGACGCAAACAACACGGGAGATGACGGATGCGAAGACGTGTGTGCTTCCGCCGAAATCTCCTGCACCGACGGAGAGGACGACGACTGCGACGGCGCGATCGACCGAGATGACCCCGACTGCCTCGCCTCCACACCCTTCGCCGGACGGCAATACCACCTCTTCGCCTGGGACGGCGACGACGTGCCGTCGTTACGAACCGGGCGAGCGGTCTTCGACGAACCCGGCAACACCCTCTCGTTCCAGAACCAACAGATCACCGACCTGACACGATCCGGACGCGGCGGACCCGCCGACACCCTCCTCTTCGACGTCTCCGTCGTCGAGCCCGACCGCATCACCCTCGACCGCCCCGGCGCGCCGCTCCCCACCGTCTTGCACCGGTCCGCGCGCGCAGGCACGACCATCCTCGCGGGCATCCAAGGCGGCACCACCCTGCTCGCGCTCGTCGAGATCGGGGCGACCGCCCGACCACCAACCGTCCGGGGGGAGTGGCTCGCCTGGGTCGTGTCGCCCCTCAACGAGCTCGAACCCGTCCCCGGCGGGATCGACGAGCTCGGCTGGGCCGAGCCGACCGAGATCGCACTCCTCGACTTCCAGGCCCCCGACGACGATGGCGTCGGCGAAGTGCACTGGCCCTTCTCCGAGTTCCGTACGTCGCTGGCCGGCGACCCCGAGTCCGAATCCGGCCTTCGCGACACGTCGTACACGGTCCGATCCGACGGCGCGTTCGCCCTCGAGCTCTTCGACGAGCGAGGAATGCCCGAGCGCGAGTTCGACGGCGTCGTCACGGCGGGAGGCAGCCTCGCGATCGCGGTCCACCGATACTCCGACTCCTACTGCGTGTCGCGGTGGGTGCCTGACGGGCGCTGCGTGCACGACCCGATCGCCATGTTCGCCGTTCGACGGGCCGAGACCGCCGGCGTCGCCGCTCTCGAGGGACAGTGGCGGCTGGTCGGCGTGAGCTACGAGGAGCGAGGGGGTGGCCTGAACCACACGTTCGTCTCCGCGGCCCTCGACATCAACGACGCCGGCCGCATCGGTGGTGACGTGTCGGGCCAGGTGCGGACGTTCGGCGCCGCCGAGACCTTCGTCCCGGAGACATCACGCATCGACCTCTCCGGCTCCAGTCTTCCCGGCGGCGGGCTCGTCCTCGAGGGGCACGTCGCGGGTGCGTACGGCGTGTTCTGGGACCAGTCAGACAGCCCGAACCGACGCCCGATGAACGGCAGCGTCTACCTCTTGCTGGCGCAGTAGGGGTCGAGTCGACCGAGAGGCCCGAGAAGGAGCCCGAGCGAAGTGCACGCTTCACCCGGGCTTGCGACCGATGTACATGACGCCCGTATTCAGCGTCTTGGACACGGGGAACATCCCGGCATTGTTGAGGAGGAAGACGCCGAAGTTCCAGGCTTTGAACGGCACGTTCAGCACCGTGCAGAGTCTTGGAAACCGTTTGGCAAAGTCGTTGCCCTGAAATGGGGGGCTCAGGCGGCCCCCGCCCTTGTAGTTCGCGTACACGGTCTCCAGGCCCTGGGCCTCGTGCATCGCGACCATCTTGTCCAACGAGATCGGGAAATGCCCTGCCCAGGACCTCGGGCGAAACGTCTTTGAAATCCACGGGTTGATGCCGGCGAACGACGGTATCGCCGTGATCACGCATCCACCCGGTGTACACAGCTCGGCCAGCTTCTTTACCGCGTTTTCCGGCTCGGGGAAGTGCTCGATCACTCCGGCCGAGAACACGACATCGAACACTCTCTCGTCAAAGGCGAGAAAATCCGAGTGATAGACGTGGCCGGGTACCCCCAACAGCTCCAGGTTCTTGCGCGTCAATCGGCACGAGGCCTCTGCGTATTCGATTCCGAACGACTCCAACCCGAGCCGCGTGTTGAAATAGGCCATCCAGCGTCCGGGCGCGCATCCGACCTCGACGGCTGTCCGCATCCCGGAGTAGTCGACGAGGTTGATCAGGTGGTCCATTTCCTTCTGCCGCCGGAGACTCACAGAGGCCGGCAACTTCACGCCTTCCCAAAACTCGTCCCAATAGTCCTCGGAGAGCCCTTCTTCCACACCTGGTTCGTCGGTCATCTGGTGAGCGTATCAGCGCGTTACGAAGTGTCGACAACAGCCCCACACCGGACAGCGAATCAGGATGGCTGTCAAGCCTGTTGGAGCGCGCGCCGCGGGAGCAGAAAGACACGACCAACAGCGCGCTTCCGGCGGCGCGGCCGCCGATCGTGCGGCGCGCAGTGCCCCCGGGCCGGGACTTCTCTTCGGATGTGCGACGCGCGTCGGGGACGGTCGCGAGGGGCGGCGTTCGGGTCTGCAGACGACTCCGTGCCCGCGCGCCCCGATCTGAGGCATGAGGTCGGATCCCGGCGCCGGCGGCGCCGGCTTTCATCAAACCAACCCCATTGCCGTGGCCGAGCCTCGACACGCAAAACCGCGGCCGCCGCCTGCGCGGTGTCCTGACGTCGGGCCGATTGCAGCGGGTTACGTGACGTTTCCGTGCGCCGAGATCCGATCTGAGGTATTGGACGCCGGTTTCGGTGCCGGACCGCGCTGACCTCGGGTGACCGGCGGCTCGCTCCGCGCCGCGACTCCCGATCCCGCGCGTCGCCCTGCTAGAGCGCACCGTGGCCGCCGATTTCGGCACAGGAGTCTCCCCCACCCCCTGCATTGGAGCACCAGAGGATGAGCCCGGCCGCACCCACCGGACCCGACGACAGCGCTGTCGATCCCGCCGAGGATCCGGTAGCACCAGCCGCGCCGGAGTCGACCCGGCGGTCCGCTCCCGTCGCCGGTGGGCTGCGTGGGCTGCTGGCATCGAGCACGCGGGTGACCATCGCCACCTTCGCCGTCAGTCTCGTCCTCGCGCTCCGCGACATCTACATCGCGGCGGCCTACGGCCGTAGCGCGGAGGTCGATGCGTACATCCTCGCGCTGCTGATCCCGGTGACCCTTTCGCTGGTCGCCGGCGGCGCGATGCGTTCGAGCTTCATCCCCGCGTACATCAAGCTCGCCCACTCCCCGTCCCGGGACCGTCTCCGCGCGTTCGTCGAGAGCATCAACACGGTGACCTACGCAGCGCTCGCCGCGCTCGCGCTGATCACGTTGTTCGCC
>CAZFPM010000160.1:0-14637 GCA_964520965.1 uncultured Myxococcales bacterium
TGTCGGCTCCTCCGGGCTCGTAGAGGAAGCCGATACCGCCGCTCGCGGATCGGGCGTCCGGTGTGGAGTCGGCCGGCCATCCGAGCCCTGCCCCCTGCGCCGCCGACAGGTTGCGGTCGACCGAGGTCAGCCGGTTGAAGTAGAGGACGGTGCCCTCGGCCGGATCGCCGGGGGAAGCGACGTAGCTGTCGTTCCCGTTGCCGCCAACGAGCACCCCGACCCCGGCCGGCCCGCCGAAGCCCTGCACACCGTGCACGCCGGTCAGCGTCGATCCGGCGTCGCCGAGCACGAGGACCCCGGTGCCGAAGAGGCCGGCTCCCTGGCCGAGCGCTTCGACCTCGAGATCGGCGGCGTCAGCGCCGTCATCGACGAGAACGCCGACGCCGACCATGCCGAAGCCCTGGCTCATGCGCAGCGACCGGTACACGTCTTCGCCGCCGCCCCGGTCGTAGAGCGCGCCTACGCCGAAGAGGCCGGCGCCCTGGCGAGCCGTGCTGGACAGCGAGACGGGTCCGTCGCCAAGACGCACGGGCTCCCCGCGTCCGGCGCCATCCGACGGGAGGAAGCCTTCATCGGCCGGGTCGGCGATCGGGGCGTAGCCGTACTCGTCGGCGCCGTCGAGGTCGATGACGAGCGAGATCGGCTCGTCGGCCGACGCGTTCGCGCCGGCGGGGAAGCGGTATGTGTCGTCGCCCCCGAGGTCGACCAGGAGGAGGACCGGCCGGTCCCAGGTGTGCGTGTCGTCCCCGCTTCCGGCGATGACCACCCAGCCGAGGTCGGACTCGAACGCGAACGAGACCTCGGACAGGTCGTCCTCGAACCCCGTCGGGAACCCTTCTGCGGCGCGGACGACGGTCGCGGCGAGGTTCAGCAGATCGATCTGACGAGACTGCGACGACGCGATGCCTCGGATTTCGGGATCCGAGAGCGCGATGTCTCCAGCGCCCGCGTAGACGGCCGTGTGGAGCGATGCGTACGCGCGTTGCATGGTCTCGTTCGACACGCCGTCGAACGCCACCTCGTGGGCCTCGAAGGCGTCGAGCAACGCCCCGACGACACCGGCGACCTCGGCCGCTACGGCGTCCGGGAGGGCGAGTGCCTCGTCGGCGACCTCGGACGACGGGGCCGGCGCGGAGAATCGATCCTGGATCGACACGAGCTGGTCGAAGAGCGGGTTCTCCCCGGCACCAGGCTCCGGGGCCGTTCCCGACCGCAATCCGCCGCCACGTGCCGCGGCTGCGAAGGCGAGGGCGGGGATGGCACTCGTCGAAGTCGTCCGGGCTTCGCGCAGCGCCGCCCGCGCCGTGGCGGCGATGTCGAGGCCGGCGATCGGATCGCCCAGCGCGGGGCTGGCTCCGGTGAGGCGGTACGCGTCGTCGACCTCGATCACCGGGTACGCCGCCCGCCGCTCGGCCAGCGACCAGGCGACGTCGCAGCGGCTGGTTCCGGCGAGCCCCAGCACGTCGGCGAAGACATCCACCTCACCCGGTTCGAGCTCAGCCGGAAGCAGGCAGCCACACTCCGCGGGGACGCACCACGAGCCGTCCGCGACCTCGGCGCAGGTGCCGGTATCGCACTCGTCGTCGCTCTCGCAGTCGGTGGTGCAGAAGCCGCCCACGGAGGGGTCGATGCCCTCGAGGCAGTATTCCGCCCCCGGCACCGGGCAGATCGCCGGGTCGGTGGGGTCGTCGTCCACCACGCAAGGGAGGCCGATGGCCGAGGTGGTCGGCATCAGGGCTCCGCACGTGTGGGCACCACCGACCGGGTCCGATACGCACACCTGCCCGGTCACGCCGTGGTAGTCGACGCACGCGGCGCGGTCGGCCGGGCAGTTCCCCGGGCCGAAACATCGCTCTTCGCACTGCCCGGGCAACACGGCGGTGGCCGCCGAGCAGGAGAGGATGCTCAGGTCGCACGAGAAGAAGGCGTGCTCCTGATCACACGGCTGTCCGACCGGCTCGCAGCGCCCTTCGAACGGATTGCAGATCTCTCCGTCGTCGCAGGACTCGTCTTCGAAGGAGCATTCGCTCGGGCGCGGGTAACACGACGCGTCGAAGGGATAGCACTCCTCTCCCTCGGGGCAGGCCATCGTGTTGCAGTCGTTGCACTCGAATTCGGCGTTGTTCGCCAGGCAGAACGACATGCCCGTGAACACGGTGAGGCACTCGTAGCCGACCGGGCACGGCTCGAAGACGTCGCCGCACTGGTACGCGCAGAAGGCGCGTCCGGTCACGGCGAGGCAGAAGTCGTCGTACTCGCCGCACTCCGCGTGACTCTCGCACGGGGCGCCACATGCCGAGACGACGGCGTCGATGCACTCCCCGCTCCGGTCGTCGCAGTTCTGCCCGGCCTCGCAGATCACGTCAGCGCATCGGTCGGTGCACGTCAGCCGCAGTGGCAGGCACTGCTGCGCGCCCCCGGTCAGGTTGAAACACCCGGATCCTTCGGGGCAGAGGGTCGGATCGGCCGAGCAATCGAGCCCGCAGGCGGCGCCGACGCAGAACCCCTGCTCCTCGTTGCAGAACTCGTCCGCACCGCAGTCCTCGTCCGTGATGCAATCGGGGCCGGGCAGGCCGATGCACTGGTCGAACTCGCCGCCGCATTCGAGATTGGCGACGCAGGGAGCGCAGAGGCCGCCGGGCGTGAAGCACTCGCCGGTGCGGGGATTGCACAGCTCGCCTTCGATCTCGCACGTCACGTCGACGCACCGATCGACGCAGGTCCCCGATTCGGGCACGCACTGGCTCGCGGGTCCTTCCGGCGTCGTGAGGTCGGTGCAGAAGTAGCCCTCGGGGCACCCGCTCGGGTTGACCGAGCAGTCCAATGCGCACCCGGTGCGGTTGTCGATGTCGGCGAATTGCAGGCAGAGATCGTTGGGTCCGCCGCACTGCTGGTTGGTCACGCATTCGTCGCACAGTCCGAGGGGCACCATGCAGTTTCCGTCGAGGGGGTCGCAGACCTCCCCCTCGGGGCACTCGACGCCGGCACACAGATCGACGCAGGAGAGCGTGTCCGGGACGCACTGCCGCACGGTGCCGGTGTCATCGACGTTCACGCAGGTCGTGCCCTCGGGGCAGATCGTCTCGTCGTCGACACAGTCGTAGCCGCACCAGGCGCCCCCGGCCGGGAAACTGAGACACAGGTTGGGCTCGCCGCCGCAGTCTTCGTTGCGCTCGCACTCGCGGCAGATGATCTCCTCGGGTCCGTCGGGCTCGCCGCCGTCGGGGAGAGCGTCTGGAGATTCTCCGCCGTCGGATGCGTCGCGGCCGGATGCGTCGCTGTCGGACGCGGCATCGCCCCCGGCGTCGGCGTCGGCGCCGTCGACATCGTCATCCGGTATGTCGGAGGCCCCGGAGTCGCCCGAGCAGGCAGACGTTGCGAGCAGGAAGGCGGTCGCGAAAACGGAGAGATATCGGGCGGCGGCGAAGTCCACGGGGGTCCCGGGCGAGGGCAGGCAGGAGCGGCGATTCGGCCAGCGTTCAATAGCGTACGCTGCGATTCGCATCAATCTCCCGCCCGGAGTCGTCGGCCGCGGTCGGGGCCGAAGAGCGCTCGATTCCGCCGGATCCGACCGTCGGGCCCTACTCCGGTGGGTCGGTATCGTCGGTGCCGGCGTCGTGGTCGTCGTTCGCGTCGCCGCCGCTCTCCGTCTCGTCGGTGTCGTCGAGCCCTGCCTCTTCGGTTTCGGCTTCCTCGCCGGTCGCCGCGGCGGCCACCTCGTCGGTGTCGTCGTCGACGTCGCGGACGTCGCCCGCCCCGAGGGCGGCATCGTCGAGTCCGAGGGCGGCTCGGGGGAGCTCGAGGGTCTCGCTGAACCCGGACCGCCCGGCCGACTTCGGCATCTTTCCGGCTTCGTCGAGGATATCGACGACGAGCACGGTCACGTTGTCTCGTCCCCCGCCGTCGAGCGCGTGTTGGAGCAGCTCCTCTGTAATGACCTCGGGTCGTCGTCCGGGGTCGAGCAGAGCCTGGGCGAGCACGGCGTCCGGGACGAGGTCGCTGAGGCCGTCGCTGCACAGCAGGAGACGGTCGCCCGGGTGTGCCGTGAACTCCTTGGTATCGACCGCGACGTCGGGCTCGAGGCCGAGGGCCCGCATGATCACGTTCGACATCGTCTGCTCGGCGTAACGAGCTTCGATCTCGCGCCCGAGCGCGAGCAGGAAGTTGCTCAGGCTGTGATCGACGGTGATCTGGTTGAGGTTTCGGTCTCGGAACAGGTAGCACCGGGAATCGCCCGCATGGGCGACGGCGACGCGGTTGCCGACGATGCGCACGGCCACGGCGGTGGTGCCCATTCCGGTCAGTTTCCGATTGGTGACCGACTCGTCGTAGATGTTCCGGTTCGCCAGCAGGAGCGACTCGGCGAGCTCCAGCGCGTGCTGGGAGAGCGCGTTGTACTCGCCGGGCTGCAGGTGCTGGCCGCGCTCCGTCTTCCCCTCGAAGTAGTCCGAGACGGTCCGGACACAGAGCTCCGACGCGACCTTGCCGGCCACGTGTCCGCCCATGCCATCGGCGACCACGAAAAGGCCGTTGTTCGCGGCGACCAGGCAGTCGTCTTCGTTCGCCTCGCGCACCAGTCCCTTGTCGGTCACGACGGCATGTCGGACCATCAGTTTCTCTACGGAGGGTGGCCCGTTGGGAGTCGGGGTCGCTTGAACGGAAGTCGGAGTCTCGGGCACGCGTCGACCTTGGTCGGTACCGCTTGATCTCGTCTCGAACGTACCCAGGACACCGGTTCCGCCCGCCGGTCCCCACAGGACCCGTGGTTCCTAGAGGACGAGAGGCCGGAAAACAGCCCTGCCGGGCAGGTTCGAAGACGACGCGACGACAGGATCAACCGTCGCACAAGGGCCATAGCGCGTCAATCTTATCACCCCCCGGAATTCACCCCCCGGAGGCGCTTTCCTCGATCGCGAACCAGGCTGCGCCCAGCGCGCCGGCGCGATCTCCGAGCTCCGCCATGCGCATGTCGAGGTCGCCGCGGCACACTGCCAGCGTCTGCGCTCGCGTGCGCGCCACGGTCAGATCGACCAGCGTCGGCGCGTGCATCAGGACGCCGCCCCCCAGCAGGAGCACCGTCGGATTCAACGCCGTGCAGAGCCCCGACAACACGCCGGACAACCCCTCGGAGACTTCGTCCCAGAGCGCCGTGGCGTAGGGATCGTCCGCCCGAGCCGCGGCGTCGACCGCGGATACCCACGACCCCCTGGCGTCGGTCGCCCAACGCCCCGACTCCGCATCCGCCCCGATGCGGCGATCCAGGGCTCGACCCCCGGCCAGGGCCTCGATGCAGCCGATCTCGCCGCAGCCGCACTCCGCCACGACACCGGCCACCTTCATGTGGCCGATCTCCCCGGCGTTGCCTCCGGCCCCGGTGATCAGGCGCCCGCCCGCCACGATCGCGCCACCCACTCCGGTGCCGACGAAACAGGCCACGGCGTCGGCTGCCCCGCGTGCGGCGCCGAGCCCGATCTCGCCGAGCAGGATCGCGTTGACGTCGTTGATCAGGGCGACCTCGCTCGCGGACCGACCCAGCCCGGCGGAGACCTCGGCGCGCACCCGAACGTTGCGCCAGCCGATGTTCGGCGCGTTGACGACGACCGCACCGTCAGCGCTCATCTGCGCGGCGAGGCCGACACCGATCACGGGGCGTGAACCCATCGGAAGATCGTCGGAGACCCCGGCTTCCACCTGACGGATCGCGTCGGTCAGCGCATCGACCGGTGGAGTGCCCCGGCCGTCGTGCCACGCGATCTTCGTCGCCGGTCCGACCTGCCACTCCCCGGTGGCGTCGCGCCAGACGGCGCAACCCCGCACGTGCGTGCCGCCGACGTCGACCCCGATCGCGCTGCCCTCTCCCGAGCTTTCGCCAACGTACGCGTCCAGCGTCGTCACCGCGCCGACTCCTCGCGGATCAGGGTCTCGAGCATGGCGCGGATCTCGTCTCGTCTCGCCTCGGTCGCCGCCTCGGCCCGCATCACCAACACCGGCTGCGTGTTCGACGCCCGCACGAGCCCCCAGCCGTCGGCGAACTCGACGCGCGCACCGTCGATATCGAACACGTCGTGGTCTTGCTTCAGGCGGGCGACGATCCGAGCGACGACATCGAACTTCACCTCGTCGGGGCAGTCGACCCGGATCTCCGGCGTTACGAATGTCTCGGGAACGTCGGCCAGCATCTCGCCCAGACCGCGGGGGTCGGATGACAGGATCTCCAGCAGGCGGGCGCCCGAGTAGAGTGCGTCGTCGAAGCCGAAGAAGCGGTGCTTGAAGAAGATGTGACCGCTCATCTCGCCACCGAGCGCTGCCCCGGTCTCCCGCATCTTGGCCTTGATGGGGCTGTGCCCGGTGCGCCACATGATGCCGTCTCCACCGTGGGCGGCGATGTCGTCGTAGAGGGTCTTCGAGCACTTCACCTCGCTGACGATCGTCGCGCCGGGGATCTGCTCGAGGACCGCGCGGCTGAAGACGATCATCAGGCGGTCACCCCACTGCACGTTGCCGTCGCCGTCGACGACGCCGATGCGGTCACCGTCTCCATCGAAGCCGATCGCGAGGTCGGCGCCGGTCTCCATGACGTGGTCGCGCATGATCGCGACCGTCTCGACCGTGGTCGGGTCGGGGTGGTGGTTCGGGAACGTCCCGTCGGGCTCGATGAAGCGGCCGATCACCTCGACGCCCAGTGCTTCGTAGAGGCGGGTCGCCACCGGCCCCCCGACTCCGTTGCCACCGTCGACGACGACCCGAAGCCGCCGATCACCCATATGGATGTTCTCGATGACCCAGGCCACGTAATCGTCGTCGATCGGCGACGAGACCGCGCGTCCTGTGCCGGTCTCGAAGTCCCGGGCCTCGATCATCGCGCGCACGTCCAGTATCTCGTCCCCATGGAGCGTGTCCTTGCCGACCATCGACTTGAACCCGTTGAACTCCGGAGGGTTGTGCGAGCCGGTGATCTGGATACCGCCGCCGTAGCCCCGATGGTGGACGCCGAAGTAGAGCAGCGGAGTCGGCACGACGCCGAGGTCGTGGACCTCGAGACCCGTGGCCACCAGGCCGCGCACCAGATCGTCGCGGATGCGGGGCCCGGACAGGCGGCAATCGCGGCCGACGGCGAAGGTCGTAGCGCCGCGTCGCCGGGCGAGGGTGCCGATCGCGCGACCGATTCCCTCGACCACTTCGGGCACCAGGTCGATCTCGGCGACGCCGCGGATGTCGTATGCGCGGAAGATCAACGGGTTCATCGTTCCTCTCAGACGTGGGTTCTGGACCGCGAGGTCACACGATCGTGCTGTTGCGCCCCTTGAGACGGTCGACGATCTCACGCACTTCCTGCACCCGCTCCCGCGGAGCGACGAGGAGGGCGTCTTCGGTGTCGACGACGACGAGTCGCTCGAGCCCGACGGCCGCGAGCACGCGATGGTCGTGGCCGACCAGCACCGAGTCGTGGCAATCGACCGCGACGACATCGCCGATGCAGACGTTTCCTTCGGCGTCGGTCTCCGACACCGACGGGAGGGCGTCCCAGTGGCCGACGTCGCTCCACCCGAATCGGGCGGGAACGACCTGTACGTTGCGCGCCCCTTCCATGACGCCGTAGTCGATGGACACCGGGGCGATTCGGAGGAAGACGTCGCTCAACGCCGCCTCGTCTCCGGAAGCCACTGCGGGTGCCAGGTCTTCGAGCTGGGTGCCGAGCTCGGGGAGTTGTCGCCGGATCTCTTCGAGGATGGTGTCGATCCGGAAGCAGAACATCCCCGAGTTCCACAGGTAGTTGCCGTTCGTCACGTAGCGCAGCGCCGTATCGCGGTCTGGCTTCTCGACGAATGCGTCGGCGGCGAGGATCCCGGGGCCGATGTCGTCACCGGTCCGGATGTACCCGTAGCCGGTCTCCGGCACCGTGGGCTCGATCCCGATGGTCACGATGGCGCCGCCGACGGCCTGCTCAGCGGCTGAGGTCACCGATCGACGAAAGCGCTCGACATCGCGGATGAAGTGGTCGGCGGGGAAGACGGCGAGCACCTCGTCGTCGCGGCCGAGTCGATCGCGGATCGTCACCGCGGCGAGGCCGATGCACGGGGCCGTGTTCCGCGGCATCGGCTCGGTCAACACGTTCTCTGGCGGGATCCCCGGGACGGCCTCGCGGATCGCTTCAGCGAGCGTACACGACGTGACGATCAGGATGTTCTCCGGTGGCACGATCCCGTCGAAACGGCGGACGGTCTGCGTCACCATCGGATCGTCGCCGAACAGACTCAGAAGCTGCTTGGGTCGGTGGCGGCGGCTGAGCGGCCAGAAGCGCGTGCCGGCGCCGCCGGCCATGATCACGACGTGCATGGAACGCTCCGGGCAACGAATTCGCCGAGATTGCTAGCACACGACGGCAGGCGAGGCTACGCCCGGAAGTCCCCGGTGCACCGACTCGCCGGCCCGTCGAATCCGTCAGAGCCTAGGAGGCCAGGATGATGGCTGCGGCTCCCATCGCCCAGCAGTACCAGGCGAAGCGGTGCAGACGCGCTCGTCGGACGATCCGCAGGAGTACGATCAGCGCGAAGATCCCCACTACGGCCGCCGTGATCGCGCCGACGGCATAGGGGATCGCCGCCCCCTCCGCTTGCATCGCCGCGGGATCGAACTCCAGGACGACGGCCCCGAGGATCGCCGGGATCGACAGCAGGAACGAGAACTCGGCCGCGCGCATGCGCTCGGCGCCCAACCATAGCGCGGTGACGATCGTGATGCCGCTGCGAGAGATGCCCGGCAACACCGCGATGCCCTGCGCGATCCCGATCAGCAATGCCTCGCGCGGCCCGATGCCGCCGATGGAATAGGGGCGTTCCACGTCCGGATCCCGTCGATCGGCTCCGCGGGAGACCCAGAGGATCACACCGTTGAGCAGCAGCAGCCCGCCCACGACCCGCGAACCGATGGCGTCGGAGTCGAGGACCCCGGACATGAGGATGCCGATCACACCCGTCGGGATCGTCGCGAGGATCACGAGCGCCGCGTAGCGCAGTCCCTCGTGGCGGGCGAGCGCGGCCCTCGGATCGACCAGGGCCGGAATTCCGCGGAAGAGGTCGGCGACCAACGCCCGAATGCGGGCGTTGTATACGGCGCAGACCGCGACCAGCGTGCCGGCGTGAACCAGGATGTCGAAGAGAAGATCGTCGCCTGACTCGAACCCGAAAAAGTCGTGCGCGAGCCGGAGGTGGCCTGACGAGCTGACAGGAAGGAACTCCGTCAGCGCCTGCAAGACCCCCAGCAGGGCGGCTCCGTCGAGGGTCACGGGAGCGCCTCGTCCCCCGTGGGCAGACGGATCCACGCGGCGATCGCGGAGCGCTCGGCCTCCCAGTCGTCCGAGAGCCGAAGGGTCAGGAACCGCCCGTAGAGCGCGGTCCAGGTCCGATCGAGCTCCTCGATGAGGTACATGCGCTCGAGGAAGGGCTCGTCGTCTTCGCGGCTGAGCACGGTGGGCGTCTTGATCCCGGCGAAGCGGAAGGTCTCCGTGTCGACGCCGAAGACCCACTCCCGCTCGCCGATCGCCAGGCGAAGCCGCGCCTTGCCGACGCGTTTGCCGAGCTGCAACGCCTTGTGCGCCTCCGGCGATTGCGACGGCGCACCGCCACGGAGCGCACTGACCTCGGCCTCGGCGAGCTGGCCCAGCAGCTCGAGTCGGTCGTCGAAGTGCAACTCGACCCGTTCGTCGACGAGGGGATGCACACCGTCGTCGATGTCGTCCCGGTACCAGAGCCAGAGCAGGAACTCCTGGCCGAGAAATCGCTTGCTGCTCTCGAGATCGGCGTAGTCCATTCGGCTCACTCGAACGACGTGAATCGGCTCGGATCGAGGTCGGCCAGGCGTCCGACCTGGTCTCCATCGAGCCCGGCGACCAGGGCTGTGGCGTAGGGGCTGAGCGGGCGCAGCGGCATGCCGAACGTCGACTCGAACAGGCTCTCGAAGAGTTCCGTCGCCCGCTTCGCGTGGCTCCAGAAGCGCACCTGACCGGTCCCGAGGTCCCAGACCATGTCGATGACGGTCGCCGTGGGCAGGGCTCGCCGACGCAGCGTGCGGGTGATCTCTTCGCGGAGCGCTGCCTTCTCGGACCGGAAGAGCTTCTTCTTGTCGAACTCCTTCATGTACGTCCGCGTCCGCTCTTCGATCCGGGCGCGGAGCAGGGCGCCCGGCAACGACCATCGGTCGATGCGGAGCCCAAGCCCGATGTAGTCGTCGAAGAAGACGGAGTCTTTCCTGAAGTCGGTGCTCAGCAGGTCGTCGAGCACGGTCCAGCCGTGCGTGCTGTCCTCCTCCGACTCGGGCGTGAGGTCGGCGAAGCGGAACTCCTCGACCCGGCCGAGCAGCTCTTCGGCCGCCGCCTCGGGACGCCCCCCTTCGACGAGGTAGCGCGTGTACGATATCGAACCGGTTCTTGCGCCCAATGCGGTCTCCGATGTGGCCGTGTTCGGCGGGCTCGGCACGTCGCGTCGCCGCAACGGGACCTGCCCGGAGGCCAGACCATCTAGCAGGCTGGACCCCGCCGTAGAAGGCCGTTGCACCGCGGCGCTCGGATCGAGCCAACGGGGTTGCCCTCGCACGGTCCGGGTGAGACCATCGGACTCCCTGATGAACCTCTTTGGACGTGCTGTGATGGGAAGGAATCGGGTGCCGTTGGCGGCGGTCGTAGTGTGCGCTTGTCTCGTGGCTTGCGGCGGGGCCGAAGACGCCGGTTTCGGCTTCGGCGTGCTCCTGCTCCGCACGACCCTCTTGCTCGTACTCGTCGGCGGGCTCGCCGTCGTGACCTTGCGGCTGGCGGCGAAGCACGGAATCGGACGGCGGCAGGGCAGCGGTCGCCTCGAGGTGCTCGAGGAGCTCCCGATCTCGGCGCGGGAGTCGATACTGGCGGTGCGGGCGCTCGACCGGGTGTTGGTCGTCTCGCGGTCGCCGTCGGGCATGCGGACGCTCGCGGATTACGACGCAGCCGAGTGGTCCCGAGCGTCGTTCGCCCAGGTTCTCGCCCGCACCGATGCGGACGGCGTCGCCAGCCCGGGCTCGACCGGGGACGGCGGTGAGAGCGAGACGGAGATGGTCGCATGAGCGCCCGCTTGCCCGCGACCATACGTCACCTGGCGATGGCCGGCGCGGCGGCGGTCGCCACGGTCGCGCCCGCGACCGCGCTGGGCCAGACCCTGGACACCGGGCCGAGCCCACTGCTCACGGCCCTCGGTCTCTCGGCGTTGGCCCTCGTGCCCTTCGCGCTCGTCGTGACCACGTCGTTCGCCAAGATCGCGGTCGTCCTCTCGATTCTCCGGAGCGCCCTCGGGACACAGAACGTGCCCCCGAACCTCGTTCTCGCGGCCCTGGCGGTCATCTTATCGGGATTCGTGATGGCGCCGGTGGCCGCCGAGATGAGCGAGGCTGCCGCCCCCTGGACCGAGCGCCCCGCCGAGGATCTCCGGGATCTCGACCTCCTCGGTGACGCAGCCGCGGAGGTCGCCGAACCCCTGCGTCGATTCCTCGCCGCCAACGCCGGCGACGCGGAGATCGCGCTCTTCGCTTCTCTGCGAGGGGTGCCGGCGCCGGACGATCGGCTCGCGGTCCCGCTCTCGGTGGCGGTGCCAGCCTTCACCATCACGGAGCTCGCCGAGGCCTTCCAGATCGGTTTCCTGCTCTTCCTCCCCTTTCTGCTCCTCGACCTGCTCGTCGGCAGCGTGTTGCTCAGCCTGGGCATGCACATGCTGACGCCGACCACGGTCTCCATGCCGTTCAAGCTGCTGCTCTTCGTGCTCGTGAACGGGTGGATGCTGCTGACCGAGAGTCTCGTGGTCGCCTACGCCTACCCGGGAGCGGGCTGATGGGTCCGGACGCGATCCTGACCGTCGCGCGCGAGGGGCTGTACCTGTTGGTGCTCCTGGTCGCTCCGCCGGTGGGTGCAGCCGTCGTCGCCGGGCTCGCGGTGTCCGTGGTTCAGGCGGCGACGCAGGTGCAGGAGCAGACGGTCGGCTTCGCCGTTCGGGGCGCGGCCGTGGTCGTCGCGCTGCTGGCTGCCGCTCCTTGGATCGGGGATCAGCTGGTCGACTTCACGACAGTCGTTCTGGCGATGATTCGGGACGTCGGCCGATGACTGGGTGGCAGGAGCTGATCGCACTGGCTGCCGGGCAGGGACTCTGGACGGTGCTCCTGCTCCTCGCCCGGATCGCCCCGGCCGTCTTGCTCCTGCCGGTGTTCGGAGGGTTGCGGGCGAGCCCGACCGTCAGGCTGGCCGTGGCCGGATGTCTCGTGTTCGCGTGTTGGCCCGACTCGATGGTCCGCGCGCCCGACGACCCCCTTGCGACGTGGGTGCTCACGGCGTCCCAGCTCACCGTGGGTCTCACGACGGCGATCGCGGTTCTGCTCCTCTTCGAGGCTGTGCGGATCACCGGCGCGCTGTCCGACCTGGCCCTCGGACGCGGGAGCATGGGCGGGGTCGACCCGCTCGGCGCGGGAGCGCAAGGGCCGTTGGCGACGCTGCACACCCTGCTCTTCGTCGCCCTCTTCGCCGCATCGGGCGCCCACGTGCTGCTCATTCGCGCGATCGCGAGCGGCCTGGAGACCTTCCCGCTCGACCGGGCGATCGACGTCGGCGCGTTCCAGGCCCTGGTCAGCAGCGTCGTCGCGTTGTCGGCCGCGGCCATCTACGCCGGCATCGCCTTCGCACTCCCGGCCCTTGCCGTCGCCGTGATCGTCGACCTCTCGCTCGGCTGGCTCAGCCGCACTCTGCCCGGATTGCCGGCTCTCTTCCTGGCGATGCCGCTGCGCATGGTGCTCGGCTGGATCGTCGTCGCCGCCGTGCTTGCGTCTGCCCTGCCCATGCTCCTCGACGCCACGCTCGAGGCCGTCACCGTCGGGCTGCCGTGAGCGGCGCCAAGACCGAGGACCCGACGCCGCAACGTCTGCGCGAGCTCCGACGCAAGGGCGAGGTGCCGACGAGCCGCGAGCTGACCCGCTCGGCAGCTCTGCTCGGCGGCCTGGCCGGTCTGTGTGCGATCGCGCCGGGCGCCGTTCGCGAGCTGGCCGCGCTGTCGACCGACGCCCTGGGGGGGCGCTTCGCGGACCCGGTCGTCGGGCTGTCGACAGCGGTCGCATGGTTGATCGCGACTGCGCTGCCGATCGCCGCCGCCGCTGCCGTGATGGCGATGGGCGCCGGCATGGTCCAGACCGGGGCGGTCTTCGCGCCCGGCCGGATCCTGCCCGACTCCCGCCGCCTCGCGCCCGGAGAGACCTGGCGGTCACGGCTGAAGGCAGACGCGATGACGGGAGCGATGATCGCGCTCGTCGCCACGCTCGGCGGTGCGGTGATCGCCGCTGTGGGCATCCACGTGCTGGTGCGGTCGTCAGGAGCGCTCGCGGAGTACTCCTTCGTCAACGGCCCGCTGTCGACCACCGGCCTGGTCCTGGACGGCCTCGTGGTCGTCGTCGGTGGTTGGGTCGCGATCTCCCTCGCGCTCGCTGCGATCGATTGGAGTCACCAGCGCCGCGCCTTCATGCAGCGCAACCGCATGTCGCTGCAGGAGATCCGCGACGAGGTGAAGCGATCGGAGGGCGATCCCGAGCACAAAGCCCGCCGTGAGCGGGCGCATCGCGAGCTGCTCGCGGCGGATCTCCGCTCGGGAGTCGGGCGGGCGGACGTCATCGTCACGAACCCTGTCCATGTGGCCGTCGGGCTGCGATATCGCGCTGACGAGATCGATGCCCCCGTCGTCACGGTGAGTGGCCGAGGAGACCGGGCTCGGGCGATTCGGCGCGAGGCGCGGCGGCGCGGCGTCCCCGAATACACCGACCCGCCCTCGGCCCGTGCGGTGGTCGAAGTCGAGGTCGGCGACGCGATACCCGAGTCGCTTTTCGAGCCGATCGCCATCGTGTTTCGGTGGCTGGCCGAACATCGATGACCCGAAGCCGCCCGGTTTCGCGCGGGTCGGCGCCGACCATCGGCCCTTGCTTCGACGGACCAGCGCCGTAGGGTTGCGGACGCCGAGCTCAGCGCCCACCGAGGGACGATGTTCGCTCAATGCCTTCGCTGTTCACTTCTCCTGGCCGCGGTCGCAGCCGTCGCATGCGCGCCGGAAGCCGGCGCGACGATTGCCGAATCTACCGACGGGTCCGGTGACGGGGCGCTCGCTCGCACCCTCGTCGAGACCGTGACGCTCGAGTCGACGGATTTCGTGGAGACGATCCGCCTCTCGGGGGAGACGGCGCCGGTTCGGCACGCGTGGGTGGCCCCGGAGCTGGCTGGCCGCATCGTCCGGTTGGAGCTCGACGAGGGGGATACGGTCGCGGCGGGCCAGACGGTGCTGCGGGTGGACACCGCGCTGGCTGCGGCCGAGCGGGCTCAGCTCGACACGCGCGTCGAGGCGCTCGGCCGGGACATCGATCGGGCCGAGCGCTTGATCGAGCGCGGTCTCGGCACGGTGGCCGAGCTGGAGCAGCTCCAGACTGAGCGCCGTATCGTGTTGCAGTCGATCGACCAGCTCGACGTGAATCTCCGCCACGCGCGAACGGCAGCGCCGATCGACGGAGTGGTCGTGGAGAAGCTGGCAGAGGTCGGAGAGTTCGCGAGCCCGGGCGTCCCGGTGGCGCGAATCGTCGATCTGTCGACGGCGGTCG
>CAZFPM010000161.1:0-3269 GCA_964520965.1 uncultured Myxococcales bacterium
GTCCGTCATGCCGGTCGCCTGGGCGACGATCAGGCCGGCGAGGGCGAGCCAGGCGGTGCCGACGACGGCGACGATCACCGCGCGGAACGCGGAGACGTCACCGGCGAGAATCGCGGCGAGGAAGAGGACCACGAGCGCCCCGAGGACGCCGGCGATCAGCACGTTCAGGGAGAGCTCCTGGCTGGTCGTCTTGACCGCCCCGGCCTGGGCGCTGCGGGCGAGACTGCCGATGGCGCTCTTCAACGCCGGATACGAGGCGATCACTCCGCTCAGGGCGCCGCCGATCAAGATGCCGATGCCGAGCGGACGCAGCATCTGGGCGTAGAGCACGGCCCAGGTCGCCCACTCGCCGTAGCTCTCCGGGCGGTCGGCGAGACCCATGGCCTCGGTGGTCGGCACCGCGCCCGTGGACACGGCGAAGGGGGCGATGATCCACCAGGCGAGCATGCCTCCCATCACGAAGGGGAGACCGCCCTTGCCGGAAAGCAACCCGGCACCCAGCGAGGCGAACGAGACCGCGACGGCGACCGGGACGAACGCGGGCAGCCCGAGCAGGTGCCCGACGCCGATCTCCTCGGGCAGGAGTCCGTTCAGGGCCAGCACGTGGAACACGCAGGCGACGGCGAACCCGCCGGCCAGCAGCTTCGCCTGGCGCGCGCCCGCTCCCGGCGACTTGAGCAGGGCCGAGACGGCGATTCCGCTAGGGAAGCGGAGCCGCTCGAACTCGATCATCTGCTTGCGCAGCGGAATGATGAACGCGATGCCGAGGAACGACCCGCCGATGGCGGAGAGCAGCACCGGCCAGGGCGAGAAGTCGGCGCCGAGCAGGAAGAGTGCCGGAAACGTGAAGGCGATGCCGGCGCTGGCGTTGTTCACCCCGGACGCGACCGTCTGGTTGATGTTGTTCTCGATGATCGAGCCCTTCCTCAACGCTCCGCGCAGCACGGCGAAGCCGAGGATCGCGGCGACGGTCGAACCTGCGAGCGAGAACCCGAGCTTCAGCGCGATGTAGACGAAGGCCGCCGTCATCAGCGCGCCGAGCACGACGCCCAGCACCACGGCGACGAGCGTGAGCTCGCGATACGGCTCGATCGGAGGAGGGGCGGACGCGGGGCTGTCGGCCATGGTCGAATCCGGTCTCGAAGTTGAACAGGATTGCCGGGAAGTTGGCGGCCCGGGCACTAGCAGGCACGCCCGCCGACGGGCAAGCGCCTCCGACCCACCGCGGTCCACCGGTCTTTGTCTCGCGCAAAGCCGCAAAGCCGCAAAGCCTCTCCTCCCTTGCCCCTTCGCGCCTTTGCGCCTTTGCGCGAACCCGTCCCCCCTTCGCCCCTTCGCGCCTTCGCGCCTTTGCGCCTTTGCGCCTTCGCGCCTTCGCGCCTTTGCGCGAACCCTGCCCCGACTCCAGACGACATCGGAGATTGACCCTGAGCCGTTGTCCGCTATGGTCAAGGACCCGCCCAGGTTAGAGACCCAAGGAGAAATCCGATGACCGCGCGCATCGACGCGGCGTGGCTCAGTGATCGTGATCGCCGGCTATTCGATTGCTTTGGCCATCGGATGGACGTGGCGGGGCTCGTGCGCTGGTCGAACCCGGACATCGCGCGACTTCGGGACGGGAATCACGCGGCGGTCGCGCCTGACGAAGCGCTGATTCCGGACCAGCTGCTCCAGCTCTTCGACGCGCAGCGCGCAGACGGGGCGCGCCGACGATGCGTCGACATCTACGGCGAGGTCGGCGACGCCGACAACCTGTGCGAGGAGATGGGTCTCGCCCGCGAGACCGACGCCCGGCTCTTCCTCGTGACCATCGACCGGGAGGGGGTCGCGCGACCCCGGCCCGACGATGGCGCCGGCCGCAACTCACCACGGGTCGAGCCGATCGCCGCCCGTGACTGGGTCGCGTCGGTGACCGCCGCTCGACAGGGCGAGGTGGCTCCCTGGGAGCGCGAGGTGCTCATGACCGAGGCGGTGATTCCCGAGGCCCGGTTCTACGGCATCCGCATCGGCGACACGCCGGTGACCTGCGTCGCCCGGTACGACTGGGGCGACGGTTCCCAGATCACCTCGCTGTTCACCGACCCGGACTTCCGAAAGACCGGGTTCGGCCGCGCGTGCCTGAGCCGCGCGGTCTTCGAGAGCCCGAGCCCGATCGTCTACGGCACGATCGCGAGCGACAACGTCGGCATGCTCGCGGTCAACAGTAGGCTCGGCGGTGAGGTGCACGTCCGGGACGTCCGACGCCGCTATGTCGCCAGATGGTGATCGGGTCGCTGCGCGCGCACCCCGTTCGGAGAACGAAATGAGCTTCATCGAGATGATCGGGGCCGAGCACGCCCAGGGCGACCTGGCCGACCTCTATCGCACCATCGCCGGCGCGCGAGGCGGGGTTGCCAACGTGATGGGCATCCACTCGCTGAACCCGGCGGCGATGGAGGCGCATTTCGAGCTCTACAAGACGTTGCTCTTCGGCCGCAGCGAGCTCGACCGACGGACACGGGAGATGATCGGCGTCGTGGTCTCGGCGGCCAACCGTTGCGAGTATTGCGTCTCCCATCACCAGGAGCCGCTGCGCAAGTACCGGATCGACCCGGCGCTCCTCGAATCTCTGGGTCGGGGCGAGGTTCCCGCCGACATGCTCGAAGCGCCGATCCGGGCCCTGCTCGAGTTCGCGCGCACCCAGACCCAGACCCCGCGCGCGGACGAAGCGGCGGTATCCGAGCTCCGGACGCTCGGCTGGAGCGACGCGGCGATCCTCGATGCGACCCTGATCACCGGGTACTTCAACTTCGTCAACCGCGTCGTGCTCGCCCTCGGCGTGCACCTCGAAGACGGCTTCGAGTCGACCTGCAAGGCCGACCTCGACTGACCGGCACGGCCGTCTTTCCCTCGACACGCCGACCGTGTAGAGGCAGACCGTGTCCGGCTGCGGCTCCGTCCGCGGCCGTCCTCGAAACCTGACGGTTGGATCTGCATGCGCGCGCACGAACGGCCTCTCCTCACCTGCCTCATCCGTGCCCTCTGTGTCGTATTGCTCGGGCTCGTCACGGCCTGCGGCGACGATGCGAGCCCCGAGTCGGCCTGGCCTGCCGCCGACGGGGACGCCTCCGCCGGCGACCGCGACAGCGGCAACGGACGCACGGGGCGCACCGACGTCGGCAGTCATGACGTGACCGACCCCGACGCCACGGACGACGGCGCCACCGACGAGGGGGTGACCGGTGACGGCGGCGACGCCGATGGCAGCGGTGACGGCGGCGACGCCGATG
>CAZFPM010000161.1:3369-14581 GCA_964520965.1 uncultured Myxococcales bacterium
CGGTGACGGCGGCGACGCCGATGGCAGCGGTGACGGCGGCGACGCCGATGCCACGGGCGACGGCGAAGGCGACGGCACCTCCGACGCGACCGCCGACGGGGCCGACGACACCGTAGATGCCTGCGACGAGGACGACGACGGGTTCCTGTCCATCGAGTGCGGCGGCGACGATTGCGACGACAACGAGCCGCGGGTCTCCCCCGCGGGCCGAGAGGGATGCGACTTCGCCGACAACGACTGCAACGGCACGGTCAACGACGGTCTGCGGTGCACCTTCTACGCCCACACGGCCGACGAACTCTACCTCATCGACCCGTTCCTCGGCACGCAGGAGTACGTCACCGAGGTTCCGAACCTCTTCGACTTCGACACCGACATCGCGGGCACGCTCTACGGCATCTCACCCCACGATCTGCACCGGTTCGACGCCGACGCGGGGGAATGGAATCGCATGGCCGAGATCGGCACCCTCTCCGCAGGCGTCAACGGCTTCGCGATCGACTCGACCGGGCGGTCCTACGCCACCGGCGGCAACGATCTGTTCTTCGTCGACCTGGAGACCGGAGAGACCGAGCACGTCGGTGAGATGGGCGGCGGTTTCATCTCCGCGGGCGATTGCGTCGTCGACAAGAACGACGTGCTCTTCATGACCTCGGACCACCGCAGCGATCAGAACGTACTCGTTCGCGTCGACGCCGCGACGGCCGACTCCGAGGCGATCGGCCCGATCGGCTTCCGCGGCGTCTACGGGCTGACCGCGGCATGGGGATTCATGTTCGGGGTCACGAGCAGTGGAGAGGTGCTCGAGATCGACCCGTCGACCGGCCGCGGACGCCTGCTCCACACCTTCGACGACCGTCGTTGGTACGGCGCGGCGAGCGCCTCGACCCGCTGACCGACCACATCTCCCCTCAGATCGATGCCCCGCACTCTCGCACTCTTCGCCCTCCTCCTGGCCGCTTGCAGCGGGCCCGAATCGACGACGCGGGACGACGCCGGAGCGAATGCCGGCCCCGACGTGGTGGACACGGGCAGCGCCGCCGATGCCGACGACGGCCGGCCGGAACCGATCTGCACGGACGGAACCAGCTGGAGCCCGGGCACGGCGGCCTTCCGCGAAGCGACCGCTGACTGGGGGCTCGACGCGATCGGGGTCGAGGGAACGCGCATCTCGGTCGGCGACATCGACGGCGATGGCAAGGTCGACCTGCTGGTCCGCCGCGGCGGCACCCGGACGAACGACTGGGCCGACGACGGCGCGCGACACACCTGGCTGCTCCGGAACACCGGCGCGGGCTTCGAAGACGTGACCCGCGACTCCGGGCTCGACGACAACCGCTTCGCCTACGGAGACACGCTCGGGCGCCCCGTGGAGATCGCAGCGTTCGGCGATGTCGACAACGACGGTGACCTCGACGTGTTCACCGGCATCTCGACCGAAGACACGGGCACGACCCGCCTGGAGACGTCGGAGCTGATGCTCAACGCTGGCGCGGGCGTGTTCTCGTTCACCGCCCAGGACAACGCCATACGTCGCGAAGGAGAGACGGACGCCGTCGCCGGAGCGTCGTTCGTCGACTTCGACCGCGACGGCAACCTCGACGTCTGGGTCGGCGAGCACAACTACGAGCCCGCGGGCGGCGGCATCGCGTTCCAGCACGATCGGCTCTATCGCGGCGACGGGACCGGCGCGATGACCGATGTCAGCGCGGCCGCCGGCGTCGTCACCCTCGACTGGGATGGCATCGACGAGCTCAACGGGGCGCTCTCCCACTCGCGCGCGTGGTCGACCGTCGCGTGCGATCTGAACAACGACGGCACCACCGAGCTCCTGGCCGCCTCGTACGGCCGGGCGCCGAGCCACCTCTGGGTGGGCGAGCGGGGCGACGGCGGCAGCGTCACCTACGCAAACCGGAGCGTCACCTCGGGCTACGCCTACGACGAAGACGAGAGCTGGCAGGACAACGAGTTCGCCCGCTGCTTCTGCAGCGACAACCCGGATGCCGAGGGCTGCGAGGGTGCCACCGACCCGCGTGTGCAGTGCCGGGCAAACTGGAACCATGCGAACGACCGGGAGCCCTTCCGGCTCGGCGGCAACAGCGGCGCCACGGTGTGCGCCGACCTCGACAACGACGGATGGATGGACCTGCTCACGACCGAGATCCGGCACTGGTGGGCCGGCGACGGCGCCGACGGCAGCGATATCCTGCTCAACACCGGCGACCCGTCCGTCGTCTTCGATCGCTCGCGGGAGCGAGAGACCATGGGCTTCATCGTCCCCCACGTGACCGGCACCTCCTGGGACGAGGGACACATGTCGGCGACGGTGCTCGACTTCGACAACGACGGCTGGCCGGACTTCTACATCGGCGCGTCGGACTACGCCGGAAACCGCGGCATGCTCTTTCACCAACAACAGGCCGGCTTCTGGGAGCTCCTGTCGGTGGACGACTCGTTCGAGCACAACCGGAGCCACGGCGTCGCAGCCGCCGACTTCGATCGCGACGGAGACCTCGATCTCCTCGTCGGCCACAGCCGCTCGGGCTGCGACGACGAAGCCCCCAACGATTGTTACCCGACGCAGCAGGTGCGGCTCTTCGAGAACGTGATCGGTGACCAGGGCAACTGGATCCAGCTCCACCTCGAAGGCGGCCCCGGCACCAACCGCGCCGCCATCGGCGCCCGCGTCGAAGTCACCGCCGGCGACGTCACCCAGACCCAGGAAGTCGGCGGAGGATACGGCCACTACGGCGCCCAGAACGACCTCGTCCTCCACTTCGGCCTCGGCGCCGCCTGCGAAGCCGACGTCACCATCCGATGGCCCGACGCCCCCCTGTCTACCCAGTCGTTCCGGGTCGTCTCGGGCCACCGATACGCCATCGTGCAGGGCGCCGAGGGTCCGACGGTCGCCGATTGATCTGCGGCTCGGGGCGAGTCCTGTAAGAGAGGCGAGGCAGGGGTTCACGCAAAGGCGCGAAGGCGCAAAGATCCTGATCCTTTGCGCCTTTGCGGTTTGCTCCTTTGCGCCTTTGCGTGAATTCCGCCCGCCCCCGACCGTCGCTACCCTCAGCGCTCGCAGATGTACCGAGTGGTGCGGCCGCAATCGACGTCGTTCCATCGGCCGACGTTTCCGCCGGAGTCGGCGCCATAGATGATTGCGCAGTCCTCGGCGCCCCAGCCGCCAGCGTCGTTTGGTTCGCCGCCGGCCCAGTTTTCGTAGTCGGAGCCCGGGCCGGACCATCGGAAGTCGCCCTCTTCGAACAGACCGCCGCGATCGTTGTAGCCGATCCAATGCGAGGTCCCGAGGTTGCGCATGAAGGCGATCCAGGCGTTTTCGTGGACGCTGTCGATCGTGACCAGGTCGCCGCCCCAACCGCGGCAAGCGTCTCGGGCGTCGGTCCATGAATCGCCGCCGTTGAAGCTGTAGCAGTGCCCGCCTGGTCCGAGCGCGTGCGGGGGATGGCACGTGCCAGTGCGACAGCTCGAGGAGCAGCCGTCGCCCTCGTCGGTGTTGCCGTCGTCGCACTGCTCCCACGGGTCGCGGGCGCCGTCACCGCAGGTCGCGCCCACGCCGGAGCCATAGCAATTGTCCGGGGCCCAGGTGAGTGCAGAGATGGAGAGGTGTCGGGCGTTTCCGCTGGAGTCCGCTGCCGTGGTGCCCGCCCCGTCGTCGAAGGTGTACCTGGCCACCGTGTTGGCGTCGGTTCCGATCCGGAGCGGAGGCACGAAGCGCTCGGTGTATCGTGCGACGTTGGAGACCCTGACGTCGTCGACACGGGCGATCGCCGAGGACACGACACCGTCGGAGCCGATCCAGAGTCGGGTCGCGATGTCGATCGTCGTCCCCGCACCGGGCGAGTAGACGATGCCGCCGAGCACCCCGTCGACGAAGGCCGCGATGCCGACCTGGTCGAAGCGGACGCAGGCGACATGATGCCAGCCGGTGCCCGTGACGACGGTCGGGGAATGCACGGTGAGCATGCCGACGCCGTTGTCGAACGCGCAGGTCAACCGGCCTCCGCTCACGGCCACGTGCACGTATTTCGAACCCGAGGTGTCGCCGATGCCGGCGATCGAGCCGTTTGCGGTCACCTCGACCCAGGCCTCGACGGTGATGTCGGCGCGAAGCGGTTGCCACACCTCTGCGTTCGTCGTCACGCTGACGGCGCGGAGTCGACCCACCGAGACGCTCAGGCAGCCCTCGCAGCCGTCGCACGACAGCGCGTTGCCGTCGTCGCACTCCTCTCCGTCGTCGGTGGCGATGATGGAGTCGCCACACACGTTCGTGCGACACGACACGCCCCGGCAGGAGAACTCGCAGGCCTCGGTGAACGTCATGGCGCTGCCGATATCGTCACAGGTGTAGATGTGCCCGTCATCGCCACAGACGGGCTCGCCGGGAGGACAGACCTGGGGCTGGCACGCGTCGGCGCCGCAGAATTCGCTCTCCGCGCAGGTCCGGTCGATCCAGCCCGTGCCCGACGAGTCGCATTGCCGATAGTCCCGACCGGACACGCACACGATCTCCCCGGGGGTGCACAACACGCGCAGGCACTCCCCGTCGACGCACGCGTGGGTCTCCGAGCACACTTCGACGCCCGTGTAACCGGAGCCGCGGCTGTCGCAGATGCGGACCTGGGTCGGGAACTCGCAGAATCGCGTTCCCGGCGCGCAGGTTTGCGCCGGGCAGGTCGCCGTGCCCGCGTCGTCGTCGCAGTAGGTTCCTTCGCCGCAGCCGACGAGCTCGAACGATCCTCCCCGGGCGTCGCAGATCGCGTACGAGAAGTCGTCGAGGCAGCTCACAGTCGACGGGTCGCAGACCATGGTCTCGCACTCTGCCGCGGTGCAGATCTCTTCCGAGCCGCACGGGAGGACGACCGTGTAGCCGGCGCCTCGCTCGTCGCAGATCTCCACGGCTTCGCTCGACGAGGAGCACCGACGCGATCCGGGCCCGCAGACCTGGTCGAGGCAGCTGACCGCGCCGTCGATCTCGGAGCAGTAGCTCCCCCCGGGACACGCCTCGGTGATCTCCTCGCGTCCTCCATCATCGCAGCTCGCGTAGACCTGCGCGCCGGTGCATCGCTGCACGCCGGGCTCGCACGCCATCTCGACGCAGCGCGAATCGTCGCAGTAGTGGTCGTCGTCGCAGGCTTCGAGGAACGAGTACCCACTGCCGCGGTTGTCGCAGCGCTCCACGTCGCGCTCGTCGTCGGAGCATCGGTACGAGAGCGGCGGGCAGACCCGCTCCTCGCAGCCGACCTCAGGCTCCTCGGCGCAGTACGCGTCTTCGGCTCCGCAGTCGACGCGGATTCGCGGCTCACCGGCGTCGGAGCAGTCGACGACCGTCTCTCCGGCGCAGAACGACACGCCGGGCTCGCACACGGGGTCGACGCACGATCCGCCGATGCAGATCTGCTCGCCCTCGCAGTCCTCGACGTCGTCGTAGCCGTATCCCTGCTGATCGCACACCTGCACCGCGCCGTCTTCGCATCGTCGCGTGCCCGGGCGGCACGCTCGCTCTTCGCAGTTGCCGTCGGCGCATCGGCAGCCGAACTCGTAGTCGTCGCAGATCGGGGTGGTGGCACAGTCGGTGGTGACCAGGGTCGTCCCGTCGTCGGAGCAGACCTGCGAGAGGGTGCCCACGCATTGGCGGAGACCCGGGTTGCAGACCGGCGCGTCCCCGTCGATCAGCAGGTCGGGCAGAACGTCGACGGAGTCCGAAGGCACGTCGGCGAAGGGCACGTCGAACGACAGGTCCTCCCCGGTGTCGGCGACGCCGTCGCCGATGTCATCGGCCACGAAGCAGCTCCCGGCGACACACACGCCATCATCGCAGTCGTCGTCTGTTTCGCACGCGGCGCGAGCGTCGAGGGCCGACGAGTCGAATTGGCACCCCGCCGCCCACGCCATCGTGGCCACGAGCAGGGCGAGAGACCCGAAACCGATGTACGTCGCGCGCATGGACGAACCGCGAGGGGGGGATTCTGCGGCAAAATACCACACCTGCGCCCCGGGCGCGATTCGCCGTCGCCGCGATCCGTGTCGATCAGCGGCTGCCGCCGAAACCGAGGTCGAACGTCAGGCCGACGGACATGACGTGGAGCACGTTCTCGCTCGCTGCCAACGCTCGGTAGCCAGCCTGTACGAAGACACCGGTCGTCACCTCGACTCCCGCGCCCATCCAGAGGTCGACGAGGGCCTGGTCGACGAGGACCGAACCGGCGAAGCGGAGCTCGAGGAAGAGGGGCCGCAGCGGGGTGATCGTCGTGCCGAGCCCGAGGGTGGCGCCGCCGTTCACGGGGCCGTCAGCGGCGCCGAAGAGAAGCCCGCCCCCATACCAGTAGATCTGCCCGTTGGGACCGGTCCACAGCCGCGGCTCGACCGTGATGGTCGACACGCCGAGTCGGTCTTCGTCCGTCGGGTCGTAGAGCTGCTGGTGCCAGATGGCGAGGCCGGGCGTGAACGACGACTCGAGCTTGGCGAAGATTCCGCCCCCGAACGCGCTCCCGTCGGGGAGTCCGAGCCCCTCGAGCCGCGCGTGGATTCGCCCGGTGCGCGGTGAGGGCGGAGCGGCGAGCGAGAGGTTCGTCTGGTTCGACGTCAGCTCCTGCCTGGCGCCGCCCATTCCCAGCCGATAGCGCCCGTCGTAGGGGCCGCGCCCCCAGGAGAAGCCCTCGCCGGGGTTGTCACCGAGGATCAGGTAGTAGCCGAGCCCGGGCTCGTCCGACGCCGCGTAATGATGGTCGTGGTGGTCGTGGTGATGGTGGTGGTCGCCGCGACGCGCGCGACGTCGAGGACGATCGTCGTCGTCGGGCCGGATCCCGTCGGTGAAATCCCCGAGGGCGCCCGCCCGGGCATCGGGGACGAACGCCACGGCGACGGTGATCGCGAAGCAGGCAGCGAGCGCGGAACGGAACATGGCTCTCCGGTGACGTCGAGGGCAACATGCCCTTCGACGACGACGCGCGGCGTTCTATTCACGTTCGTCGCCGTCGGTTCTGCCGCCCGTCGTCGCCCGCTCACACCGCTCACGCTCGCCAAGACCGCAGGCCGCACCGCGGCTCAGGTCGCGAGATCGAAATCGAACGACTTCAGCTGGTGTTTCTGCACTTTGCCTAGCGCGTTCCTGGGAAGCGCGTCGACGACGACGATCGCCCGCACCCGCTTGTATTCGGCGAGCTCGGAGTCGCACTGCCGGCGCACCGCGTCGACCAGGACGTCGGACGCCACGCCGGGCCCCGCCACCACGACCGCCGCCACGACCCGCTCACCCCACACCGGGTCGGGGATCCCGATCACGGCGGCCTCGGCGATCTCCGGGGCCCGCTCCAGGGCTTCTTCGATCTCGCGGGCGGAGATCTTGTAACCGCCGGACTTGATCACGTCGACGGAGCGCCGGCCGACGATCGACACGTAGCCGTCGTCCGAGAGCACCGCTGCGTCGCCGGTGCGGAACCAGCCGTCGCGGAACGCCGCGGCGCTCTGCTCCGGCGCCTTCCAGTACCGATGCATCACGGACGGTCCGCGGGCGTGGATCTCGCCGACCGTTCCGGGAGGGCACGGCTGGCCTTCGTCGTCGAAGAGCGCGATCTCGCAGCCGGGCACGGGCTGGCCCACCGTGCCCGGGCGGCGCTCACCGTCATAGGGGTTCGACAGGGTGAGCAGCGTCTCGCTCATTCCGTAGCGCTCCAGAATGCGGTGGCCCGTCTCTGCCTCGAAACGCTCGAAGATCGACGGCGACAGCGCCGCCGACCCGGAGGTGAACAGGCGGGCCGGCCGGAGCCGGTCGCCGAACCCGGGCTCGACGTCCATCGCCTCGACCAGCCGGGCGTACATCGTCGGAACGCCCATGAAGATGGTCCCACCGGACTCGATCGCCGAAGCGACCCGCTGCGGATCGAAGCGCGGGGCCAGATCGGCACGACACCCCCGCAGCAGCGTGCCATGCAGGCCGATGCACAGACCATGGACGTGGAAGAGCGGGAGCGCGAGGACGAGGACGTCGTCCCTGGTCCAACACCAGAGTCGGGTCAACGCGTCGATGCCGGCGACGACATTGGCCACCGTCAGCTCGACCCCCTTGCTCCGACCGGTCGTCCCCGACGTGTAGATCAGCAACGAGAGCGCGTCGTCGTCGACCGGCGGGGAGCCCTCGTCACGCGGGCCGGTGAGCAGGGCCGCGAAACGCCCCTCGTCGCAGCGGCCTCCGAAGAGCGCACTCCCACGCTCACCCGCGACGAAGACCCGGGTCGGCAGGGCCGCGTCGGGCAGCTCGGCCACGGCGTCCACCGCGGCTCCGTCGGCGCCGATCAGCAGGACGACCGCTCCGGAATCGGTCAGAATGTGCGCGATCTCCCGCGTCCGATAACGGTCGTTGATCGGCACGTGCACGACACCGGCTCGGCAGTTCCCGACCAGGGCGACGACCAGGGCGAGACCGGTCGGAAGCAGGCACGCCACGCGGTCGCCGGGCCGGACGCCGACGGCGTGGAGCGAGGCTGCGTACCGGCGCGAGGCGTCGTCGAGCTGCGCCCAGGTCAGCGTGCTTCCTTCGATGGCGAACGCAATGCGATCACCGCCGGTGTCGACGTGATGCAGGAGTTGACGAAGCGCCGTGGACACTCCCCGCCCCTCCTCAGAAGCTCCGGGCGACCCGGAACCCGATGTCGCTACGCCGGGTGCCCGGCGGTTGGTGGCGGCGCGTGGCCGCGCGGGCGTACTGCGCTTGATCGTACCATGCGCCGCCCCGGACGACCCAGAACTGGACGTCGGGCTCGTCGGCGCAGTCGCCGACAGGGCCGAGCCGGTCGCCGTCGAGCTCGGGCCCGGCGGCGCGATAGGCATTTGCGCACCATTCGGAGGTGTTCGCGGCCATACCGCGGACGCCGTAGGGGCTCTCGTCGGTCGGGTAGCTGTCGATGACCGCGATCATCGGCGGTCCGGAGTGGCTGTCCTTCACGTGGCACCACGACGGATCGAAGGCGTCGCCCCAGGGGTGGGAGCGACCGTCGGCCCCGCGGGCGGCCTTCTCCCACTCGACCTCGTGGGGCAAACTCCAGGGCAGTCCGTCCCGGTCGGCGAGCCAGGTCGTGTATGCGCGAGCGGCCTCCCAATCGACCATCATCACCGGCCACTCGGCCCGCCACACGTCGCCGTCGCCGTCGGGCTGGAGAACGAATCGTCCGTCGGCGTCTCGCCCGTAGATCAGAACCCCTGAGTCCTCGCCGCTCGCCGCCCGCTCCCGGGGTGCGTGTCGCAGTGCGAGCTCTTCGTCCCCGCGAGCCGCCAGTGCGTCGAGAAAGACGATGTACTCGGCGTTGGTCACCGGGAAGCGTTTGTTCACGAACGCGTCCACCCAGACGCGTCGACCGGGCAGAGAGTTCGGCGCGTCTGGATCGCCTCCGATCGCGCAAGCGCCAGCGGGCACATAGACGTCTCGTTCCTACCGAGCTCCCCGTTTCTCGGCAGCGCGATCGCGCCGGCGTCAGCGCTGCCGAACCGGATCGTTCCGACGTGCTCTTCACGACGGACGTGGATGGGGTAGTGCACCGGCTCGTGCCCGTCGGAGCGCAGCACGGCGAGATACGACCCCATCGGCAGCGGTACAGCGCGCAGGGGCGTGAACCCGATGGTCCGGGCGGCGCCGGGAACGATCCGTCGGTTTCGGGTGACGTTGTCGTAGAGCACGACCTCGGCGCCGCGCGGGTCGGTGGTCAGAGACACGAGGCCGTCGCCCGCGAGGTAGCGGAAGTGGGCGGCACGCACGGCGCTCCCCTCCGGCAGGGCCGCTGCGTGAATGCGCAACAGGTTCTCGGCGCGCGCTGCGGCCACGGCGTCGCGAGCGTCTTCGGCGGCCTCGTGGTTTGCTCGGTAGCGATCGGCGAGGGCCTGGTGCGCCTCGGGCAGGTGGGGCTCATGGGTCAGGGCGCCGTGCAACAGGAGTTCGTGGTCGAGCTCGAGCTTCTCGGCCTTTCGCTCGAGGCGCGCGGCCTCGTCGAGCCGGGCCCACCCGGGGGCCTTCTCCTCCTCGGCAGCCCACAGTGGAACGGCGTCGAGGGTGCGGGCCGCCGATTCCCGGAGCACGCGCCCGCGGTGGCGGAGCTCGTCGGCCTTCGGCAGCGCTCTACGCGCTTCGTCGACGACCTCCAGCGCCCTCTCGCGTCGCCGCGAACCGTCGAGCCAGGCCCCGATGTCGGCACCGAGTGCGCCCGCGTCGGGATAGCGATCGGCGGGATCCCGCTCCATCGCCCGGTTGCACGCGTCGACCAGCTCCTCCGGAACCGGGAGCCCGAGCCCGACGAACGGAGCCATCGGCGCGGTCTCGCGACCGGTGCGCGGATCCAACCCGACGTTCGCGCGCAGCTGCGACGGCGGCCCGGCGAGGAGCTGGCTGAGGACGTCCGTGGCGTCGACCCCCTGGTAGGGCCCCCGCCCGGCGAGGATCTCGTAGAGCATCGCGCCGAGCGCGTAGACGTCGGTGCGGGCGTCGATCATGTGGATCTCGCCGCGCGCCTGTTCCGGCGCCATGTACATCGGCGTACCGGCGATCGTGCCCGACACGGTCTCCTGTGCATCGTTGCCCGTGCGGGTGGTCACGACCACGTCGGTGTCCACGTCCGGATCGGGGGCACCGACGATCTTCGCCAGGCCCCAGTCGACGACGAGCACCTCACCGTGCTGACCGACCATGACGTTCGACGGCTTGAGGTCGCGGTGGACGACGCCACGGCTATGCGCGTAAGCGACCGCGTCGCAGACGCGCCGGAACGCTTCGATCGTGCGCTGAAGCGTCCAGCCCGACTCGCTGGGACGCCACCGGCCCTCCGCCGACGCGGCGTGGACCTCGGCGAGCACGTGCCGCAGGGTCTGCCCGCGGACCTCCTGCATCGTGAACCACAGGCGCCCGTCGCGGGTGCGACCCGTCTCGAAGACGGGCAGAATCCCCGGGTGCTGCAGCTGCGCCGTCGTCTGCGCTTCCTCCGTGAAGCGCAGGACGGCGCTCGGGTTGTACATGACCTCCGGCCGCAGTGTCTTGAGCGCCATCGTCCGGTTCAGCGCCGGATCGCGCACCCGCCGCACCCGGCCCATGGCTCCGACACCGAGCAGGCTGATATCGACGAACTGATCGTAGCGGTCGGGGCCCTGCAGCGGTCGTCTCTCGGGTACACCGACCGGAAGGTCGGCGCGCGTCAAGGCTGTGCACCGAGGACAT
>CAZFPM010000162.1:0-14572 GCA_964520965.1 uncultured Myxococcales bacterium
CAGACTGGAGAGTCCGAGCCCGCGGCGCAGCGCACGCGGCGACCGCCTTGACAGCGGTGCGAGCGGAGCGTTGTGTCAGCCGGCCCCAGCCAAGGAGGTCGGAATGGAGATTGGGAACGTACGCGCAATCGTGACCGGAGCCGGCTCTGGCATGGGTCGCTTCTTCGCCCTCGAGATCGCCCGCAACGCCGGCCGCGTCGTCGCCGTCGACATCGACGCGGAGAGTCTGTCGGCGCTGGCATCGGAGGCCTCGTCGGCCGGCCTCGAGGGATTGCACACCCACGTCGCGGACGTGAGCGACGAAGCGTCGGTGGTCGGCATGGTCGCGGCGGCGGACGAGTGGCTGGACGGCGCGAACCTCCTGGTGAACAACGCGGGTCTGTTCCGGGACGGGCTGCTGGTGAAGAAGGACCGGGAGACCGGCGCGATCCGGAAGATGTCGTTGAGCAAGTGGCAGAAGGTGATCGATGTCGACCTCACCGGGCCCTTTCTGTGCACACGGGAGTTCGCCGCTCGGGTGATCGAGCGGGGCACACCGTCGTCGGTGGTCGTGAACATCTCGTCGGTGTCGCGCCGCGGAAACGTGGGGCAGTCGAACTACAGCGCGGCGAAGGCGGGCCTGGTGGCGGACACGCGGCTTTGGGCCAGGGAGTTGGCGCGCTACGGCGTGCGCGTCGGGGCGGTCGCGCCGGGGTTCATCCGGACGCCGATCCTGGACGGGATGCCGCCGGGAGCCCTCGACAAGATGCTCGGGATCGTCGCGCTCCGCAGGGTCGGCGAGCCGGTGGACATCTGGCGGGGAGTCCGTTTCATCGTCGAGTGCGATTACTTCACGGGGTCGTGCCTGGAGATCGACGGCGGCACGACGATGTGAGGTCAGCACGGGCGTCGGAGAGGCGGTAAAGTCCCGCCAATGCGGGGGTCTGCGCGTGGGGGTTGATGATCGTCTCCGTTTCCCCCAGTATCGGTGAACACTTTGAATGGCCGGCAGGGATGGGTCCCGCCGCAGGGAGCTACGCGGTCGGCGATCGGCCGCGGTCATACTTTTCCCGAGAGGCAGGCCGAATGGCCAAGAAGACACTCTGGCAACGATTGAACGAGGACGTGAGGCTGGGCGACGTCGTCCAATGGAAGGGTGTCGAGCGAGTCTCTGGCGCGAACGTAAAGGTCCAGACCCGCGTCGAGAGGATCTGGCAGCGTGCGGCCGCCGAGGCGAGCCGCCGAAACGTGCCCGTGGGCGACGTGCTCCGCGAGATGGGCTTCGACGTCACCGGTGCGGCCGGGGGAGCGACCCCGCCCAGCACGGATCGCAAACGAGACCTCCTGCGAACGCTGGATTGGAACGTAGTCAACGAGGACGACGAGCAGCCTGAGGAGAACGTGGAACTGGAAGCACCTAGCACGTCTTACGACGCCCCGTGGCCGTTCGACGACGTCCCCGAGCACGACGTGGCTCACGCATTCGCCGACATCGACGGCCTCGCGAGCCGCATCGGTGTCCTGCTCGGCCAGCCGTCGTCGTCGGTTGGTTCGGTTCTCCGCGGCGCCGGCGCCAGCGCCAGCCCGGGTGCCTGGGCGACCGCGCTCGCAGGCGGTGTTCCGCCGGACGCGTTCGAGGCAGCCGTGCGTGCGTTGCCGTTCTTCCCTCCCGCGAGCAGCGGTGACCCCTTCGGTGAGCATCTGCTCTTGGAGGAGGTGTATTCGTTCCGCGATTACCGACAGCTGCAGAAAGACGCCGCAGCGGGCGGCGCGTTGACGCTCGAGCTGGCGGTCCGCACGGGCGTGATGACCGAGTCGGCGTACGTGTCGGCCGTGGCCGCCTACACAGAGACGGCTGCCGAGCTGACCGCGCCGGAGCTGGCGCCGGAGAGCGCGATCGATGCGTTCCCGATCGAGTGGGTCCGGGCCTACTCGATGGTGCCGGTCGGCGCGCCGGGGGCGAGCCAACTGGTAGCGGTCCCCTTCGCGCCGTCGGCGGCCGTTGTGGACGGGCTCACCAAATCGCTCGGCAGCCCCGTCGAGCTCGTCGTGGTGGCGCCTTCGGCGGCCATGTCGCTGCGAGAGGGGTTCCTGGAATCGCGCGCTTTGCGCGCACGCGAACTCCCGTCGGAGCGTCCGGCGAAGGCTCCTCGCCGGTCGCTGGTCGGGGACTACTCGGTCCTGAAGGCGGCGGTCCGCGAAAAATCGGCCGTCGAGCTGGTCCGCTACCTCTTCGAGGGGGCGATCGAGTCGAACGCGACGGACATCCACCTGGAACGCTTCGCGGACTTCGCCCGCGTTCGCTACCGGATCGACGGGATCCTGCACAACGTCATGGAGCTGGAGCGCACGCTCTATGACGAGGTCGTGGCCCGCGTGAAGATCCTGGCCGACATGGACATCACCGAGCGTCGTCGACCCCAAGACGGACACCTCCACTTGAGCCTCGGCGGTGCGACCTACGATCTGCGTATCGCGTCCGTGCCGACGAAACGCGGCGAAAAGCTGGCGATCCGGTTGGCATCGACGGGGCGGATCGACACGGACCTCGACGCGATCGGCCTCAACCCGAAGGACCTCGCGTTGTTGCGCGACGTCACGACGCGGCCCTATGGCATCATCCTGGCGACGGGGCCGGTCGGCAGCGGCAAGACCACGACGCTCTACGCGGCCCTCAACGAATTCGATCGGGACGCGACGCACGTCGCGACCATCGAGGACCCGGTGGAGATCGAGCTCGCCGGCGCGAACCAGGTCGAAGTCAACTATGGCCTCGGCCTCGACTTCGCGACCGGGCTCCGTGCGCTCCTGCGCCAGGACCCGGACACCCTGCTGATCGGCGAGATTCGCGACGAGGAGACCGCGCAGATCGCGATGCGCGCGAGCATGACCGGCCGGATGGTATTCAGTACGTTGCACGCGAACGACTCGGTCGGCGCGGTGACGACGTTGCGGAACTTCGGCCTGCGGTCCCATCTCGTCGCCAGCGCCATGCAGGGCGTGATCGCGCAGCGTCTGGTGCGACGCCTCTGCGACGCCTGCAAGGCCAAGGGGAAGGCGACGACCGCCGACCGTCAGATGTTCAAGGACCACGGGCTGGAAATCCCGAAGCCGCTTTCGCCTTACGTGGCGGTAGGTTGCGACGCGTGTTTCCAAAGCGGCTACGCAGGACGTATCGGCGTATTCGAGGTGTTGCGGGTCGACCGGGACATCCGCGGCATGATCCTCGACGAAGTTCCGGAGCGTGAGATCCGGGAGTTCGCGCTGGCCCAGGGGCTGCGGCCTCTTCAGCAAGACGCCCTGGACAAGGTCGCTGCCGGCCTGACCTCGATCGACGAATATAAGCGCGTGCTCCGATTCTGAGCCGCGCACCATCAGTACGAACCCCCGCCTAAGAGGCAGCAATGGATGATATCAAGTCACAGTTGGAAGAGCAGATCTCCAGTGAGACCGGCGCCGCGGAAACGGTCGAAGTCGCCCGCGGGCGGCCGTCGCTAATCGGCCGCGTTCCTCGGGCGCGCATCGGTGCATTCGTGCGCGAGTTCGGGACGCTCGTCTCGGCGGGCTTCCCGGTCGTCCGCGCTCTCGATGTGCTCACGCACAACACGAGGAACGCGCGCATGGCAGCTACCCTGCGGGCCATCCGCGAGAGCATCGACTCCGGCGTCGCGGTCTACCGCGCGTTGGGCGACCACCCCTGGTACTTTGATGCCGTGGTGGTGAATATCATCCGTTCGGCCGAAGAGGCAGGGAAGCTGGGTGAGGGCCTCGAGTACGTCGCGGACATGCTCGAAGAGGAGACCGCGATCCGCTCGCGACTCGGCAATGCGCTCGCCTATCCCTTCGTGCTGATGAGCCTGTCGTTCTTCGTCGTGCTCCTCATGCTCTTCTTCGTCGTGCCCCAGTTCACGAGCGTGATCGAACAGTCGGGCGGTGAGCTCGACGGCATGGCGGCGACCGTGGGCAAGTTGAGTGCGTTCATTACGCACCCAGCCGGCTTCGTGCTGATGGTGATTCTGATCGCCGGCCCGTTCATCGGCCTGCTCACCTTCCGACAGATGCAACGCCTGCGCTTCGACACGTTCCTCGGCTCGCTGCCGATCGTCGGTCGGCTGATGATGCTCGCCGAGCTCACGCGGCTGTCGAACATGATCAAGCTGATGACGCAGAACGGCGTGCCGATCCGGAGCGCCCTCTCGCTCGCCCAGGGTGCCGTCAACAACACCTACGTGCGCAACGCGGTGGCGGCCATGGGCGCCAGCGCGGAACAGGGCAAGAGCCTGGCCGAGCCGCTCGAGAACTACTCGGCGCTTCCCTACTTCTTCCCGGAGATGATCGCCGTCGGAGAGGAGTCCGGAAAGCTGACCGAAATGCTCGACCACCTCTCCCGGGTCATGACACGGAAGTTCGAGGACTCGGTCGAACGACTGCCGGTCGTACTGCAGCCGCTGTTGCTCATCTTCATCGGCGGGGTCGTCGTCGCGATCTTCATGATGTACTTCTTCCCGTACTTCGACCTGCTGACCTCGCTCTCCCAGTCCCAGTGATCGGGAGACGCTGAGATGGGCACGATTCTCATCGTCGACGACGACGGAGACCTGCGCGCGCTCGTCCGAACGCACCTGGACGCGCTGGGGTTCGACGTCCTCGAGGCCGCCAACGGCCTCGAGGGTATCGAGATCGCGCGCGAGCGGGTCCCCGATGTCGTCATCATCGACTTGCGGATGCCCGTGATGGACGGATGGGCGGCGATTCCGATTCTCAAGGACGACCCGAAGACCTGCGACATCCCCGTCGTCGTCCTGACCACCGAATCCGGTCCCGACGACCGGCGTCTCGCCGAGGGAGCGGGTTGCGATGCGTTCCACACGAAGCCCGTCGACATGGTCGCGCTGGTCGCCCGGTTACATGACCTGTTGCAAGGTTCCTGACTCCAGATCCTTCTGCCTGCCCGCGGATCCAATATGCGCTATCTCATTCTGATCGCTCTCGCCGCCTTGCTCATGACGGCCTGTGACGCCGCCCGGATCCCGAACCGGAACGTCAACGACGTGTCGCACGAGGTCCGTGCCGTGAACGACACGCTCCACCATCTGGTCGTGGACAACCCGAACATGGTCCGAGTCGGTTCGGAGTTCAGAATCCGGATCTTCCAGGAGGGCCAACGGGAGCCGATCCACACGTCGCTGGAGCACGTCTACGTCTCGCCTCAGATGGAGGCCACGCACACGGTCGACATCTCGTCGTGGTGCGGTGAAACGGCTGAAGCGGCTCCCGCACCCGCCGAGCCGACACCGGAGCCGGCCGAGGGCTCGGGAGCAGCGGCCGAGGGGTCGGGTGCGCCCGCAGAGGGTTCGGCGGCGGCGGCCGAGCCCGCCGGCCCTGTGACGTGCGATCAGATCAGCGTGCACGCGGTGTTGCTCAGCACCTACTACATGGCCGACGAGTAGGGACCGTTTCCCGCGAGGCCGGCCCGGCCTCGCGGCGCTCAAGCCAGCGCGCTTTCCTTGCCGGACGCTTGCACGAAGAGGCACGTCGACCGAGCGCTCAAGGCGGTCTTCCGCAGGGCGTCGGCGTCGACCTGGGCCGGCAGGCCGAAGATGTTGATGTCGGCCTGCGGGCAGTTGCCGACGTAGTCCGTGAAGCCACCCGCGATCACATCGATGGTGGTCTCGCCGGGTACGCGGGCCTGCTCGCACAGCTCGTGTAGGAACATGTGGGCGCTCGGCTGTTTCGCCTCGTCGTCGACGACACAGATCAGGCGGAGTCGAGCACGCCACGCGGTCTGGATCTGTAGAGCGAGCAGCAGCGACAGATCCACGCTGGCCATTTTCAGGCTGAGCTCCCAATCCGGGCTCTGGTCGCGCACCCATACGTTGATCGACCGCTCGCGCCCGAGCCCCGCCTCCGGATGCGGGCCGACCAAGACGAGCCCCGTACGCGTTTCGGCCGCCGCATCGCGGATGACCTGGACGTCCTCCTGTTCTGTGTCCTGCAGCGACAAAAGGACCACGTTGGGTGCCAGGAACGTACCGCGGAGCACCGCGAGGCTCAGCGTGGTTCCCTCCCCGAACCCTCGCACATCGAGGCACGCCGACTTGCTCGTGATCCCGTCGGCCTTCAGATCCTGGGTGAGGGCCGCCAACGCCTCGGCGTCAATCTCCTGCCCGTTGGTCGCCAACCCGACCACATGGACCGACCCTTTGTGCGTGGTGATCGCCCGGAGGATGCGGAAGCTCCCTTGGAGCTCCGTCGTCGACCGGACCGGCGCGAGCAGGTCGGGTTTCCACGAACGCTCGGTCGACGCTGGCAGCTCGCCGATCTTCCGGGCCGCCCAGTTCGCCACGTTGACGACGAGCCCGGAACGCGCCGTCTCGAAGGGCGCCGGAAGGCGCCGACTCACCAGCCAGACGTAGAGAACGATGACGAACGAGAGGGCGAGTAGTCCGAAGATCGGCGACGTCGCGAGAATGGCGAGGAGCGAAGCGACCGTACCCACGAGCGGCACCGCTTTGTGGATCCGGAACGTCGGTCGGAACGACGGCAGACCCAGGGCCTGCTCGACCAGGACGACGAAGTTCAGCGAGGCGTACGCGATCAGGAAGAACACGGTCAGCAGCGGCGCGAGCGCATCGAGCGAGCCGCTCATGAGGCCGAGCACGACGATCAGGGCTGTGACCAGCGTCGCGGTTCGTGGCTCGCCGTTCGACGAGAGTTGGGCGAGGCGCGAGCTGCCTGGGAGGATGCCGTAGCCGGCCAGAGCGCTGAGGACTCGCGGCGCGGCGACGAGGGAGGACAACGTGGCCGACAACGTGCTCGCCAGCAGCCCGGCGAGCACCGCTTGCGGCCACCGTGAGTGCGTGATCAGGCTGTCGTAACTCACCCGCAACGACTCCGGGGGCACGACGGCGGCGAACCATATCCCGCCGCAGAGATAGATGGCGAAGGTCACGGCGACGGCGGCGAGCGTTCCGCGGGGAATGCTGCGGCGGGCGTTCTTGAGGTTCCCGCTCATCGAGGCGCCGACGAGGATCCCCGTAGCGGCGGGGAAGAAGAGCGCGAAGAGGCTGGTCAGCGGGGGGCGGCCGGGCGGGCCCCAGAACTCGATGACGTGAGTCGACTCCGCAGGGCCGACCGCGGCAACCATGGAGACGAGGGCCGCGATGATGCCGACGAGCACGATGCTCTGTGTTCGAAACGCCAGGCGAGCGCCGACCACGGTCAAACCCAGAATCACCGCGTACACCGCGGAGACCACGAGCGCCGTGGGGTGTGACGGGAAGATCATCTGCCACCCTTCGGCGAACGCGAAGATGTAGAGCGCGGCGCCGAGGGATTGCGCGAGGTAGAAAGGCACGGCGATCGCGCCTCCCGCCTCCAATCCCATCGACTGGCTGATGATCGAGAACACCCCCCCCTTGCCGATGCGGATATTCGTCGTGATCGACGCCATCGAGAGCGCCGTCGCGCCGGTGATGACGTACATGGCGACCAGGATCAGGACGAACCCGCCCAATCCGGCCTGGCCGACGACCCACCCCTCGCGCAGGTAGAGGAGGGCACCGAGAATAGTCAGAGCCGTGGGGCGGAAGACGCCCGCGAAGGTGCCGAAGCGGCGATCGGCAACCGCCTCGGACGCTGGTCGGGTCGGGGGTTCGGACATCGGTGGGGGACGATTCGACGTCCACAGACTGTGGGGTTACGGGGGAGCGCGTACCACAGATCTCCCAGGCTGGGCATTGCATTCGACCCTTGGATCCGCTTGTTTGGGTCTCCCAAGCTCCGGACAGCAGTGACCGACGACGCTACGCCCCCCGGCGATTGGCCCCGCCTGGCATTTGAGCACGGCGCCGACGCATGTGCGGTGTTCGACCCGTCGGGCCGAATCGCCCGAGCGAATCGCGAGTTCGTCGCGCTCACCGGAGTCGAGCAGGGCGACGGGTTCGGACTGCTCGACCTCGTGGCGGAGGCCGAACGATCTACGGTGCGCGACGTGATGGACGCGCCAGACCCGGAGGGACGTTTTCGCCTGGAGGCCGACATCACGACGCGCGGGGGCGAGAGGCTCTCGGTAGAAGCCGCGGGCCGCTGGCTCGAGACCGGGACGATGGTGCTCAACCTTCGAGACGTGACCGAACGGCGCCGGATCGACCAGATGAAGAACGAGTTCATCTCGGTCGTGAACCATGAGCTGCGGACGCCGCTGACGTCGATCGGTGGGGCGTTGGGTCTGCTTCTGGGCGGTGCCGCGGGTCCGCTCGACGAGCGTGGGCGCACACTCGTGGATCTGGCTCAGCGCAACTGCGACCGGCTGGGGCGACTGATCAACGACATGCTCGATGCTCAGAAGCTCGAGGCCGGTCAGTTCGAGTACCGGGTGCGGCTTCTCGATCTCGTGGTCGCGCTCCAAGAAGCGACCGAATCCGCGTCGCTGTTCGCGCAGCGTTTCGGGGTCGACCTCCGCCTGGACATCCGGGTGGCCGCGGCCAACGTCGATGTGGACCCCGACCGCGTAGCGCAGGTCTTGGCCAACCTCCTCTCGAACGCGATCAAGTACTCCCCGCGCGGGCGATCCGTCGACGTCACACTCGCGGAGGTGCAGGAAGGCTATCGTCTCGAGGTGAGCGACCGGGGGAAGGGGATTCCGGACGCGTTCAGGGCGCGCATGTTCAACAAGTTCGCGCAGGCAGACTCATCTACCACCCGACGCGAGGGCGGAACGGGTCTGGGCCTGGCGATCTCAAAGGCGATCGTCGAGGGCATGGGAGGCGCCATCGGATTCGACGACCGGCCGGGCGGCGGGACGACGTTCCACGTCACGCTGCCGGCCTCGGTCGGTGCCCCCGCGTCGAGACGCTCGACTTGACGGCGAGTTTGGCGCTTGGCACACGCGATGCGACCCGTCGCACGACCAGCGGTCTCGTCGGGTGGTTCCATCGATGCCTCCTGCTCCCCCGTTTCGCCTTGTCCGTCATCTCTCGCCTCCTGCTCCTGCTCGCCGCGGTCGCGTCGGTCGGGGGCTGCTCCCGTGGCGGAGGGGAGATCATCGACGTCTACGCAGCGTCGTCGCTCGGTGAGGTCGCCGAGGAGCTGGCCGACGGCTTCGAAGCCCGGAACCCCGGCGTCTCCGTGCGCGTGACGCTCGCCGGAACCCAGCATCTCCGGGCGCAGATCGAGTTGGGCGCAGACGCGGAGGTGCTGCTCTCGGCAGGCGCGCTCCACGTCGACGCACTCGCCGAGGCCGGCTTCGCGACCAACCGGACGACGGTCGCCTGCAACACCCTCGCGCTTCTCGCCCCTGCCGACTCGGACCTCTCCGACGTCGAGGGTCTCTCGCGTGCGATCTACGTCGTCGTCGGTGCTCCGGATGTGCCGCTCGGCCAATACACCGCGGAACTCCTCGAGCGGGGGACCGGCGCCTACGGCCGAGACTGGCGCGCCCAGGTGGACGCGTCGATACGTTCGGAAGAACTCAGCGCCTCCGCGGTCGCCGCGAAGATCATCCTCGGCGAGGCCGACGCCGCGATCGTCTATCGGACCGATGCGCTTCGTGCCGGCGATGCGGCCCGCTACGTGGAGATTCCGCCGGAACTCGACGTCTCGGTGCGTTACGAGGCCGTCCGGATCGGTCCCCCGTCGCTCTTCGTCGATCGGTGGCTGGCAGAGATAGAGTCCGAGCGCGGCCGCGAGGCGTTCGGACGCTTCGGGTTCACACCGTGCGACCCGAGCGGCGACGGGCCGCGTCCCGAGGGCAGCGGCGGTCCGACCGGGGGACACGGCGCGGCCGGGGGTGGCGAAGGCTCCGGCGTCGGCCACCACGCCGGCCGCCGGGGCAGACCCGATTCGCGCGGGACGAACCGATGACGCGTGGACGCCAGTCCCGAATCGGAGCGCCGCCCGCGGTGCTGATTCCCGGCATCGCGCTCGTCGCTTTCCTCGTGACGCCGATCGCCGCCCTGGTGTTCGCGCCCGCCGGCGGCTTCGTCGAAGGGCTGCGGCACGAGAGCGTGGGGCCGGCCCTCCGGCTCAGCCTGTGGACGACGCTGGTCAGCCTCCTGGTGATCATCCTCCTCGGGACTCCGCTGGCGTGGGTGTTCGCGCGCGGGCGCAGCCGTTGGGTTCGGGTCGCCGAGCTCGTGGTGCGGATGCCGATCGTCGTCCCGCCCGCGGTCGCCGGTGTGGCGCTGCTGCTCGCGTTCGGACGCCGGGGTCTCGTCGGCGGCTGGCTCGAAGACGCCGGGGCTTCGGTGGCGTTCAGCTCCGCCGCCGTGGTCATCGCGCAGATCTTCGTCGCCGCCCCGTTCTACGTCGAATCGGCAGCGGGCGGGTTTCGGGCCGTCTCGGACGATCTGATCCACGCTGCGCGTAGTCTCGGGGCCGCGCCGACCCGCGCGTTCTTCACGATCGTCCTGCCGATCGCGGCGCCGGGTATCGTCGGCGGGGCCGCGATGGCATGGGCGCGGGCGCTCGGGGAATTCGGCGCGACCTTGATGTTCGCCGGCAACCTGACCGGGGTCTCCCGGACCCTTCCGCTCGCAATCTACACGACGATGGAGACCGACATGTCGGGAGCGCGCTCGATGTCCGTCGTGCTCGTCGCGGTGGCATTCGCCGTGCTCGTGACGGTCGGACGGCCATGGAAGCGGTGACCGTGGGCCGAGCCGTCGAACGACCCCTGCGCGCCGGTGTTGCGCGCTGCGGGACTCCCCGCCTGAGTGTGGTCGCGCTATTCGCCGTCGCGCTCGGTTCCGGCTGCGGGCCGGGCGAAGACGGCGTCGCCGATGCGGACGCCCATCCCACGCACGACACCATCTCGGTCGATGCCGGGGCCGACGGCTCCGACGGAAGGACCGACACCGTGACCGACCCCACCGGAGATGCCGCGGTCGCAGGCCCGTGCGGGTCGCCGGGCGTCGCTGATGTCTCGGGTGCGCCTCCGGACCTGACAGGAAGCTGCGCCGACGTCGAATACGCCGTCAGTCCCTACCTCCGGGTGGGAGACGAGCGAGTGGTCGCCGACCGCTGTGTGCCGGACCCCGACGACACGGCCGGCGTGAGATGCAACGCCGGCGACGGGACGCTCCACGTCAGCGCGACCGCGGCCGGCTGGGTCGTGGGCTGGACCGGAGCCGACGGCGGACCCGCCGACGAACTCGGTCTGCGAGTGGTCGCCACGATTCCGGGTGCGGCCGGCTGGCTCTCGAACGGGTTCCAGTCGTGGTCCCAGACCGGGATGCTCGCTCTCCACGAGCCGCTCTCACCCAGGGTGGTTGCGACCGCGGTCGCTGCTCGCGGAGACATCGAGGTGGTGCGAAGCGGACGCGAGATCTCGTGGTGGTACACGCTGGCCGGGAGCCGAGACGGACCTCACGTCGTCGCCGGGGTGACGAGGGTCGAGCGGACGAAGGCGTGGGTCGAGGTGAGCGCGGTCGGCGACGAGGTGACGCTCTGGCTCGCGAGCGGGCAGAACGCCGGCGCGTCCGAGCCGTGGCACCTGGCTTTCGGCGGCGACGAGGAGCACCTGCTCGAGGCTTACGGCGCACGGGTCGCCTCGCAATCCTGGCGATCCACCGACGCCTCGCCCGCCCACGCCGAGCTCGGTTGGAATTCGTGGTACGAACTGTGGGACTCAGTCGGAGAGACCGATGTCCGCGCCAACGCCGCACTGGTCGCGACCCACCTCGCTCGGCACGCACCCGAGGGCGCTCCGCCGCTCCGCATCGTCGTCGACGACGGCTGGCAGCAGGCGTGGGGCGTCTGGGAGCCCAACGAGAAGTTCCCGTCCGGGCTCGACGGCCTCGCCGCGGATCTGCGTGGAGACGGTTTCGAGGTGGGCGTCTGGCTGGCTCCATTGTTGGTCGACGCCGATACGGAGCTGGCTGCGGAGCACCCCGACTGGTTTGTCGGTGAAGCGGTCTACGCGCACGGGAAGGCGGGGGAGTTGCTCGTCCTCGACGTCACCCATCCGGACGCCCGCGAGCACCTCGTTGCGACCATCCGGCGCATCGTCGGCTGGGGGCTCGACCTGCTGAAGATCGACTTCCTGTTCGCTGGGACCTGGAACGGCCCGCGAGCCGAGAACGTCGCACCGATGGCCGCCTACCATCTGGCGCTCGAGACCATCCGCGAGGCTGCCGGCCCGGACACGGTGCTCCTCGCTGTCGGGGCCCCGCCGATCGCCGGCTTCGACCTCGTCGACGCCTGGCGTTCAGGGCCCGATATCGCCGTCGAGCTGATCGGCGCGTCGTGGTACTTCGTCCCGGCCCAGGCGCGGACGACCGCCGGTCGGTGGTTCCTCTGCGCCGCTGTGCTCTGCGACGCAGATCCGCCGCTGCTCCGGGATATGATCCACGACGAGGTCGAGACCAGCCTCTGGGTCGCGGCGTCGACTGGGGGGGCGATGTTCCTGTCCGACGACCTGCCACGGTTACCGGAGGAGCGTCTCGACTGGCTGGATCCGGACCCGATCGCCGTCGGGATATCCGGCGTCGCCGCACGACCGATCTCCATGTACCCGGACGAGCTCCCGGCGCGTCTGGCCAACTCCGGCGTCGACCACGTCTCCAGGGTGAGCACGCACGCGGTCCCGCTCGAGTGGCGACTCCCGGACGGGCGCTCCGTCGTCACGAATTACGGAGATGTCGAGATTTCCATCGAAGGGGTCGTCGTCCGGCCGCACCAGACGATCGTCCGCGAGCCCTAGCGCCGATCTGGCCGCGATTCGCGATCGACCCGCACCTCGGCTATCCTCTCGTCCTGGCTGGCGGTTTTGGCCCCCGAACGACGACTATCCGCATGCCCCACCACCGACCCACCATAGCGTCGCTGCAGCCCGGCTTGTGCCTTGCCGTCGCGGCGGCGATCGTGATGGCCTGCGGCTCGGGGCCATCGCCCGCCCCGCGGTCGCGTGTTGGCGGGACGCACACACAAGATGCGGACGATGCCGGGCCTGAAGTCGACGTGCTGCGCGGGTTCGACACCACGGACCTTGCCGCGCCGACCGATGCGCCCGACCCCGACCTGGTCGATACGGAGCCCGACTCGGCGCCAGACAGCACGTCCGCCGACGTCGACGCCGAGACAGTGGATGCCGCCGATCAGACCGATGGGTCCGGTGATCCGGACGTCGAGGCCGGCGATACCGACGATCCCTGGGGAGAGCCGGCGGATCCCGAGCCTCTCGTCTTCGGGGCTCCGACCGCCGATCCGCTGAACCCCGGGCGGGGATTCCACCGCTGGGTCGACCTCCTCACGGCTGACCGGGGCACGTTCGATGCGCTGCGGGTCGAGGGCACGACCCTCGCGTTCGCGCCGGTGCTACTCGCCCCCTTCCGGGAGAGCCCCCTCGGCGCGGACTTCATTCGACGGCTGAGGCGAGGTCTCGACCATGCCAGGTCGGCCGGCGTGCAGGTCGTTCTGCGTTTCCGGTACGACGAGACCGAGGTCGGCATCGACGCGCCGCTCGAACGCGTGCTGGAGCACATCGGCCAACTGGGTGGGGTCATCCGCGACCACGCGACGGTGATCGCCGTCGTCGAGGCAGGCTTCATCGGGGCGTGGGGGGAGTGGCATACCTCTTCCAACGAACTCGACACACCCGAGGCGAGGGCAGCCGTCATCGAGGCGCTGGTCCTGGCGGTGCCCAACGAGATCGGGATCTCCGTCCGCACGCCGATGTACAAAGACGCTGCCGTCGGCGGACCGCTCAGCGCGGGCACGGCGTTCTCCGACGAACCGATGGCGCGCATCGGACACCACAACGACTGCTTCCTCGGGTCGGACGACGATCTCGGGACGTTCGCGGACCCGATCGAGGACTGGCGCGACTGGCTCGAGGCCGACACGGCGTGGGTCCCGATGGGGGGTGGGGCCTGTCGGGAGAATCCTCCATACAGCTTGTGTGACACCGCGTTGGCGCAACTTGCGAGATTTCACTTCACGTATTTGAACGGGGGTTGGAACGAGGGAGTGCTCGACGGATGGCGCGACCGCGGCTGCTACGACGAGATCGACCGTCGTCTGGGCTATCGCCTCGCCTTCGTCGAGGGTGAGGCGACGCCTGAAGCGCCGCCGGGTGGCGAGCTCCGTCTGCGCGTAGTGCTCGAGAACACGGGATTTGCGGCCCCCGTCCGGCCGCACGGCGTGGCCGTCATCTTCGCCCGAAGCGGAGACATTCGCGTCGCTCAGCTCGCCGATGCCGAGCTTCGCCGGTGGCTGCCAGGGGAGCCGATCGAGCTGGATCTAGACGTCGTGCTCCCGTCGGACGTCGTCCCGGGGCATTGGGCCCTCGGACTCCGTCTCGCCGCGCCCGGACTCGAAGACCCCCGTTTTGCCCTCGGCGTGGTCAACGAGGGAGCCTGGGACACGTTGATCGGCGCGAACGTGCTCAACGCGGAAGTGCGCATCGTCGCCCTCGCTCCCGGACCCCGACCGGGTACGCCCGGCGCGATGGCAGTGAGCCGTCGATAGCGGGCCCGGCTCCCCGCGGGCCTCGCGCAGGAGCGCACGGCGAGGCTCGCCTTCGGGCGAGTTCAGTCGGGGGTGCAGCCGTCGCCGCCGCAGACGTCGATGATCTCACCGGTATCCCAGAAGC
>CAZFPM010000163.1:0-3061 GCA_964520965.1 uncultured Myxococcales bacterium
AGACCGGGGCCGTCAAGGGCAAGCTGTCGTACATGTCGCCGGAGCAGATCTCCGGCAAGCTCGTCGACGCCCGAAGCGACATCTTCGCGCTGGGGATCGTGCTCTACGAGCTGGTCACCAATCGCCGACCCTTCGGGCACGAGAGCGACCTACTCGCGATCACCGCGATTCTGAACGAGCAGCCGACGATGCCCCGAGAGGTCATCCGACAGCTGCCTCCGGAGCTCGAGGCGATCATCCTCAAGGCGCTGGGGAAGGACGCCGCGCAACGCTTCCAGACTGCGTCGGAGATGCAGGTCGCGCTCGAAGAGGTTCTCCAACGCATGGGCGCGATCCTGACGCCCCGCGAGGTCCGTGAGTATTTCGACGACCTGTTCAGCGACGCGCCCACCGGTGCGGTCGCTGCGCTGGACCGACTCGCCTCGATCACCGGCACACCGATCGACGCCGCACCGATCCCCGGCGAGCATTTCACGCACGTGGAGCACCCGTCGCGGGACACGCGGCCGAACCACGGCTCCGCCGACACGCGGGAGACCGAGCCGATTCCGGAGGAGGCCGAGACGCGCAAGGTCAAGCTGGCCGGAGCGCTCGCGGCCGCAGCGTACCGACAGACGGACCCCGATATCGCAATCCCGACACCAGGACGCCGAAACAACGTCGGCATCGTGGTCGCCCTGCTCATCGTCCTCGGCCTGGTCGGGAGTGGCGCGTGGGTCCTCTACGGTCTGATCTTCGGCGATCCGGCCCCAACCGACGCCGACGCGGGTTCGGTCGCCACGCAGATCGACGCCGACGAGGCGCTCGACGCAGGGGCCGCCGACCGAGGGCAAGACGTCGCCGCGGCGGCGGACACCGGCCAACAGACCGCCGCTGCCGGCGCTACCGACGGCGCTGCCTCGCCGACCGAAGCAGACGGCTCCGGAGACCCGACCGCAACGGAGGCCGACGCCGTCGCGCACGCTGCCGACACGGTGACCGAAGACGCCGCGACGCCGCCCGCCGAGGGCAGCGCCGCCCTCCCCGCCGCGGACGCCGCCCCCGCCGGAGACACGACGGCCAGCGCCGAAGCGGTACCGGACGTCGACGAACCGCCGGAGGAGGCCGACGCCACGGAGGCGACGGACACCGACTCCCCGTCCGCCGCGGAGCCCCGCGAAGATCGCCGGGAGCGGCCACGGAACGGGACCGTCCGCGTCTTCGTCAACGCGGCGGGCCAGCACACCGTGTACATCGACGGCAGCCGCGTCGGCTCGCACCCAGGAAACACCCGGTTCACGGTCTCCGCCGGTTCCCACACCGTGCGCGTGGAGTCCGACTCGGGCGAGAGCAGCTCCCATCGTGTCCAGGTGGACGGCGGCGAAACCGAGACGATCCGCATCCGCTGACGCCGCCGACGCTCGCGTCGCGCACGACGACCTCGCGCGGGACCCCAGCGACCATCTCGAACGGCGACGACGCCCGGCCAGGGCGCGATGTCATGCGCATCGACGCCGAGACCAGCCAGGAGATCGTTGTTCCGCACTGCCGCCCTTCGCCGGCTTCGGTCGGTCGAGGGGGATCAGTTCCCGGTGCGGCGATCGCGACAGCAGCGGAACCCCCGGATGCCAGGTCCGTCATTCTGCCCTCCTCGGACCCGACTTCCGCACCGACCGGCAAACTCGTCCGCGTCGATGTCCCCGCCCTTGAGGAGGCCTCCAGCGACCCACTCGGCGGCATTCCCGCTCATGTCGAACACCCCGTATCCGCTACGACACACGTTGCGGATCCCGGTCGGGACGAGAGGTCCAGATACGTTGCACGGGTTGGGGTCGAAGCGGTCGCCGTAGGGAAAACGGAGTCCCTGGGGCCCGCGGCACGCCCGCTCCCATTCGCGCTCGGTGCAGAGCCTGGCACCGCGTGCGGTGCAGGCGGCGTCGGCGTCGGCGTAGTCGACGTCGCTGGGAATCTGCTCGAACCCGGGGGACTCGTACGGGTCGATGCACACGTCGATGTCCGGGAACGCGACGTGCACCATTTCGCCGCACGCTCGGTCGCGGACCGCGGGGCTCGTGATCGAGGGGCCGGGCGCGACGGTCTGCGCTCCGTTCCGGTGCGACGGGGACCGGCATTGGATTGCGACGATCGCGAGCAGACAACACGCGAGCAGGCCGGGTCCCCGGATGCTGGCGTTGCGCCCTCGACTCATCCCGTCGTCACTCCGTTGACGGGGCTCGAGCCGGTCGGCTCGAAGACTACTCGGCGAAGGCGAGACTCGAGATCACGCCGCGGTAGGTCGTGGCGTGCTCGTCGAACACGTCTTCCTGCATGTAGCCGACCGCCAGCCAGGCCGTGGTGTCATGCACGAACTGGAAGACCGCGACCTTCAACGTCACGCCGGAGTGCGTAAACGAGTAGATGGTCTCGGTGCCGCCGTAGGGGGCGTACTGCTTCTCTTCGCGGCCGATCTGCAGGAAGTCCGAGCTCTGGAGGGTCTCGTGGAAGGTATCGAAGAAGACGTCGGCGACGTCGGCAGTCATCAGCTGCGTTCCGATGACCTCGACCTGGCTGTGGCTGTCGGACTGCTTGAAGTTGAAGACCGCGCGGTCGTTGTCGTCGACGACCTCCCAGCTCTCCGGAACGTTGACGCTGACGCCGAACTCCTCGTCGCTGACGGTCTCCTGGGCAAACCCAGCCGACGACGCGAGCAGGATCGCGAACACGATTCCAAGGGCCTTCTTCATCCTGTGTCCTCTGATCTCGAGTCGGGGATCGGTTCCCCTACCTTCGTTTGGGTTCTGGTACATACGGCATAGCCGAGGCGCCGCGCAAGAACAACCGCGGCGCGGGCGCGCGCGCGGCGGCGCGACGCAACGCTTGCAACGAGCCGCCGGTCGGGATAACCGCGTGCCGTCCCGCGCCTGCGGCCATCGGCCCCCCGCACCGACCCGAGCGAATGCCCCGAAGGACCGACATCTCCAGCGTCCTGGTCATCGGCTCGGGCCCGATCGTGATCGGCCAGGCCTGCGAGTTCGACTACTCCGGCAGCCAGGCCGTCCAGGCCTTGCGCCGCGAAGGATTC
>CAZFPM010000163.1:3071-5902 GCA_964520965.1 uncultured Myxococcales bacterium
CCGGCCACGATCATGACGGACCCGGAGCTGGCCGACGCCACCTACGTCGAGCCGCTCACCGTCCCCTTCCTCCGAGAGGTCATCAAGCGCGAACGCCCCGACGTCGTGCTTCCGACCATGGGTGGGCAGACCGCACTGAACCTCGCCAAGGCCCTCTGGGAACAGGGCGTGCTCCAGGAGTTCGGCGTCGAGCTGATCGGCGCCGACTACGACGTGATCGAGCGCGCCGAGGACCGCATGAAGTTCAAGGCGGCGATGAACGAGATCGGCGTCGACATGGCCAACTCCGGCTTTGCCCACAACCTCGAAGAAGCGCTCGAGGTCCAACAGACCGTCGGCTTCCCCGCCATCATCCGGCCCAGCTTCACCCTCGGCGGAACCGGCGGGAACATCGCCTACAACCGGCACGAGTACGAGGAATACGCCCGCTGGGGCCTCGACTGCTCTCCGACCCGCGAGATCCTCGTCGAGGAGTCGTTGATCGGATGGAAGGAGTTCGAGCTCGAGGTCATGCGCGACAAGGCCGACAATGTCGTCATCATCTGCACGATCGAGAACCTCGACCCCATGGGCGTGCACACGGGTGACTCGATCACCGTAGTCCCCATCCAGACGCTGACCGACGCCGAGTACCAGGAGATGCGCGACGAGGCGCTCGCCATTGTCCGCAAGATCGGGGTCGAGACCGGGGGTTGCAACATCCAATTCGCGGTCGATCCGGACACGGGACGGCGCGTCGTCATCGAGATCAACCCGCGCGTGTCGCGGTCGAGCGCCCTCGCCTCCAAGGCGACCGGGTTCCCGATCGCCAAGATCGCCGCGCTCTTGTCGATCGGATACCACCTCGACGAAATCCCGAACGACATCACCAAGAAGACACCGGCGAGCTTCGAGCCGGTCATCGATTACTGCGTGGTCAAGGTCCCCCGCTTCGCTTTCGAGAAGTTCGAAGGCGCAGACGAGGTGCTGACGACCCAGATGAAATCGGTCGGCGAGGCGATGGCGATCGGGCGCACGTTCCCCGAGGCATTGATGAAGGCGACCCGGTCGCTGGAGATCGGCCGCATGGGACTCGTGCCGCTGCTCTCGCCACCCGGTGAGGACGGTGTCCCCGCCGACCGGGATGAGCTGCTCGAGTACTTCCGGGATTATCTGCGCGTGCCCGGCCCCGACCGGCTCTGGTACGTCGCCGATGCGTTGGGCTCGGGTCTCTCGGTGCAGGACGTGCACGACCTGACCGCGATCGACCCCTGGTTCCTCGACCAGATGTCGCAGGTCATCGAGCTCGAGAACGAGATCAAGCAGTGGAACCGCCGCGGCGGGAATCTCAGCTCCGACGAAGGCCGGACGCTGATGGAGGCCGCCAAGCGCAAGGGGATCAGCGACGATGAGCTCGCCCGGCTCGTCGATCGGACGCCGCAGGAGGTTCGCCAGGCCCGCCTGGCGGCCGGGATCCGACCCGTCTTCAAGAAGGTCGATACCTGCGCCGCCGAGTTCGAGGCTGTCACGCCATACATGTACTCCACGTACGAGCGCGGAGAAGAGGTCGATCTCGCCGAATCCGACCGCCGGGTGATCATCCTGGGCGGCGGGCCGAACCGTATCGGCCAGGGCATCGAGTTCGACTACTGCGCGGTGCACGGCGTGAAGGCGCTGAGGGAGCAGGGGTGGGAGGCCATCATGGTCAACTGCAACCCCGAGACCGTCTCCACCGACTACGACCTGCCCGACCGGTTGTATTTCGAGCCCCTGACCTTCGAGGACGTGCTCGAGATCGTCGACCGGGAGAAGCCGCGGGGCGTGATTCTCCAATTCGGCGGCCAGACACCGCTCAAGCTCGCATTGCCCCTGATGCGGGCCGGCGTTCGCATTCTCGGCACCCACCCCGACACCATCGACCGGGTCGAAGACCGGAAACGATTCTCGGCGTTGATCGAAGGTCTCGGCCTGCGGCAGCCGGAAGGCGGAACGGCGACACGGTTCGAGGACGCGCTCGTTCTCGCCCGCCAGATCGGATACCCGGTGCTCGTCCGGCCGAGTTACGTGCTCGGCGGGCGCGCGATGCGCGTCGTTCACGACGAGAACGAGTTCCTCCGCTTCTTCGACGAAGCTTCGGCGGCTGGCGGCGGCGGCAACGTGCTGCTGGACCGCTTCCTCGAGAACGCCACCGAGGTCGATGTCGACTGCCTGGGCGACGGCAAGAACTTCGTCGTCGGCGGCATCATGGAGCACATCGAGGAGGCGGGCATCCACTCCGGCGACTCCGCATGCTGCCTCCCCCCACACTCTCTGCCGACCGATCTGATCGACGAGATCGAGCGCCAGACGCTGGCGCTCGCCACGGCGTTGGAGATCGTCGGCCTGATGAACGTCCAGTTCGCGGTCCAGGACGGCACGATCTACATCTTGGAAGTCAACCCCAGGGCGAGCCGGACGATCCCCTTCATTTCGAAGGCAATCGGGCGACCGCTCGCGAAGTACGCCGCGCGCGTCATGGTGGGGGAGACCCTCGAGGACCTCGGCTTCACCAGCCCCGTCATCCCCGAGTACTACGCCGTCAAGGAAGCGATCCTCCCGTTCACGAAATTCCCGGGCGTCGACGTGCTTCTCGGGCCGGAGATGCGCTCGACCGGCGAAGTGATGGGCATCGATCGCAGCTTCGAGCGCGCGTTCGTCAAGTCGCAGGAGGCGGCGGCGAACTCCCTTCCGACCGCCGGCCGCATCTTCGTGTCGCTACGAGATCGCGACAAGGCGCGAGCGGTCTCGATGTGCGCGAGCCTGGTGGCGCTCGGATTCGAGATCGTGACGACGCGCGGCACCCACGCCTACCT
>CAZFPM010000163.1:5912-14534 GCA_964520965.1 uncultured Myxococcales bacterium
ACCTGGCGGAGCGCGAAGTCCCGACGACGCCGATCAACAAGGTCAAGGAAGGTCGCCCGCACATCGTCGACGCGCTGATCAACGGCGAGATGCAGATGGTCGTCAATACGACCGAAGGGCAGCAGTCGATCATCGACTCCAAGTCGATTCGGCGGGCGACGCTCAACTACGCGATCCCCTACTTCACGACGCTCAACGCGGCGGTTGCAGCCGCCGCCGCGATGGAGGATCGGGCCCGCGACCCGTCGCTCTCCGTTGCACCGCTCCAAGCCTACCACGGCATCGACCCGCACTGAACGACTGATGGAACGCTACGCGATGACTCCGGCCGGCCACGCCCGGCTCACCAACGAACTCGACCAGCTCAAGCGCTTCGAGCGCCCGGCGGTCTCCAAGGCGATCGAGACCGCGCGGGAGCACGGCGACCTGAAAGAGAACGCCGAATACCACGCGGCCAAAGACAAGCAGGGGATGATCGAGGCCCGGATCCGGCTGATCGAGGCCCGGATCGCGCTTGCCCAGGTGATCGATCCCTTGCGCCTGAGCGGCTCCCGGATCAGCTTCGGCGCCACCGTCACGCTCCTCGATCTCGACACCGAAGACGAGCGCACCTACGCGATCGTCGGCGAGGACGAGGCGAACTTCAAACACGGCCTGATCTCGTACAAGTCGCCGATCGCACGAGGAATTCTCGGGCGCCTGGAGGGCGACGACGTCGAGGTTCCCGTGGCCGATGGTGTGCGGTCGTTCGAGATCCTGACGGTCTCGTTCCAAGAGATCCCGCTGCCGGCCGAGTGACCGTCAGGCGCGGACGCGCTCGACGGAGATCACCCCCTCGATCTTGCCAACGGTCTTCACGGCCTCGTTGAGCTGACCGACGTTGATCACGAGGACCTCGAACGTGTTGTGGGCGAGGCCGTCGTCCATCGTGCGGCAGTGCGCCTCGGCGATGTTGACGCCTCGGGATGCGAAGGCGGCGGACATCTCTGACAACAGCCCCGGCTCGTCCCGGCACACGACGCGAACGGTGACCCGCCGACGGGTCTTGTCGTCGCCCTTGTGGCCGAGGGTCTCCCACTCGACCTCGACCTGACGCTCTTCCTCCAGATTCTGGATTCGACTGCAATGCAGGCCGTGGACGACGACTCCGCGGCCGCGGGTGACGTAGCCGGCGATTTCCTCGCCGTAGACCGGGTTGCAGCAGCGCGCGTAACTGACGAGGATCTCGCCGTCCATCCCGGCCAGTTTGACCTTCGTGCCGATCGGACGGCCGATGAACTGAGCGAGCCGCTCGCCGAACTTCCGGACCGGGCCGCTCTTGGCGGCGTCCTTCGGCTTCGTCTCGGGCGGGATGATCTTGGCGGCGACGGTCTCCTTCTGGACCTTGCCGTACCCGACGGCGATCAGGAGCTGCTCGACGTTCTGCAGCTTGAGCAGCTCGGCGGCTGCCTGCAGATCACCGCTCTTCAACGCGGAGTCGTAGCGGACGCCGTAGCGCCGAAGCTCCGCGGTCAGGAGGTTCTTGGCCACCTCCTTCGCGCGCTCTCGCTTCTCGCGCCGGATGTACTGGCGGATCTTCGCCTTGGCGCGGCTGGACTTGACGATGTCGAGCCACTCCTCGCGCGGATGTTGATCGGTCCTCGTCAGGATCTCGACCCGGTCCCCGTTCTGCAACACGTAGCGAAGGCTGACGCCCCGCCCGTTGACACGGGCGTGGACCGCATGGTCGCCGACTTCGGAGTGGATCGAGTAGGCGAAGTCGAGCGGGGTAGCTCCCTTCGGCAGGCTCTTGATATCGCCGTCGGGAGTGAAGACGAACACCTCGTCGGCGAAGAGATCGAGCTTGACCGAATCGAGGTACTGCTGGGAGTCGCCGACGTCCTCCTGGTTCTCGACCAGCTCCCGCAGCCACGCGAATTGCTTGGAGTCGGGGTCGAGGACGGTCCGTCCCTCTTTGTACGCCCAATGCGCGGCGACGCCGTGCTCGGCCACCCGGTGCATCTCGTGAGAACGGATCTGGATCTCGATCCGCTCTCCTTCCGGGCCGACCACCGTCGTGTGCAGGGACTGGTAGCCGTTCGGTTTCGGAACGGCGATGTAGTCCTTGAACCGTCCGGGGACCGGCGGCCAGAGGTCGTGGACCACCCCGAGAACCTCGTAACAGGTGGCCCGGTCGGCGACGATGATCCGGAACGCCGTGAGGTCATAGATCTCGTCGAAATCAGCGCCGCTGCGCTGCATTTTCTTGTGTATGGAGAAGAAGTGCTTCGGGCGGCCCTGGATCTCCGCCGAGAACTCGCGGGCCGTGATCTGGCGGCGCAACGTGTCGGAGACCCCACGCACGAACGCCGTCCGTTGCGCGCGAGTCCGGTTCACACGGGCCTTCAGCGCTTCGTACCCCTCGGGGTTCAGGTAGCGCAGCGACTCGTCTTCGAGCTCGTTCTTGATCCAGTTGATACCCAACCGGTTCGCCAGCGGCGCGTAGATGTCGAGCGTCTCCTGCGCGATGCGGCGCTGCTTCGCCGCTGCCATGTGGTCGAGCGTCCGGATGTTGTGAAGCCGGTCCGCCAGCTTGATCAGGACGACGCGAACGTCGCGGCCCATCGCCACGATCAGCTTCCGGATGTTCTCGGCCTGCGCATCTTCGCGCGACTTGAACTGGAGCTTGTTGATCTTGGTCAGGCCATCGACCAGGAACGCCGGCTCGTCCCCGAAACGCTTCTTGATGTCCGGCACGGTCGCCGTCGTGTCCTCGACCGTATCGTGCAGCAGCGCCGCCACCAGGCTGTGCTGATCAAGGTGGAGATCGGCCGTGATGTGGGCGACCTCGAGGGGGTGGCCGATATACGGCTCACCGCTCTTGCGGGTCTGACCGTCATGCATCTCCGTCGCGTAGTCGTACGCACGACGGAAGAGTTCCATGTCGGAGTTCGGCAGATAGCCCTTGATTTTCGTTACGATATCACCGTAACGAACGTCAAGAGAGGGGGCACTGGCCATGGGCTTGATCGTTCCTGGCGTCAGGTCGACGCCTCAGTCGACCATACACCCGGTCCAATATCCGGCCAACGCCCCACCGCGTCAATTGCATGGAGTCGCGACCCGACGACGCCGGTCGCCGGCTCACTCGGACCGCAACCCCAGAAGAGGAGCCAGACGCGGCCAGACGCTCGCTGTCCGGGTTCGGCCCGCGCGGTAGATCGCCGACATCTCGCGGTACGCCTCCTCGAATTCGTCGTTGACGATCAGGTGTCCGAACGAGGGAGCGTGGCCCATCTCCGCCTGCGCCCGCGCCAGCCGGCCGGCGATCACTTCATCGGTGTCCGTTCCGCGGCCGCGCAGGCGCGCCTCTAGCGTCGCCATGTCCGGGGGAAGCACCATCACGGACACCGCCGCGCTCGGATAGGCCGCCATCAACGATTCAGCCCCCTGGTAATCGACATCGAAGAGGACGCTCCGACCCCCGGCGAGATGACCGTCGATGATGGCCCGGGCCGAGCCGTACGAGTTCCCGTGCACCCGGGCCCACTCTGCGAACGCGCCCTCTGACACCATGGCTTCGAACGTCGCGTCATCGACGAAGTGGTAGTGAACCCCGTCGGCTTCTCGTCCCCGCGGCGGGCGCGTGGTGTAGCTCACCGACAGCGTCAGGGTCGGAAAGTCGGACAGGAGCCGTTCACAGAGGGTGGACTTGCCGGCTCCCGACGCACCAGAGACGATGAACAGCATGAGTCACTCCACGTTCGCGGCCTGCTCGCGCATCTGCTCCACGGCGGTCTTGGCCTCGACGACCAGCTGCGTCAGTGCGCCCGACGACGACTTCGACGCCATCGTGTTGCACTCGCGGAAGAGCTCCTGCAGCAGGAAGTCGAGTCGCTTTCCGTGGCCCGCTTCCGACTCGGACGCGATCAGCGCCCGCACGGCCGACAGGTGCTCGCGCGCCCGAAGCAACTCCTCGGCGATGTCTGAGCGCTCTGCGACCAGTACGATCTCCTGTTCCAGCCGCTCCGGAGTGACTGCACCCGCGCCGACGCGCATGAGCAACTCCTCGACGCGCCCGGCGAGACGGTCGCGGTGATGCTCGAGCGCCACCGGAATGAGCGCCCGGAGCTCGTCGATGATCGCGGCCAGTCGGTCGAGGGTTTGCCCGAAGAAACCCTGCAGCGCAGCGCCTTCGCGCTCGCGGAACCGACACAGCGCGTCGACGGCAGCGCCAGCGGCTTCGAGTACCGCGCCCCGTGCGGCCTCCGGATCCAACGCGACGTCGTCGGCGAGAAGCTGCGGGCCACCCGCGCGGATCAACGCGTCGAGCGTGACCCCGCCGGCAAGGCCGTAGCGCTCGACAGTTCGGGTCAGGGTCTCCACCAGCGCCTGGACCTCCGGCCGCTCGAACGACCGGCTGCGCGTACCGTCTGTTTCGGCGGTCACCCGCAGGTCGACGCGGCCACGCCGCAGTCGAGCCCGAACGGCTGCGACGCAATCGGCCTCCAGCTTGAACAGTGACGACGGACCGCTCCACCGGACGTCGAGCTGGCGGTGGTTGACCGACCGCGCGGTGACACCGATGCGCCAACCGTCGAGCTCGAGGGCCCCTTCGCCGAATCCCGTCATCGACCGAAGCATCATCCGCCTCCGACCACGTGGGTCACGAGGCGGCGCAAGCCATCCTCTAGCGTCGTCTCGGCCTGCCAGCCGAGGCGTTCCCTGGCCCGGGTCACGTCGGCCACGCTGTGCCGCACGTCTCCCGCTCGTTCAGGGCCGAACTCCGGCTCGAGCTCCGTCCCAAAGATGCGGTTCAGGGTATCCAACAGGTCGAGGAGGCTCGTCGACCGTCCGGTTCCGATATTGGTCGGCCCGTCGACGACCACCGTCGGATCGGCGAGCGCGGCCAGGTTCGCCCGCACGACGTCGCCGACGTAGCAGAAATCGCGGGTCTGGCCGCCGTCGCCGAGCACGGTCGGCCGTTGTCCTGCGGCGAGCCGATCGATGAACTTCGAGATCACGCCCGCGTAGGGCCCGGAGGGGTCCTGGCGCTCGCCGAAGATGTTGAAGTACCGGAGCGCCACGCACGACAGCCCGTACCCTCGCGCCCAAGCGGAGCAGTAGTGCTCGCCGAGGAGTTTCGTCGCGGCATAGGGAGATACCGCGTCTGGCGCCATGTCCTCGCGCTTCGGCAACTCCGGCCGCGACCCGTAGGCGGCGGCGGACGCAGCGAACGTGACCGCCTCGACCCCCTCTGTCCGCGCCGCCTCGAGCACGTTGAGGGTGCCCGTGGCGTTGACGTCGTGACAGTCGTCCGGAGCGGCAACGGAGGCCGGCACCGAGACCATGGCGGCCTGGTGCAGGACGTATCGGCATCCACGTGTCGCCTCGCGTACCGCGGAAGCGTCGCGGACGTCTCCGACGCGGAGGTCGATGTCGCCGGTCAGATGGGCGAGGTTGTCACGGTGCCCTGTGCTCAGGTCGTCGAGGACGACGACCGAGAGCCCGCGCTCGAGGAGAGCGGTACAAAGGTGCGACCCGATGAATCCTGCGCCACCGGTGACGAGCGCTTTTTCTGAGCCCTGCATTGCGGCCCGGATAGCACGTCCGGACTGCGCCGCCCAGCCTCGAACGGGCTACCGCACCGGCGACCGCGAGCGCTTCACAGGCGAACGGCGATGAACGTGCCGAGGCGCCACTGGAACCCGCCGAGCCTCACGGCGCCGAGGTCGACCGACCCGTCGAACTCGTCGTCCTCCGTCCGCGCGTCGTCGAAGTCGATTGGCGTGCGGAACGCGTAGCCATAGTCGTTGTAGAATCCGACGGACACGCGCCCTGGAGTCTGGATTTCGATGCCGCCGGCCAGGTCGCCGGCGAAGGCGGCGGCCCGATCTTCGAACGTCTTCGTGAAGAGCGAGAACGAGTTGTTGACGACCACGAACCCGGCGGCGCCCGTGACGTAGGGGCGGACGATGGGGATCACGTCGAGCGCATAGCGGACGCGGAGGTTCAGGCCGCGGCTCCGCAGGTCGGTCGAGTAACCGCCGAGGATGTCGTTCTCCTCCCCGAACGTGGTGTACTCCGCCCCGAAGGTCAGACCGGGCGCAACCAGGGCAGCGACCCCGGCCTCGAGCATGCCAGTACGGGTGCCCGACGAGGCGATGTCGAACGAGGCATCGGTGTTGGCGTGGCTGGCCCCGGCGATGGTCAGGCGCAGCTCAGGGTCGAACTCATCGGCCCATGCCGCGGCGGGCATCATCAGACCGAGTGCGATGCAGAGTGCGTAGAGCTTGTTCATCTCGTGGTCTCCGTCGGCTCAGTCGTTGGTGTCGAAGTCGCGCTCGAAGAGTCCTTCGAGGAAGAACCCGTAGATCTCTGTGGTCGGCCCATCGGAGAAGTTCGCGGCCTCGTAGAGCGAGACCCATCCTCCTGGCTCGTCGTGCGTGACGAGCACGTGGTCGCCAGCGACCGTCACCGAGGTTCCGGCCGCGGGGATCTCGATCTCGGCCGGGGCGCCGGTGAGCAGGTCGACGGCGACGAGCTTCTCCAGGTAGGGGGTCACGGTAAAGAGCCGGTCGCCGGCCAGGGCGAACGGGCCGAGCGTCACGCTCGCCGGGATCGGAACCACAGCCCGGGTCTCCAGGTTGATGATCTCGAGGCCCTGGCCCGAGGAATAGCGCGCGACCGCCTTGGCGGCGCCGGTGACCTCTGCCCGCTCGATCGACTCGACCGCGCGTCCGAGGGACATCGGACGGAGAGCCCCCATGCCCTGGCGCTCGATGGCCTCGAGCTCGGCGAAGTACACGAGGTTGGTGCCGGGGCTGTAGAAGAGCGCCCGTGGGCGGACGTCGCCAGCCTCGACCTGGTCCCACAACAGCGCGCCGCGCACGGTACGTTCCAGCTCGATGTGGGTCGCGCTCGAGGTCGGCACGTCGATGACGATGACCTCGTTCGAGCCACCGTCGACCACGAGGAGCTTGTCGCGGCCGCCGATCTGGAACGGATGCATCTGCGCCGGGCTGACACCGCCGGCGACCTGGTTGATCGCGGGCTGGAGCATCCGACCAGTGGCCGGGTCAGCCGGGAGCAGGTCGACGGCGAAGATCTCCGGCGAACCGGACGCCAGCACGAATGCGGTCATGTCGTTCGGGTCGGAGCGGTCGTCGCTCGAAAACAGGACCCGTTGGGGAACCAGCGTCCGGCCGGACGAGGGCTCGGCCAGAGGCACGAGACGTTGACGATCGACCTCGGATTCGGTCGTCAGGTCGACGAACGAGACCGCGCTCGCGGCGATGGCGACCGCGAAGTGCAGCGGGGTCTCCGGGTCGGTCAACGTGAACTCGGGGGCGAAGTCGAACCGGATCGGGCGCGGGCCACGCAGCGTGAACACCAACGGCTCCGCGTCCTCTGCGTCGAGGTCGATGACCGTCACCTCGTTCGGATTGAAGAGCACGGTGTCCGCCGTGCCTGTCGAGGTCGACCCGAAGTGGGCGATGACGAAGCGTCCATCGTCACTGATGGCGAGAGAGTCGTAGCCGGACGCGAGCGGGATCTCCCGGACCGTCAGGTCTTCGGATTCGATCACCACCAGCTTCGCCTCGCGCGCCGTGAGTACGAGAATCTTCCCGTCGCTGGTAGGCGTGATGGAGATCGGCTCGTCGTCGAGGGGGATGACCGCCTGCTCGGCGCCCCGCGCCGAAGGGGTGAGGACCCACAGCTCGTCGAAGTTGTGACTCAGCATCGCGAAGCGCGGCCCGGAGGCGACGACGGGGGACCGCTGGATGGAGTCGAAGAGACCCTCACCGGGGTCCTCGTCAGCGCAGGCTGCGACCTGGAGGAGGCTCAGGGTAAGGACGGCTCGCAGGGCGGCTTTCTGGAACATGGTTCCTCTCTCGTCCGATAGGCGACCGGGGTCGCCGGAGATGGCTGGTTGGTAGATGGAAGGCGGCTTCAGTCGATCAAGCCGTTGAGTTCGAACCCGGTGATCTCACGCACCTCGCCCGTTACCTGATCGATGAACGCGATGCGGCCGAGATCGTGGATCTGGGAGACCCAGATCATCCCGGCGCCCGGGACGACCCCGACGTGCTCCGGCGTCCGGTCGAAGCGATAGCGGTTCGTCCGGAAGGTGCGCATGTCGACCCACTCCAGGGCACGCACGCCGAGCCCCTCGTTGGCGACCAGCACGAAGGCCTGGCCGCCCTCGGTGTCGAAGGTCATCTCACCGGGCGCGGCGTCGGTCAGCACGAGCTTGGTCAGTCCCGACTCGATGTCGAGAACGGTGAACGCCTCGCTCTTGGCGATGATCTGGTCCTCGGGCTCGCCGGCGACCGGGGTACCGGATTCCTTGGAGTGGTACACGATGGCGCTGGCGCCGTCGGGCGCTATCGCGGCGCCACGGATTCCCTTGCGCAGGTTCAGGGTCCGAGCCTCCATCGCTTCGAGATCGACGATCGACAGCCGCTCGGAGTCGAGGGCCGCGCTGAACACCAGCAGATCGCCGCCGCCGGGCGCCAGCACGGTCTGGCCGACGGGCTGGCCTTCGATGGTGAACCACGTGATCGGACTGATCTCGGCTTCGCCGAACGCGTCGAGGTCGAGGACTCCGAGCTGATCGCTCTCCCGCATGCTCAGGACCGC
>CAZFPM010000164.1:0-14346 GCA_964520965.1 uncultured Myxococcales bacterium
CCACGGGTCGGCTGTTCGGTCTCGTTGTCGATGTACGTCTTCCGTCCGGTCGCCAGGCCGACGAAGTTGGCCACCGTGTTGGGCGCACGCTCTTCGTAGAGCGTGCACTCGATCGTGCCCATGTTGGTCACGATCGTGGCGTGCAGCGAGCCTTCGCCGGGGATCGAAGCGAGAATCTCCTCAGCCGTCTCGCTTCCGATCGGCGGCACCTCGGTCGGGTCCGCCTCGGCGGCGGGCTCGGTTCCGCCCCGCTCGGCGGCTGAAGGCGGCTGGGGCTCGGCGGGCGCCTCGCCCTCGTCTCCGGCGGCTGCTTCGTCGGCGCCCGAACCCTCCTCGGCGGCGGGCGTCGGCTCGTTCGGTGTGGCGGTGTGCGTTTCGGCTTCCTGTCCGTCGGCGTTACAGCCGACGGCAAGAACGAGAACGAGGACCGGGAAGGTGAGGCGTGGGTTCATTCTGCGTCTCCTGATTCGAAGGGGGGCTCTGCCGCTACTCGAGCTGCGTACAGATCGGCCGGAATCCGTCGATGAGATTGCCACCCCCTCCTCGAGCTCCTGAGACGACGAACCCGGGGGGGCAGCTTCTGTGGTAACGATTACCGCCGATCCCGCCGATGCGGGTGAGGACGACGGTGTCCGGCCCGATGCGGTTGCCCGCCGGCCGGTTGATGCGGTCGCTGAGCTCCTGCAGCTGGTCACGGAGCTCCTGGTAGTGGTCGAGCTGCTCGGACGTCTGGCCGCCGAGACGCTCGCAGTGTCGTGCGATCGTGGCGCGGTCGGCGCGGATCGCCTGCCCCGCGAGTCCCACGCTGCTCTGGCGGGAGATCGTCGGCAGGGGGGTAGCGGACTCGGGGATGTACTCCCGAAGCACGACCGCGTGGCGGCTGACCTCGCCCAGATCTCCGAGGGTGACCCCCAGCGTTCGCGTGAGTCCGCGGTACGCCCCGGGAACGCCGTTGTTGCGGCCGAGCAGCACCGTGTAGCGCCCTTCGAACACGGCGACGAACTGCTCTTCCTCCCAGACGGGGTCGGCGGCAGCAGGGCTGCGGAATATGCGGAACGCCATCGGGAACACGCCGCTGATCGGGCGGTTGTCGAGGTCGATCAGCTCGCCGACGTATTCCACCCACATCAGCTCGTCGTCCTGCGCCGCCGCGGATTGCGGGGCGCCGAGCGACAGCGCGCAAGAGGCGACGAGGAGACTGGCGAGGAGGGTACGAGGCACTGAGCGTCGGGCGAGGCTGGCCGTGATGGACTCCGGAGGGCGTCTCTAGAGAGGCTTGACGACGAAGTCGAGGTGGAAGGTGAACTGCGCGCGGGCGGTTCCACCGGGCTGGATGTCGCCCTGCGGGATCACGAGCGCGGTGCCGATTCCGATTCCGAACTGCAGATTCGCGATCTTCCGCCCGGTGGTGCTCTGATTCTCGGTGACGATGTCCGCGTCCATGACTCCCTGGAACCCCGGGCCCGCGGTCTCCGTAACCGCCACGAGCAGCGCGTTGTTCCAGTCGTCCCCCGCGATCTCTGCCCCGAGCACTTCGGTTCCCGGATCGCCGATCCGCACCTCGAATGGCTCGATGTCGGTATCCAACGTGTTGTCGGAGATGGTCACCTCGACGCCCGTGATGCGGACCTCCTCGACGGCGCTCGCTCCCGGGATGTCGTCGCTGATCCCGTGGAGGTCGGCCGGCACGTAGGCGAAGATCGGGAACGTCCGCTCGTTGTTGTTCTGGAGCTCGGAGAGCCGGTCCGAGCCCGGATACGCGATCGGCAGCGGCGTCGGCAATGTCCAGGTCACCGGGACGCTGAACGAGAGCAGGTTGTCGGTGTCTCCGAGGAGCCCGCAGCTCAGCTGGGTCGCGGCGATCACGAGGGCAGCCGCGAAGAGAATGCGAGCCGGGTTTCTACTCGAGCGCATCGGGGGCTCCTGGGCGAGGGCGGGGACGATCGTCGCAGCACTACCAGAGGCCCGTCGCAGCGGCAACTGCCCGCCCGCGGGTGGCGCGAGGGATCGCGATCGGCGAAGAGCAGGACGAGGTCCGCCACAGCGGCCGAACGACGCGGCGGGGTGGGGCGCGGATCGCTGGACCCGGATCGGACACGCGGGGTAGGTTGCGATCTCCAGAACAATCACGGGGGGTACGAGCCCCGCATTCACCAGGGCGCATCGCCGAGATCGCGGCCCGACCACCAAGGGCGGGACGTGCAGGGCGACAGGCGTCCGCCATCGGAGAGGGCCCTGATGAGCCGAGTCCAACTTCCCCTGTTGCTAACGCTGATACTCCTCGGGGCTCCCCGACCCGTGTCTGCGCAAGCTCCGCTCACGCCGGCGGATGGCGTGATCGTGCAGACCACGATGACCAGCACGATCGACCTCGCGAGTGCGACGTCGGCTGCTCCGGCGTTCGTACTCGGCGCCCGCACGGGGAACCTGATCGTGGGCGCCGGCGTCGGGATCACCCTCGCGTCACTCAAGCTGGACGGGGACACGTTGCGCGGCCGGGCGATCACCATCGCCCCGGCGCTGCAGTACGACGTGTGGGAGTCGACCGACGGGCGCGTGCGGGGCGCCGTCTCGGGCTCCCTAGGCGTAGGGTTCATCCGGGGGCGAGGACGAGTATCGGGTGGCGTACTACGACTTCGATGACGAGCCGGCGGTCGCGGGGACCCAGACGGACTACGTCGCCGCGACCTTCATGCCGATCCGCATCGGTTTCGGCGGCGACTACCTCGTTCACCCGAACTTCGCCGTGGGCACGGAGTTCGGAGTCCGTGCCGCCGTCCTCCTGTCATCGTCGAGCAGCGGCGCTGCCGATCCGGACGTCGGGTTCAGCTACCAGGCGCTCTACGGTGGCGTGCGGCTCACGGTCGGGTTCGGGCGGCAGGACGCCGCTCCGGAGTAGACCAGCACGGGCTTCGAGATTCCAGCAGAGGTCGCGTGGCGTCTGCGGTGTGGTCGTTGGCCGGCGGACCGCGTGGCGGCGAGCGGCGTCCAAGCGGGGACGTCGGCGAAATCGCTGTACGTCGCGTCGTGTGCGTGAACCGCGTGCAGCCCGCGGTCCTTAGACACACGGCCGCCGCGGCGACGACAGTTTCCGGACCAACTTGCCCTGATCGGGGGATCGACATGCGCCACCGAATCTCCGTCTTCCTCCCTGTCCTCTGCCTCGTCGCTCTCGCGGCCTGTGGGGACGACGAGCCGTTCCCGTTGGCGCCGTGCGAAACCGACGCGACCTGTGGCGGCTACCGATGCCAGCTCTCTGCGGGCTCGGCGACGGGCGCCTGTTCGTCCTCGTGCGCCGGCGGCTGCGCCTCGGGGTTCGAGTGCGGCGAAGACACGCTCCAGTTCGCATGTGTCCCCGTCGGATCGGACACGCCGCCAGTGGTCGGCGACGAGTGTAACAGCGACGCCATGTGTGGCGGCTATGCGTGCTTGATCGCCGCTGGCGCGACCACCGGCGCCTGTTCGTCCTCGTGCGCCGACGGCTGCGCCCCGGGGTTCGAGTGCGGCGAAGACACGCTCGAGTTCGCATGTGTCCCTGTCGGATCGGACCCGCCGCCAGTGGTCGGTGACGAGTGCAACAGCGACGCCATGTGTGGCGGCTATGCGTGCTTGATCGCCGCTGGCGCGACCACCGGCGTTTGCAGCACGTCGTGCGAGGAGGGCTGCGCGGTTGGGTTCTTCTGCGGCGGCCTCGGCAACCTCGAGTGTTGGCTCCCGGGTGAAGGTCCCACGGGGTGAAGGTCCCACGTGCGCAGACCTCGATTGCGGCCTCTTCTCGTGCGATGAGACCTTGACCGCGTGCTTCGTCGACTGCACTGCCGACAATGCCGAGGAGCACTGTGCAACCGACACCTGCGAGGTCGTCGAGGGCGCAGAGATCGGCGTCTGCGTGGCCGAGCCGGAGGTGCGCCAGATCACCTATGTCGCGGTCGTCTCTCGCTCGGAGGATGTCGAGGGCGGGAACCCGGGACCGGACATCGACGCCATAGGGTTCTTCCACGGAGGCGTCTACACGGTCGCGGAGGTTGTCGAAGCATCGATGCTCGGCTGGGACGACGGGGACTACGAGCTTACCCGTACCCGGCCCGGGGCGGTGCTGGCCAAGGACGTGCAGAGGGACGACGGGAGCTGCAACCTCGATGACTGGGAGCCTGGTCGTCCAGACTACTTCTCTATGGGAGGTGAGGGGGGCTTCGTGGTCGTGTCGTTCGGGGTCGGGGCCGAGATCGTCGACCGCGACGTGATCGAAGTCATCGAGATCGGTCAGGGCTACTGCTGGAACGTCGGCGTCGCCCGTGACGACATCTACGAGGTCTACGTCGGCTTGGGAACGCTCGATCTGGGCTCCATCGCGAGCGCGGACGACATCACATTTGGCGACTGGTGCCTGATCGGGGCGTCCTCCGGGGGCGGAGGCGTCTTCAGCGACGTCTTCCGGTCTGCGGGGTGCGTGCTGGAGTAGCGCGGAGATTTCTCCTCGTGTGTGGCAACTGCCCGCCTGCGGGAGCAGGGGGATCGCGGGGTCGAGGGTTTTGGGTTGCCTCAGGGGTGTAGACCGGCTCTGCGAGCCGGGGGCGAGATAGGATCTCGCCCTTGATGGCGGATGGCCCGGAGTTGGCGACTGCCGTGGCCGCGGGAGGCCTGTGCGTGCGCTCGAAACTGATTTCGCCTATGCTATGCGTCCGTTCGGCCACCCAACTCCGGCCAGTCGTCGTCCGTGAATCCCGACGTAGAGACCGCGCCAGCCAGGGGCGAGGCGGACTCCGCCGAGTCCAGCTTCGAGCGCATGGTGCGTATTCACGCGGAGTCCCGGCGTGACGGCGTACCGGCGCTCATGGTGCTCCACAGCCGCTACGGCGGCGGGAGCGAGGTGCTGGTCAAGGAGTGGCGGCGCCATCTGCACGACGAGCGCGATTCGCTCTTCGAGGGGACCTGCCAGCCCGGTGGTGGCACCTATCGGCCGCTCCGCGAGATCGTCAGCGGTTGGGTGGGCAAGCTCGACGATCTCGGACTCCTGGACGCGGAGATCACCGAACTGGTCGCCGATGTCGGCGGCTCCCTCGGCATGCCCACCGTCGGCTTCGCTCCCCGCGATCCGACCCGCGACGCCTCGGCGATCGATCAGCTGCGCTTCTTCGAGATCCTCGGCCGCCTGCTCGGCGCCCTGTCGCACCGCCTGCCCGCCGCGTTGATCATCCACGACCTCCACGTCGCCGACAGCGCGACGCGGGCGGCCCTCGAGTACGTGCTGGAGAACGTGGTCACCGACCCGGTGCAGCGATTCGCCCCGGTCGGCGCACGGGGACACGGATTCCGCGGCATGGTCGTCGTCACCGCCAGCGAGCGCGGCGGGACACTCGACCGGCTGCGCTCCGCCCTCGATGCGCGGGAGAACGCCTGGTGGATCAGTCTGCGGGACATCGAGGAGGAGCAGATCCGCCTCTTCCTGCAGTCAGACGACGTGATCGGCCAGCTGATGGCCGCGTCGGGCGGCGCGGTCGAGAACCTCGAGGAGCTGCTGCGCTCGCTCCCCGGACGCGTCGAAGACCTCTTCCTCCGGCGGGTCGAACGCCTGGAGCGGGCCGAGCGGCGCGTGCTCGAGGCGCTCGCCGTGATCGGCACCCCGGTCAAACCCGACCTGCTGCTGCGACTCGTGGACGACCGCTCGGCGACCCCGTCGCTGCCTTCGCTGGCCGAAGACCGTCTGATCGTCCGCCACGTGTCCCGGGGCGAGATGCTGGTCGGTCTGCCTAGCGAGGCGAACCGGCGCGCCCTCTACGAACGCATTCCCGGCGACCGGCGGCAGGTGTTGCACGGTCGGGTCGGCGCGATGCTCGAGGAGCGCAGCCGGATCGGCGAGTCGGTCGACCTGGAGGAGATCGCCTTCCACTACCTGCGCTCGAACGTGGTGGAGAAGGCCCTCGAGTACGGGCTCGAGGCCGCCGAACGACTGCACATCTCCTTCGCGTACGAGCGCGCCCGCGACATTCTCGCCTCGCTGCTTCCACGCCTGGACGACCGGGAGAGCCGGGCGGGTGTGCTCGAGCGCCTCGTCGAGCTCTGCGCCGCGCTCAACGACCACGAGGCCGCGTTGGAGCGCTGCCGAGAGCACATCGAGGTCACCGAGCTCGAGCGCCACGCGACGATCCTCAGGAAGCAGGCCGAGATCCTGCTCGAGATGGGCTCCTACGACGACGCGTTGCAGCGAATCGACGCCGCGCGCACCCTCGCCCGCGACCGTCTCCCGGAGGTCGAGCGGGATAGCGAGCTACTGATGCTGACCTCGGTCGAAGCCGAGGCGCACTACGGGCTGGGCGACTACGACGAGGCCACGCGCGTCGCGCTCGATGGTCTGGAGGTGGCCGGAGGCCTGGACACCGCCAGCGCCCGGCGGCAGGCAATTCACCTGACCAACACCCTGGGAAAGGTCCACCTCTTCCTCGGCGACTACGAACGAGCGGGCGAGCGCTTCGACGAAAACCGCCGCTGTGCCCGCGACCTCGCGTGGCCGGAGGAAGAGGTTCGCGCCCTGTTCAACCGCGGCACGATCGCGCTGCAACAGCGGGAGTACGAGGAGGCCGAGCGGGTCTTCGCGGAGTGTGTCGCCTTCGGCAGCCAGACCGCCAACCCGATCACGCGCGCCTTCCTCCAGCTCAACCTGGCGGTCGTCTATCACAAGACCCTGCGCTACGGGGACGCGCTGGACGCGTACCTGAGCTCTCTCGCCACGTTCAAACAGTCCGGGAACGATCTGCAGTTCGCCGTCACGGCGATGAACCTCGGGTCGTTGTACGAGACGCTCGGACAACACGACAAAGCCCAGGAACTGCTGCGGACGTCGATCGAGGTGACGACCCGCCGCGACATCAAGTATTTCCACGGTCGCTCGCTCTACGTGCTCGGCACCCTGGCGTGCGACGCGGGCAATTGGGGCGCCGCGACCGACGCCTTCGAGAAGGCCGACGCCGTTCTCGTGCGCACCGGCAGCGCCACGTTCGGCGATCGGATCCGAATCGGCCTCGCCCGCGCTGCTCACGGGCTGGGTAGTCGCGCGACCCGCGACGATCACATGACGGCGCTCGAGCTGACCGGAGACGGGCACGAAGACGACGAGGTCCGGGGCCTCGCCCACCTCTGGAGGGGGTACTTCGCACTCCAGGACAATGACCTGTCGGCGGCCGCTTCGCCCCTGGAGAGCGCGCTGTCGCTCTACGAACAGAACGAAGTCCAGGAACGGGTCTGGCTCGCTCGCCTCTTCCTCGCCCACGCCCGCGCCGCGCTCGGGGACCTGACCGGGGCCCGCACCCTACTGCGGGCTGCCGCCGAGCTCGTCGGACAGATCGGCCGCGGCGTTCCGGAGGCGCTCCGCGACACCTATCTGCGCGACGGGTTCCGCGGTCGCATTCTCGCAGCGCTCGACACGGTCGAGTCCGGGCGTGTGCCCCGACTCGGCGGCGGTGCGGAAGCGGCCCGCCTCCCCGGCCCTTCGGTCGACCCCGGTTACCAGCGTTGGCGCAGCAAGTACGCGTCGATCGTCGGCGAAGACAGCCGCCTGCTGCAGATCTTCCGCATGATCGATCGGATCAGCGGCTCCGACTCGACGGCGCTGATCCAGGGTCCTTCGGGAACCGGCAAGGAGTTGATCGCCGAGGCGATTCACACCCACTCGCCTCGCGCCGAAGGACCGTTCGTCAAGGTCAACTGTGCGGCCTTCGTGGAGACCTTGCTGCTGTCAGAGCTCTTCGGGCACGAACGGGGCGCCTTCACCGGGGCGATGGCTCGAAAAAAGGGACGCTTCGAGCTCGCCCACGGTGGCACGCTCTTCCTCGACGAGATCGGGGACATCTCCCAGAACACGCAGGTCGCGCTGCTGCGCGTCCTTCAGGAGCACAACTTCGAGCGGGTCGGCGGGAGCGAGACGGTCGAGGCCGACGTCCGCCTGATCTGCGCGACGAACCGGAACCTCGAAGAGATGGTCCGCCAGGGGGGCTTCCGCCTCGACCTCTACTACCGGCTCAAGGGGGTCGTGATCGAGCTGCCGGCCCTCGGCGAACGGCGCGCCGACATCCCGGCGCTCGTCGACCACTTCTGCCGCCAATACGCCCAGTCTGGCGGCGCCGTGAAACGCTTCGGGCGCGACGCGCTCGAGTACCTGGTCCGCTACTCGTGGCCCGGGAACATCCGCGAGCTCCAGAACTTCGTCCGCTCGATCCTCCTCTTCGTAGAGGGCGACCGCATCGAGCTGCCCGATGTGCGCCAGTTCGACGACTTCTTCGCCGACGGCGAGTTCCTCGACGAGCCGCCGCCCTTCATGGCCGACTACGAGCGGCCCGGTCCCGTGGTGGAGCCGTCGGACGTGCCTCCGGTGCGTCGTCCCGGTGACGAGGTGCTGGGGCAGACCCCCGAGGAACAGATCGCGACCCTCGCGCTAGAGGCGGGCATCGGCCTGCAGGATCTGAAGCGGAAGCTGGAGGTCGAGCTGATCCGGCGGGCGTTGATCGAGACCGACGCCAACATCACGCAGGCGGCCCGGATCCTCGACATGAAACGCCCGCGCCTGTCGCAGATCGTCAACGCGACGCCGGAGCTCGCCGAGCTGAAGGACGAGCTGGCCTCGAAGTAGGCGTCCGCCCGGCCCCGCGCAGTCGAGTCGGTGCCCCGTGTTGTCTCGGCCGACGTGCACCAGAGCGGGCTCCCGATCGTGGCCGCGGCTTCGCTACTCGTCCGTTGCGCCCGACAACTCCCGGATGAGCCCGACCAGCGCGCGCGGGCTGATCGGCTTCTGCACGTAACGAACTCCCGGCAACCCACTCAGGTCGACATCGGACGGCGGAAGCCCCGACATGATCAGCGCCGGCAGGTCCGGGCGCAGCTTGCGCGCTTCGAGCAGGAACTCCAAGCCCGTCAGCCCGGGCATCGTCATGTCGGTCGCCGTTGCGTCGACCTCCAGCCCGGCACGCATCATCACCAGAGCCGAGTCGCCACTCGACGCGGTGACCACATCCAGCCCTTGTCGACTCAGCGTGCGTTCGAACATCTCCCGCAGGGTCGGCTCGTCTTCGACGATCAACACCCGCGTCGGCAGATCGCCGATGGGCTCTTGTCGTCCGCTATCGGGATCCTCTGGCTCTTCGTCGGTCGCCGGGATCCATAGGTCGAATCTCGTGCCGATGCCTTCTTGGGTCGTGAAGCGCAGTGCCCCACCGCTCTGCTCGATGATCCCGAGGCACGTCGAGAGCCCGAGGCCGGTGCCCAAGGTCCCCTTCGTGGTGAAGAAGGGCTCGAAGACCTTGTCCCGGACGCTCTCGGGGATGCCCGTACCCTCGTCCTCGAGGGAGATGCACAGGTATCTGCCCTCGTCGAGCCCCTCGGGAGCATCGGTCGTGGTGACGGTCACGATCACCGACCCACCGGCAGGCATCGCGTCTCGCGCGTTGACCAGGAGATTGACCAGCACTTGCTCCAGCAACGCAGGATCGATCATTGCGGCCGGCGCGTCCGCTTCTGCGGGCCTGATTTCGAGTTGGATCCGGTCGCCGAGTAGGGTCCGGAGCATCCGCTCCGAGTGTCGGAGATGCCGCTCCAGTCTGACCGGGCGTGGTCGCGCGGCGGCCGTTCGCGAGAAGGCGAGGAGCTGCTGGGTCAACTCCGCGCCCCGCCGCGCGGCCCGATCGATCTGCGCGAGCGGCTCGTGCAGCGGCTCTCCCTCCGGGGCTTCGCCGAGGAGAGTGTCCGACCAGCCGAGGATCACATTCAGCAGGTTGTTGAAGTCGTGAGCGACGCCCGCCGCCAGGCGCCCGATGCTCTCCATCCGCTGCGACGCCTCGAGTTGCTCTTGCGTGCGCAGTCGCTCGGCCGTCTCCCGACGCAGCCGGTCGAGCAGTACCGCGTTCTCGAGCGCAGCGGCGATCTGGGCGGCGAGCAGGTGCAGTATGCCGACCCTCTCGGGCGTGAATGCCCAGGCGAGCAGGTTGTTCTCCAGGTACACGACGGCGATGAGCCGTCCGCCACGCTCGGCGCGGACGCACGCCAGGGCGCGGACACCGTATGCGGCAACGCACGGATCGTCCTTCAGCCAGGTGTGGTCGAGGGCGCTACCGACGACGAGATGGGCCGTGTCGGGCTCGTCGCCCGTCTGCCGGGTGCGATCCCACTTCGCGACGCGCTCCACCGCCGCGCGGGGAACCAGTTTCGTCGTCAGCAGGGGTTCGCGGACTCGCTCGAACGCGGTGCCGTCGAGCTGGGCGACGACGTCGAGCTGTCCGTCGTCGTCGGGGAGCAGCAGCACCGAACGGGTGGCCCCAGATACGTCCATCAGGACACGGAGCAGCCGGGGTACGAGCGCGAGCAACTCGACCTCGTTCGCGATCGCCCGTCCGGCGGTCTCCAGGTTGCGCAGGTCGACGTCCGACCTGATGGTGTTCTGCCCGGTCGAGCTATCGGTGCCGGAATCTTCGGAGCGCGTCGCGTCGTAGTCGTGGATCCCGGTCGGTGTCCTCACGGGGGCCCACGCTTCGTCGAGCCGAGCGACCTTCGCGGTCGCTCCCCACAGCGCGTAGGCGCTCCGCGCGCGCAATGCGTGACCCTCGGCGGCAGCGACGAGTCCCTGGCCGTCGAGCAGGATCGCGGCCCGTTCGTGAGCAAGGGCGCAGATCGAGGTGTGTCCGAACTCGCGCGCTCTTCGGGCGGCCCCGTCGAGGGCGATCATCGCAGCCCACGCGTCGCCGGCCAGTCGCGCGATCTCTCCATCGAGCAGCAGGGCCATCGGCTCGAAGTTCTCCGGCGCCCGCTCGGCCCAGCCGCGGAGACGTTGTGCGCAGGCTTCGGTGAGCTCCCGATTCTGCCGCTCGGCGGCGGCGATTCCGCGGAAGAGTTCGAACTCCGCAACGGCATAGTTCCCGCGCTGGAACTGGATCAGGTCAGCGAGCTGCTCGGCCCGGCTCCACGCCTCCTGCCACTCGCCGAGGATGGCGTGGCCGTGGAGCATCAGATTCGCGTGGGTCGCCACGAACTTGGGGGTTGCCTCGATCTCGGCCTCGAACGCGTCGGCGTCGAAACCGGCGTCGCTCATCTCGTGCTCCGTCTCGCCCCTCAGCCACCGAGCGAACTGACGCACGGGCCTGGCCATCGCGAGCATCGGATCGTTGCGCGTCTCCTTCAGGAACGGGATCACCCGACGGCACTCGTCGATGATCTCACCGAGCGACCGGGCCGCCGACGGAAGGTTCAGAAGCAGACCGGTCATCGCGTAGCCGGCCCACTGGTGATCTCCGGCCTCCATTCCGGCCCGCTCCGCCGCCCGGAAGAGGGCGACGTTGTTGAACACCGGCGCGCCCCAGTGGTTGATGTGGTGGGCGAACGTGAAGAGCACCTGGCAGAGGAACCCCGGTTCGTCGCGCCCCTCGGAGAGCACGATGGCCTGCTCGGCGAGCCGGCGTCCGGCGTCGGGGTTTCCGGACTCCGCCTGCATGAAGCCGCAGAAGGCGAGTGGGTACGCGGACCCGGGGGTCACGCCGTGCTCGCAGGTGAGGAGGACCAGCTCTCGGACCGCGAACGTGAAAAGCTCCTGGTCGGTGAAGAAGCTCGCCGGCACCATCGCCTGGAGCAGGGCAGCGATGGCCGTCGGTAGGGGAGCCTCGGCTTCGGGCAGACGACTGATGTCACCCACCTCGGCGAGGGCGTCTTCGACCGCGTCGGCGCGCGCCGCGAGAGCCTCGCCGCGGGCGACCTCGATTCCGAGGGCGTTCAGCACCGACAACCCCGCCGCCAACGCTCCCCCGAGGTCTCCGACGACCGTGCGCTGGTTGACCAGACAGGTCGTCGCCAGGCAGAGCTCGACCGGCGACGGTGCATCCTCTGCCACGCGTGCGAGGAGCGCCTCCGCCTCCAAAGGATTGCCGTCCGCAAAGAGGGCGCGCGCGGCGGTGACCCGGACAGCGGCGAGCTGCGACCCATCGACATCCCAGTGCTCGTCCTCCAATCGCTCGAGAACCCACCGGGCGAAGCGCGATGCCGAGTGACCAGCGCCGCTGGCCAGCGCTCGCCGTGCCGCCGAGAGCACACACGCCGTGGCCGCGAGCCGCTGCGCGCTCGTGTGCGCGGCGTCGGCAGCGGCGACATAATGCTCCGCCCGGGCGAAGCTGCTGTCGTCGTCGCCGTTGATCGGGCTGTCACGTTCGGCGACCCGAAGGTGGAGCTCCGCGGCCTCGTCTGGCGAAAGCCGCTCGTTGGCGGCGGCATGGACCCGGTCGTGGACGAAGGCGAACGTCGGGCGACCGCGCGCGAGGTCCTCTTCCGAGACGGCCGATCCCCGCGGCGTCTCCCAGCCGTCGCCGGCCGGCCAGATCAGTCCACGCTCGATCGCCGGCCAGAGGGTCTCGAGCAGGTCAGCCATGGGCCGATCGATCAGCCACGACAGCGACTCCAGGAGAAAGCGTTGCCCGATCACCGCGGCGCGCGCCAGGGCCCCCTGGGTCGCCTCCGGCAAATCATCGAAAACGTGGATCAGCAGATTCGCCGCATCTTCCGGCAGTGTCGCCGCAGCGATGGCGTCGAGATCCCACGCTCAGCCGTGCGGCGCGGCTACCAGGTGGCCCTCGCGGTGCAGCATCCGGATGTACTCGATGGCGAAGAGCGGGTTCCCGCCAGAGCGATCGAAGACATGTCCGGCCAGCGATTCTACCCGCTCGGGCACGGTGCCGAGCACCTCGGCGCAGAGCTTCTCGATGTCTTCCCGTCCGATCGGAGAGACGGCGATCCTCTTCCACTCGCGGGCGAACTCCCCGAATGCGGGTCCCGGCGCGCCGGAGGCGATCAGGACGATGGGCAGCGACCCGACCCGCTCGGCGAGGTACTCGCACAGCGCGATCGAGCTCTCGTCGGCGCGGTGGAAGTCGTCGAGCGCGAGCACGAAGGGGCCCTCGCTTGCGAGGGCCTCCAGCATCGCCAGCACGCCGGAGAACACGCGGTTGCGTGCGGCGGTCGGGTCGCTCTCCGCGGGCCGCCGGGGCCGGTTCTCGCCGAAGAATGCCGCGAGCCGGGGCAACAACCAGAACACGGGTCGCCGGAACCCGCCGAGGCGTTCGGCGAATCGCGCACGCCAGGCATCCTGCTCCGCATCCGGGAGGGTGGTGAGGCCGTCGATGACCTCGTTGAGCGCGCGCCGGACCCCGTGGTAGGGCATGTCGGGGTCGCCGGCCGCGAAGCGCCCTCGGGCAAAGAGTCCGCCCGCACCGACGACGGCTGAACGGGTACGGGCGACGATGGTCGTCTTGCCCGACCCCGGGGGACCCTCGAGCAGGAGCGCGGCGCCGCCTCGTCCGTGGGCCGCCGCTTCGATCGCCCCGGCCAGGGCGCCGACGATGTGCTCGTGGCCGTGCACGTGCTGGGGGACGAGCAGGCGCCCGGGTTGTTGGCTACGACCGGCGAGCTTGGGCTCCGATGCACTCCCGTGGGCGTCGGCGATCGCGGCCAGGTCGGCGTGAAGCGCCCATGCGCTCTGGTAACGGTCCAGCGGTTCCTTGGCGATCAGCGCGTCGACGAGCCGGACGAGATACTCGGGGACTCCTCCGAGCGGCGGCGGCAGGCGCGCGATCTGCGAATGCACCAACGTAGCGGGATCCTGGGAATCGAACGCGCGCCGACCGGACAACATCTCGTAGAACACGAGACCGAGGGAGTAGAGGTCCGCGCGGGTGTCGACCCCGATGCCGACGCGTCCGGTCTGTTCCGGCGCGACATAGGCGAGGTTGCCGACCATCCGGCCGACGGGCAGCGGCTTCGACCGGAGCCCGACCAGCCGGGTCGCCAGGCCGAAGTCGATGAGGACGGGCCTGCTGTCGATGATGATGTTCGCTGGCGTGATGTCCCGGTGGATCACGCCCTCGTCGTGGACGCCCGCGAGCGTCTCGGCCAGGGGGACGGCGATCTGGAGGAAGCGGTCGACCGAGAGCGGTCCGTCGATCTCGGCGGAGAGGGGACCGTGGCCAGCACGTTCGAGGACGAGCACGGGCGCCTCGCCACGGCGCTCGAGCCGCGCGACGCGCGCGACACCGCCGATGTGCGCGAGGGATTCCAGCACGCCGTGTTCGCGGACGAGGGCGTTGACGTCGGCGGCGGTCGGATAGGGGTTCGTAACGGTCTTGGCGATCCGGTGCGTCCCGTCCGGGTCGACGCCCTCGAGGACGACGTGCCGCCGCCCCCGGTGGATCTCTGTCCACGACTTGTAGTCCACCGTCTCCTCGTTGATGAGACCACGCTACGCCAACGTGTGTCGAACCTGCCAGCACCGTCAGGTTCGCTCACCGCTCAGCGGGCGGGACTTTTTCGGGCAGGCTGAGGAGTAGC
>CAZFPM010000165.1:0-14272 GCA_964520965.1 uncultured Myxococcales bacterium
AGAGACCTGGAAGACCGTCCTGCTCGTCCCCGGCCGGGGTGGCGCCAGAAGCATGGTGGCTCTCGACGTGACCGACCCGCGGGCGCCTGCGTTCCTCTGGGAGCTCGATGGAGAACTCGATCCCCAGTTCGGACTCGCGTACTCGGCGCCGGACATCGGCACGATCTTCCTCGCCGAGTGCACCGGCACCGGCTCTCCGGCCTGCGAACGTACGGTCGCGATCTTCGGTGGCGGTGCGCCACCGAGCGGCCTCGAAGATTGGCAGACGACGAACATCGGTCGGACGATCTACGTTGTCGACGTCGAGACCGGGTACGTCTATCGCCGTTTCACCCACATGAACGACTTCGACGGCAACGTGGTGTCGATCCCGGCGCCGATGGTCGGTGACGCCGCCGCGTTCGACACCTTCGGCGGGAGCATCGTCAACCGTGCTTTCGTCGGCACGGTCGACGGACGTCTGCTTCGAATCGACATGCGGGACTCCGACCCGGACGACTGGCAGGTCGACCTCTTCTTCGATCCCACGCAGCAGATCAGATCCGACATCGAGGTCGGCGGCATCTTCTTCCGGCCGACCATCGCGCTGCGCAGCGACTCGACCCGCGCCGTCGTCGTCTTCGGCACGGGCAATCTCGACGAACTCGACCGGATCAGCACCGACGACAACATCGTCGTGAGTCTCACGGAGCAGCCGGTGTTCGACGCCGCCGGCGTCTTCTTGCGGATGGAGGGCGCGGTCAACTTCGTCGCCGAGCTCGAGGAGAACGAGCGGCTGACCGCCCGGCCGCGCATCTTCAGCCGGCGCGCTTATTTCGCCACGTTCAAGCCCGCCGTGGACCTCTGCGAGATCGGCGGCGCCCGCCTCTACGCACTCGACTTTGTCGGCCCCGACGTCGGCTACGTCGGCGTCGTCGATACCGTGCACTTCAAGAGCTATCTCCGCGAGGACCCGCACGATCCGGACCAGGAGACCGAGGCCAACCCGGCGGTGCCTTTCCACGATGCCGACAGCTACGCGAACTCGGGCTTCCCCGGAACGGTCGTCATCCCGCCGAAGTCGATCATCTACTCGCTCAACCTGATCGAGAAGGTCTCCTGCTTCCAGGAGTCGGCGCTCGACGGCACGCGCGGCTCCAATCAGAACGTCTCCCTCCAGGTGACCGACCAGGGTGAGTACGTGCTCCAGATCGGCGTCTCCAGCCTGGTCGAGAACATCACGACCGGCGTCCCCGAAGCCCAGTCCCAAATCACCGACGTCGCGCTCCCGGACCCGCCGGTTTCGATCATCCCGACCTCGTGGAGCGTGGTCTTCGAATGACGCCCCGGAACCCAACGGTTCGCCGGGGCGGGACGCTCGCGTGCGTGGCATGTGTCGCGCTCGCGGCATGTGACCGTGCTGAGCCGGAGCCCGAGCCGCCGCCCGTGAACGAGGTTGCCGAAGAGGCTCCGGCCGCGGTCGAGGAACCCGTGGAGGCGCTCGCGCCGTCGGGCGAGTCGGTGTTCGGGATGAGCACGCCGACGGGTTTGACCCCGGACGAGGTCGGTGCCCACTTCGGGCACTACCGCGTCGACACGTCGTACGACGAGCTCGTAGCCTTCTATAGTGACGAGCTGGAGGATTTCGAGCGGACTGTCTACGACCAGGGTGTGAAGTACGAGGCGCCCGACGACAGCAGTCGCAGCGTGTACGTCTACCGGCCGCGCCGAGGAGACGACGGCGTGCTCGTGACCTACTTCGAGCGCCCCGCCGCCAGTGGGGCGGCGTCCGCCGCCGGCTCGGGTGGAGACCCCGGCGGGACGGCGCCGACCGGAGCGTCGGACCCCGGTGCGACCGGCTCGCCTGCAGGCGCCTCCGCCACCGGCGGGACCGCCGACACCCTCCTCGCCGCCGACGGCGACAGCCGGAGCCCTGGCGTCGAAGGCGCGTCGACCGCACCCGGCACCGTTACCCGGCGCATCCACCGGCCCCCTGGCGGAAGATCGCTCCCGCGCGACGCCAGCGTCGACCCGAGTCGGCGACCCCTGGACTTCGTCCGTGGCAGCAGCTACGAGCCGCCGCGCAACCCGAACGCCTACTACTGATCGGTCGGCGGGACGCCGTCGAAGAACTCCACCTCGCCCGTCTCCAGCGAGTACTCGGCGCCGACCACGACCAGGCCGTCGGACACGATGAGGTGCTCCAACACTTCCGAGCTGTGCCGAAGGCGATCGGCCGCTGCGCTCACGTTCGCCCGCACCGCCGCTCGGTACAGCGCCTCCGGGTCTGCTGCCAACTCGGTGTCGAGCAGATCCTCCACCGCCGGGCCGATGCAGTCGACGATGGACCGCAGGTTCGGCGATCGGACGGACTGCGGGTGGCGGAGTTCCTCGAGTGTCGCACCCACCGCGCCGCACCCAGTGTGTCCGAGTACGACGACGAGGCGCGTCCCGCACTGGTCGGCGGCGTACTCGACGCTTCCGATGTGAGAGGGCTCCACGATGTTGCCCGCCACGCGAATGACGAAGAGCTCGCCGAGCCCCTGGTCGAAGACGAGCTCCGCCGGGACTCGCGAATCGGAGCACCCGAGAACGACCGCGAACGGCGTCTGGCCCGCCGCGAGTTCGGCGCGGCGCGCGGGAGTCACGATGGCTCCGAGCTCGCTCTCTCCGACGACGAACCGGTGGTTGCCTGCACGCAGGCGTTCGAGGGCGGCAAACGCACGGAGCATCGGATTTGCAGAGCGTGGGGGGACATCCGGCCTGACGACCGCGCGTGGGCGCGCGCCAAGGGCAAGACCCACCACTATCACCCGGCGGCGCGCCGTTGAAGCCCGGGCAGCTTCGAATCGGTGGGGGCGACTGTGGGGCCGCGGGCACGGACCGGGGTCGATCTCCTCTTGATCTGCGTCGGGCGAGATTGTACGCCGGGCCACGCCGTTGCTATAGAGGACGAATGGCTGTCCGATCGACGTTACCGAGGGCGTTTCTTGTCGTCGCAATCACGTGCTTCGTGATCGCTCCCCCTGTGCACGCGCAGGACGCCGTCGTGACGGTCATTGGGGTCGACGGCGACCTGCCGGAAGACGAGCGGGCGCGACTCGGCGCCGAGCTCCTCGCGGCGGTGCACGCGCATCCGGGCCTCACGGCTGACGACTACACCAACGTCACCCTCATCGACACGGTGCAGCTGATCGGTTGCGGCGACGTTACCGACGAGTGCCTCGTCACCCTCGGAGATACGCTCGAGACATCCGCCATTCTCTACACCTCGGTCGCCGAAGACGCCGAAGAGACGTGGCTCGAACTCAGCTACTTCGACGCCCTGGCAGCGCACATCGATTGGCAGGCGACGACACCGATCGATGGCGGGTCCGCCGGACTCGGCACCGCGGTGGCAGCATTCCTCGAGGGCCACGTGGTCCTCGAGATCGACGCCGGCGCGCCCGGTATCGTCAGCATCGACGGTGAAGAGCGGGGTAGGGCGCCCCTCGTCCTCGAGGACCTCGAGCCCGGTTCCTACACCGTCACCGTCGGGTTCGACGACGGTCGTGAGACCGTGGTCGCGGTGACCTACGAGCATCTCGGGGTCTATGCGCTCGAGATCGAGCCTGTCGGCAGACGTCCACGTGGGGGCGGGGCGCGCGCGGCGCGACCCCCGAGCGACGGACCGCAGGTCACGGACTCCATCGACGGTGGTGGCGCGCAGCCGCTCCGAATCGCCGGCTGGAGCTCACTCGGCGTCGGCGTTGCCGCCCTCGGTGCCGGCGCGGTCTTCGGCAGTCAGCTGAAGTCGACCCAGGACGACTTCGACGCCACACCCTACCAACGCTACGCCTATCAGCTCGCAGAACAGGGTAACGACGAGGCTCGGCGCGCGAACGCGATGTTCGCCGTCGGCGGGACCCTCGTAGCCACCGGTGTGGTGCTGGTCCTGATCGACAGCCTCGGTGGTGACAACGAACCCGAGGCTTCGGGTCCACGCGTCCGCTGGTCAGCCAGCGCCGGTCCGGGTCGTGTCGATGCGACCGTCCGTCTGGATCTTTGACCTCGGCTGAGCGCGGCCTCCGTCGAGCGGCGTGGGTCGTGGCCGCGCTCGTCGTCGTCCTGTTCGGGCCCGCCGCCCTCGCCGGCGAGTCGTGTGTCATCGAGGGGAACTTCGACGGTTTCGTCGCCCTCGAGGCTCGCGGCGGCATCGAGTTCGTCCGACCGGTATTCTCCGACGTCGTCGACGAAGGCTGCACCGGCGAGATCGCCATCGTCAGCCCCAGCCCCCTCGGCCGCCTGCAGCTCCGCGGTACGCCGCACTTTCGCGTCGGGCGGCGCTATCGTGTCGACCTCGAAGCGGGGGCGTCCCTCGGCACCCATCGGATCTCCGGGCTCGACGAGGGGGTCATCGACATCGGCGTCGCGACGGCCACGCGCGACGACCCTGGCTCCTCGACCCTGGTTGGCGGACCCCTCCTCAAGCCCGGGAACCAGGCGCCGCCTTGCACCCGCAACGCCTGGCGTCCCGAAGCGATGCCTCTCGTCATCGAGGTGCACAGCGCCGGATCCGACGACATCGACGACGGCTCCGACCTCGAAGCCGTCTCCCGCGCGGCCGAGGCGTGGGGCGCGCCGGCGTGTTCGGACGCCCTGATCGGGTTCGCAGCCCCCTACGACGTGCCCGTGCCCCTCGCCGCCGACGGCCGCAACACCTTCGAGTTCATCGAAGAGGGAGCCGGAATCTTCGACAATCTCGACGGATCCCACGTCGGGTTCACGTGCTACGTATGCGACGACGAGGGCTGGTTCGTCGAGGCAGACGTCCGCATGAACGGCGAGCTCGTCAGCTGGTCGACGGACTGCACCGGCGATGACTGGGACGTTCTCGGCGCCGCGGTCCACGAACTCGGACACGTGCTCGGCCTACCCCACGTGGACGATCCCGAAGCCGTGATGTTCGCGGTCGCGTCCCGTCGTCGTCTGCTCGACTCGCGCAGCCCGGCCAACGGTGACATCGACGCGGTCTGCGAGCTCTACCCGTGCCCCGAGGGAGTCGATTGTGGCGGCGCCTGGAACGAAGAAGAGGCTTGCCCGGCCGGCGCCCCTCTCTGCCGCCCGTGCGTCGGAGTCGACGCATGCGTCACCAGCGCCGCTACCGGAGCCTCGATGTGTGCGCGGGCCTGCTCTCCATCGTTCCCCTGTCCGGCGGGGTTCACCTGCGCGAACCTCCTCGATGTCGGTACGCAATGCGTTCTCGACGAGGGCTCCGAGGCTTGCGTCGACGCGGGCCGATTCGTCGGCTGCGCATGCGACGAGGACGGGGACTGTGGTGGCGCCGACGACCTCTGCGTCGAAGGGCGCTGCGCCGCGACATGCCGTGGCGGGGTCGCGTGTCCTTCGGAGTCACGCTGCACCGTACTGCGCGACCCCGATGGGCGTGTGACCGCGGAGCAGTGCCTGCCGGACCCGGACCTGCCGGATCCCTGCGCGGCGAAACGTCGCAAGGACCCGGGATGTTGCTCGGTCGCCGGGAGCGCTGACAGCGGCATCGTCGGCCCGTGCATCGTCGCGATGGCGTTCGCGTTCGAGAGGCGCCGACGCGGAGCGGGACGCCAGCGCCCGTGACGCCTCGCCGGGAAGGGCTGACGGTGGCCAAGCGTTCTCGACACGATTCCGTGACTCGTCGATACTCCGCGCAGTGAACGCCAACGGACAGCCTCAGGTGCGACGCGAACCCCGTCCGATCGCGCGCCGCGTGGGCGCGTCGACCGTGCTGGCGTCGCTCCTCGTGCTCGGCGCGGTCGTGCAGGCGCAACAGGTCGAGCTTTCCCGCGCGGACCGGCTGGCGATCCTGTACACGCCCCAGCTCCAGTTCGCGCCCGGCGGCGAACCGCTGATCAAGATCGGGATCGCCGAGGGTGAGCGACGCATCAGGTTCTCGGCCGACACGCGCATCTCCATCTTGCCGCTCGGCGACGGTGGGTCCGAGATCTCCGTTCCCGCCGATACGACCTACGAGGTCGAGATCGAGAGTTCGCAGCCCGGTCGCTACGCCTACTCGGTCGTGGTCGCCGAGCTCACGCCGAGCGAGCGCTCCGCGGTCGATGGCATCCGGCAGTCCTGGGAAGCCCGCGGCTACAGCGTGCGCACGCGACAGGTCGGCTCGATCTTCGCGGTCAGCGGTCAACGCTTCGACACCCGCAAGACCCTGCTCACGGTCGAGGATACCGACTCCTACGACGCCGCGCTCGCGCTGTCGGAACAGATCGCGCTCGCATACGGAACTGACTCGCGCGTGCATGCCGAGCTGGACGAGTACCCGGGGGGAACGCTGACGCTGTCCGGCATAAGCGGTGGCGTCACCGTGACCAACCGCGATCTGCTCTGGATTCGCGGGGGCGACGACACGGTGTTCACGGTTCGCGACGTCGCCTTCGACCGCGGCACCCGCTTCGAGGGGACCGAGACGCGCGAGTACGTCGGTTCCCTGATCTTCACCACCGACCGGAACGGCGACCTGGCGCTGGTCAACGAGACGACGCTGGAGCGACTCGTGCGCGGGGTGTTGCCCTCGGAGGTATACTCCCACGCGCCCGTCGAGGCGTTGCGTGCCCAGGCCGTGGCCGCACGCTCGGAGCTTCTCGCCGACCTCGGCGTTCGCCACCTCGCCGACCCCTATATGACCTGCGCGGATCAACGGTGCCAGGTCTACGGGGGCGTCGAAGCCGAACACCGCTCGACCACCGCGGCGGCAGACGCCACCCGCGGCGAGATCCTGGCCGACGGCGACCAGGTCATCAAGGCGTACTACTCGTCGAACAACGGCGGCTTCTCGGCCTCGAATGCTTCGACCTGGGGTGAGGAGGAGCGCCCGTACCTGCGTGCGCACCCGGACGGCCGGGACCCCCCGGACTGGATGGCTGACGGACTCGGCGACGAAGACGAGGTGCGCGCCTTCCTCGCCCAGGACCCGGCCGAGTACCATTCGTCGATCTCGTCCTTCGGGTCCGGCCGCAACTTCCGATGGTCCGAGGAGATGTCCGGATCCGACCTGTCCCTCGCCGTCGCCCGACGCTACGAGGTCGGGCCGGTCACGGCGCTCGGGATCCTGGAACGCGACACGAGCGGACGCGTCTCCCGTCTCCGAATCGAGGGGACGCGGTCCGAGGTCGTCGTCGAGCGCGAACTCAACGTCCGCCGAGCGCTCGGCGGGCTGCGCAGTGCCCTCTTCGTCCTGGAGGCGGATCGTGCGGCCGACGGGATCATCGAAGAGGTCCGCCTGGAGGGCGCCGGTTTCGGTCATGGCGTCGGGCTCTGCCAGACCGGCTCGATCGGCATGGCCGAGCGTGGGCACGACTACCGAGCCATCCTGGAGAACTACTATCCGGGAACCGAGCTGCGGACGCTCTACTGATGGCGGCTCCCGCGCGACGGCCCTCCCGTCGAACAGGCATCGTCCTGTTCGTCGCCATCGTCGTCACGGCCTGCACGGCGGTCGGTGCCCGCGACGCGGCCGCCCAGCCGGCGATCGAGCTGCCGACCCTCGCGGACACGCCGCGGATCGAACTCACCCGGGAAGGCGCGCTGGAGCAGCTCCTTCGCTCGAACGTGGACCTCGCCGTCGCCCGTCTGGCCGTCCGTCGTGCGCGCGTCGCGCTCGACGGGTCGCTCGCGGTGCTCGACCCGACCCTCGGCGCCGAGATGCAACTCACCCGCGCGCGGACTCCGGTAGAGGCCGAATACTCGTCTGGGATCGCTGCGAACGACCGCTACGAGATGTCGTTGAGCGCGGCCAGCGTGTTCGCCCCAGGAACCCGGCTGTCGGCCAGTTTCGCCAACGCCGTGACCCATCGGGTGTTTCCGCCGACGCGCATCGATACCCCGTTCAGCGACGAGGTCGTCTTCGGCAGCCGATCAGTCGGACCGCACTTCGAGACCAGCCTCACCCTGTCCGCGACCCAGCCGCTCCTCCGCGGGTTCGGCCGCGACGTGACCCTGGCGGCCGAGCTCATCGCTTCGCAGACCGTCGACCTCCGTACGCTGGACGTCGCGCGCGCCGCGAGCGCCGCCGCCCGCGACGTCCTGATCGCCTACGCCGAGCTGCGCCACGCAATGGACACCGTCGACCTGCGTCGACGCAGCCTGACCCGGACAGAGCGGCAGCTCGAGATCAGCACCGCCGAGTTGGCGGCCGGGCAGATCGCGCCGATCGAACTCGACCTGGTCCGGCAGCGGATCGCGGCCAACCAGGAGGCCGTGCTCGTCGCGTTCGCCGACATGGAGCGCCGTTCCCGTGAGCTGCGGGCCGCGCTCGGCGACGACGCGTTCGACGACCGCATCGTGGTGCCCGCCGACGGGCCGCTCGAGACCGCGTCGGCGCCGCTCGGTCCGGACGCCTGTTCGGATGCGGCGGCACGCAGCGCCGAGCTCGCGGTATTGGACCAGGCTGTCCAGCTCGCCGAGTCGCAGGTGCCGATCGCCCGCGACCCGATGCGCCCCTCCCTCGATGTAACCGCGGGCGTGACCCAGGCGGGGCAGCGCGACACGTGGGGGGCGAGCTACGCTCAGCTCTTCCGCCTGGCCGCGCCGACCTTCTTCGGCGGCATCGTCTTCTCGACATCGCTGGGGAACCGTGCGGCTCGGGCGGAGTTCGAAGACGCACGGGTCGGGGTCGAGCTGGCCCGGCTCGACGTTCAGCGGGCCCGGGACGGACTCTGTTTCCAACTCCGTGAGGCGGCATCGGGGCAGGAGCTCGCCGCGTCGCGCGCCGCCATCGCGGAGTATCGCGTCGAAGTCGCCGAGCGGGCCCTCGTCGCCGAGCAGGAACGCTTCGTGCGCGGCCTGTCGACCGTGCAGCTCGGGCTCGAGGCCCTCGAGAACCTGGAAACGGCCGAGGCCGAACTCGGGCGCGTCCGCGCCGACGCGGAGATCGCGCACTGGCAGGTCGAACATCTGACCGGGGCCCTGGTCGAGCGCGTCCTCGCCGTCGAGCCCGGCGCTGACGAGGGCGCCGGCAGGTCGGAGCCCGCCGGCAGGTCGGAGCCCGCCGTCGAGGACGGGCCGGCGCCATGAGCGAGGGAGTTCGCGGCGAGGCGATCCCTCGCTTCTCCCTCTCGCGGCCCGTCACGGTCGCCATGGCGTTCGTGTCCCTGCTGGTGCTCGGGACCATCGCCTACCGGAACATTCCGCTGGAGCTGATCCCCTCGGGTTTCACGCCTCCCTTCCTCTACGTGCAGGTGCCGACCCTGCGCTCGTCCCCCTCCGACGTCGAGGAGCGCATCGCCCTCCCGGTCGAGGAGATGCTGGCGACGGTCGCCAACGTCGACACGTTGGGCACCCGGGTTCGGGCGCACGCGGCCTCGTTCTTCCTCGAGTTCGCCGACGGGACGGACATGGACGTGGCCTACAACCAGGTCCGCGACCGCCTCGACCGCGCCGTGCCGTCCTTGGGCGACGACGTCGGTCAGTACTACATCTGGAAGTACAATCCGGCCGACGAGCCCATCTTGTGGTTCGGGGTGACGTTCGACGGCGTCGACAATCCCGGTTGGTTGGTCGAACACCTGATCGCGCCGCGCATCGAGCGCACGCCGGGAGTGAGTCGGGTCGAGGTGTTCGGAGCTCCGCAACGGGTGGTCGCGGTCGAGGTCGACGACCGCGGCGCGGACGCGGCGGGGTCGGGGCTATACGCCTTGATCACCCGGCTCTCGAACGACAACTTCGCGCTCGGCGCCGGGGCGATCGAAGATGAAGGGCTGCGCTTTCCGCTCCGCGTGGTGTCCCGATACGAGTCGTTGGAGGAGATCCGCGACCTCCCGGTCGGCATGGGCCTGCGCCTCCGGGACATCGCCTCGGTCGAGGTGGAAGATCGGGCCGAGCGGGCCATCTACCGGGTGAACCAACAGCCGAGCATCTTCCTCGGCGTCTACAAGGAGTCGAGCGCCAACACGGTCGAGGTCGGGCGGGCCGTTCGCCGGGTCGTCACCGACGACCTCTCCAGCGATCCCCGGGCCGCAGGCACCGAATATCACTTCTTCTTCGACCAGGGCGGCACGATCGAGGATGCCCTGCGCAACTTGCAGGGCACCGCGCTGTGGGGCGGCGTGTTCGCGGTCGTCGTCCTCATGGTCTTTCTGCGCCGGCCGGGAATAACCGTCCTCATCTCGTTGGCGATCCCGACCAGTCTGCTGGCGACGGTCGTGGTGATGTACTTCACCGGACGCACGCTCAACGTGCTCTCGCTGACCGGGTTGATGCTCTCGGTCGGCCTGGTCGTGGACAACTCGATCGTCGTCGTCGAGAGCATCCAGACACGCATGGGTACCGAGCCGGACACGCGTAGGGCAGCCTTGCACGGCGCCGCCGAGGTCGCGCTCGCCATCCTCGTCGCCACGCTCACGACGGTCGTCGTCTTCCTGCCGATGATCCTGATGACCGGCAGCGAGATGATCTCGTTCTACCTTTCCCAGATCGGGATCCCGGTGTGCCTCGCGCTCGTGGCCAGCCTCGTCGTGTCGTTGGTCTTCCTTCCCCTGGCCGCGGCGCACGGGCTCGCGCGCCGGCCGCCGGCGCGGGTGCGGACGATCGACGCCCTGCAGGTCTTCTACGAGCGATCGCTCCGGTGGTGGCTGAGACACCGCGCCGACATGGTGATCGTCGGACTGCTCGCCTTCGCGAGCCTGTTCTACCCGATGTCGAAGGTCGTCCGGACGGACCAGTCGGAGCCGAACATCAACGACTTCCGCGTCTTCCTCTCGATGCCCGACGAGTATTCGTGGTCCGAGCGGACCGACGTGCTCCTCGCATTCGAGCAGGCGATCTGGGACCAGCGCGAAGAGCTCGGCGTCGCGAGTCTCCTGGTGCGTATGGGCGGCGAGTGGGGACGCCCCCAACTGCGCGCCTTCCTGCTGCCACCGGACGATCGCGAGCTCGGTCGCGAGGAGATCATCGAGCGGACCATCGAGACGCTGCCCGACTTTCCCGGCGTGACCCACAGCATGAGCTGGGACGCGCCGACGAATCCGACGGACACCACCGTCGTTCGTCTCGTGGGTCCGGACAGCGGTCGCCTCGCCGAGCTGGCCGAGGAGGCCGCCCGCCGGCTGCGAGCTGTGCGCGGCGTCACCTCGGTGCGCACCGAATCGGGAGACGAAGGACGGCGGGAGATCCACTTCGTCGTCGAGCCGGAGCGCGCGCTGCGGCTCGGCCTGTCCGCCTGGGCGATCGGCGGCACCATCGACTTCGCCCTGCGCGGCCGGCGGCTCGAGAGTTTCCACGCCGGCGAGGAGGAGCTGCCGATCATGGTGCAGGGCGACCTCGCCGAGGTCGACGAGGTCGCCGAGATCCGCAACCTGCGCCTGCCGGGCCTCTACGACGACATCGTGCTCGCCGACGTGGCACGATCCAGCGTCGTACCGGCATACGACTCGATCGACCGCGAGGGTCGCCGCACGGTGCTCGCCCTGACCGTACAAACCACCCGCGAGGACATCGAGGAGCTCGGACGGGAGATCGACGCGGTCATGGAGGGGATGGCCTGGCCTAGGGGCTACTCGATGGAGCTCGGTGGGCGTTTCGAAGACTTGAAGACCGACCAGCGTGAGCAACGGTTCGCGCTGATGCTGGCGGTCTGCTTCGTCTTCCTGCTGATGGGGGTCCTCTTCGAGTCGATCGCGCTGCCGTTCAGCATCCTGCTGTCCATCCCCTTCGCCTTCGTCGGCGTCTACTGGATGCTCTTCCTGACGGACACGGCCTTCGACCTGATGGCGGGAGTCGGCCTGATCATCCTGATCGGGATCGTCGTCAACAACGCGATCGTGCTGGTGGATCGAATCGGTGACCTGCGTCGCCAGGGGCTCCCCCGTGACGAGGCGGTCGCCCTGGCCGGTCGGCAGCGCCTGCGCCCGATCCTGATGACCGCGCTGACCACGATCTTCGGGCTCGTGCCCATGTCGGTCGGCACGTCGTCGTTGATCGGAATCCCCTACAGCCCGATGGGTCGCGCGGTCGTCGGCGGCCTGATGGCGTCGACCGCGCTCACGCTCTTCGTCGTCCCGCTCTTCTACACCCTGCTCGACGACCTGCGCGGCGTCGGCCGCACCGCTCTCGCCGCGGTCCTCCGACGCTGAGCCCGATCGCCCGGGAGCCGTCCTGGGACGGCGCCCTTCCTATTGGACGTAAAAGTCGCGCGGCTTGACCGTGACCCACCGGTCGAAGATGTCGAGCACGTCCTGGTCGCCCTCGGCGATGTACTCGAAGAGCAGGTCCTGGATGCCCATGTGGACCTGGCACCACGTGCTCGTCGGCATCTGACCGTGAATGCTGCCCTGGGTCGTGTAGTTGTGGACAGGGCAGATGCCGCAGTACGGGTTGTACGCGCAGGTGGCGCAGCTCGGCACGCCGTCGAGAGTCGAGGCGGTGATCAGCGCGCGCACGGTCGGGTGCCCGACGGCTTCCTGGTAGCTCGTGTCGTGCACACTGCCGAGGCGGAAGATATCGTCGCCCATCTCGTGGACCATCCTCCCCTCGTCGCAGGTGAAGATCCCGCCATCGTAGTTGTAGGCGACCTGGCCGATGCCGGCGCCGCACGGCGAGCGGATATCGAGGAAGCCGGGGTCGTCGCCCGTCAGGATCTTGGTCAGGAAGATCGCCGCGTACCGCTCCAGGATGTGATGTCCCTGGCGATTGAGCTCGACGATGTGAGCGAAAGCCTGTCGGTAGAACGCCAGGTACTCGTCGGTGCTGTAGCCGACCTTGTCCTTGGTGCGCGAGGCGAAGCCGAAGGGGTCGAGCGGGCGCAGGTAGATCGCCCGACAACCGAGCGACCGGTACACGTCGACGATCTCGGTCGGCTGGGAGAGCGCACCCTTGGTCGTCGTGAGCAGCGCCTCGACGTGGTACGTCTCCGGGTCGAGCCCGCGGTCGATGTAGCCCTGGTTGATCTTCTTGATCCACTCCTCGGTGACGGTGAACGAGTCGCCGCCAGGGAGGATGCGCTGCTTGTTGTGCAACGCCGGCGGGCCGTCGATCGACGTGCACACCTGGACCCGGTTCTCCATCAGGAATTCCAGCTTCTCGTCGTCCATCGCGGCGAGATTGCTGACCAGCGTGAAGTCGAGTGCCTTGCCGGCGCGCTCGTTCTTCTCCTTGGCGCGTGCGACGATGCGCTGGACGATGTCGAAGTTGACCAGCGGCTCACCGCCCTGGAACTCGATCGTCAGCCCGGACGATGTGGTTTCGAAGATCAGGTCGACGGTCGCGTCGGCCGTCTCCGCGGTCATGTCCTTGGCGAGGTCGGCGAGATCGTGGCGGCTCGCGTGGCAGTAGACGCACGTCTCGTTGCAGCGGCCGGTGACGACCACGATGTGCAACCCCGGCCCCTCGCCGACGAAGCGCTTCCGGCGCGCGGCTTTCTGCCGCAGATCCTCGGGGTCGATCTCGTCGCGGATGAAGCTGCGCGCGCGCAGGGTCAGGAAGGCGTCGCTTTCGCGGTCCAGGGTCCCCTCCGAGAATGCCGCGAAGTCGTCGGCAGACAAGACGGCGTACTCCCCGGCGAGGTTGGTAACCACGTAGCGTTCTCCGACCTTGCGGTAGCGGAAGAACGACGGGTGAGAGACGCCTTTGGCGTCGAGATCAGTCGGCGCGGATTCCGTCATGGTCGGGCCTTTCGTGCGGACTCGATGGTGGGGCTACGGCCGGGTCGGAGCCGTCGTCTTCAGACGAACAGCTCGGGCCCGGGCTGTCAAGACGACGCGGACACGAAGTCACCGAAATCGCGTCCGCTCAGAGCTCCGGGGGGACGTACGCCGGGTCCGGCTGCAGCGGTCGACGGATCGACGACTCGCCAGCACCCGGCGCCCAGTCTACCGAGATGCGCTCGTCGAGGTAGCCTTCCAACCGGACGACGAGGTCGACGCCCTGGCGATAGTCGACCCCGATCGGGCCGAGCACATACGGGGTGTTGCCTGCGACGTGCCCCTCGTAGATCACCTCGGCCCCAGGTGGATCGGAGTCGATGCGGATGCGATGTGGCGTCGGCTCGAGCACGAAGTTCACCGCACCGCGTGCAGTGTCGGCGCCGACGGTCTGGGCTGGGGGCGTCTCGAAGCCAGCGAGCGACACCGTCACCGACGACGCCGTCGGGGAGAGTGCGCGCAACGGAGCGGGAGTCGTCAGCCCGAGAGGCTCGCCGTCGACCACGATCTCTGCGCCTTGCGGACGCGAGGTCACGAACACCGGCGGCGGGCCCTCGTCGGCCGCTGGCTCCACGCCGCGGAGGTCGATCACGTGTTTGACCCCCAGACCG
>CAZFPM010000166.1:0-14268 GCA_964520965.1 uncultured Myxococcales bacterium
CTGCGGGCCGGACTTCGCCTCGGCGAGATCCGGGCGCTGCAGTGGAAGCACGTCTCGTTCGACACGGCGATGATCCGGGTTGAGCGGGCGGCGTGGCGCGGCGTGATCGACTCGCCGAAGCACGGCCGGACCCGGCTGGTGAACCTGTCGCCCGGCCTGGCAACCGAGCTCGGCACCTTTCGCCGGAGGCGTTGCCGCGGCGACGATCTGGTGTTCGGGCGCCGCGACGGCGGGCTGCTGGGGCAGCACTGGACCTGCGAGGCGCTGAAGAAGTACTCGGTGCGCGCGGGGCTCGGTCGGATCGGCTGGCACGTCTTGCGCCACACCTTCGCGACGCAGCTGGCTGCAGCGGGGGTTGGGGTGGTGACGATCCAGCACCTGCTCGGGCACGCGAGCGTGCAGACGACGATGCGGTACGCCCACTTCGTCCCCGGTGTGGGGGCGGACGCGGTTTCCCGACTCGACGGGTACGCGGACCGCTCTGCGGGCCGGTTTCCGGCGAGACTTGGAACATTTTTGGAACATGGCCCCTCAGAGAGCGGATCTCCGGGACCACGAAACAGAGAAACCCCTGATTTCTCAGAGGTTTCTCGTGTAGGGAAATTAGTGACCCGTACGGGATTTGAACCCGTGTATCCAGCGTGAAAGGCTGGCGTCCTAGACCCCTAGACGAACGGGTCGGATGTCAGTGGGCCGTGTAGGACTCGAACCTACGACCATCGGATTAAAAGTCCGGTGCTCTACCAGCTGAGCTAACGGCCCTGCCCAGCGGCGGGGGCGCACCCTACGAAAAGCACCGCCCGTCCGTCAAGCAAGAGTTGGGCGTAGGCTTCCCACCCCTTTCCAGCCCCCCGCCCATGCCGATTTCGGACAGGCTCGCGCAACAGCGCAAAGGCGCAAAGGCGGGACGCGCTGGTCGCTCGGGCGGACCCGCGACGGCACCTGCTCCGGCCCCGATCGCGACTTGACCCCCCACGCGCGCGACACTATCGTCCAACGGCGGTTACCGCCGGTAACCACTTCGACTCACGACGCTTTTCACATTGGGGACTCCCCGTGAAGGTTCGTTCGGTCACGCTGCATGTCGCGGGCCAGACGCTCAGCATCAGGACAGACGCGCCCGAAGACGAACTCGAGACACTCACCGAGCTCGTCAACGGACGCGTGCGCGAAATCCAAGCGGCCGCGCCCTCGGCGCCCGCCGGAAAAGTCTACCTGCTGACCGCGCTCGCCATTGCCGACGAGCTGCGACAGCTCCGCGCAGAGCTGGAGCACGTCCGCAACACCGTGTCCGACCACGCCCAGGGAGCGCTCCGGTTAATAGATCAGGATGCGAGAACCGGATGACCTGTCCGCACGAAAACGAGACGTCCGGAACAGGCTGAAATCTCGACGGTCCGCCCTCGCCGAAGACGAAATCGTCACCAGCTCCAAGCGGATCAACCAACGCATCGCCGACCTGCTCGGCGAAGGGCGGCGCGTGGGCCTGTACATGCCCCACAACGGCGAGGTGCGCGTTGCGCCCGCCTCCCTGGCCAACGGCGCCGACCCCCGCACCTTCGCTTGGCCAATCACCGATCAAGCGGGCCGGGCGCTCGAGTTCTACATCGCCGCCGAGATGCCAACCCGGCGCGGTGCCTACGGAATCGCCGAACCCGAGCCGATCGATCATCTCTCCCCCACCGACCTCGACGCCATCCTCGTCCCCGGGGTCGCGTTCTCGCGAGACGGAAGACGACTCGGCCAGGGGGTCGGCTATTACGACCGCTTTCTCCGACGCCTGCGACCGGACGCGCTCCGGATCGGGGTCTGCTACGCATGGCAGATCGTCCCGTCCCTGCCGGTCGAGCCCCACGACGTGCCCATGACGCACGTCGTAACCGAACACGACACGTTCGTCGCGCCGCGCGGCGCCGACGACCTCCGCACCGGAAACCCCTGATGGAATGGATCGCCGCAATCGTCGCCCTGTTGGGCGGACTCGGTGCCGGCTTCTTCGCCGGCGCTGCTCGCTCCAAGAAAGAGGCCGAAGACGTCCAGGCCCAGGCCGAGGCCGAGGCCCGGCGCAAAGCCTCCGAGATCGAGGGCGAGGCCCAGAGCGTCGCCGAATCCCTGCGCCGAAAGGCCGACCTCGAGGCCGACCAGATCCGGCTCAAGGCCGAAAAAGACGCGGACCGCCTGCTCAAGGAACGCCGCGGTGAGCTCGACAAGCTCGACGACCGCCTCTCCAAGCGCGAAGAAAAACTCGACCAGCGCGCCTCCGAGCTCGACAAGCTCGGCGCCGAACTCGCAAAGGACGAGAAGGCCCTCCAGCGCACTGAGCAATCGCTCGCCGACAAGACCCGGAACCTCGACGAGCGACAGACCGAGCTCGAGACGAAGCTGGCCGAGATCGCCAGCCTCTCCCGCGACGAGGCCAAGCAGCAGATCATCGCCGCCGTCACCGAAGAGGCCCGACTCGACGCCGCCAAGTCCGCACGCGAGATCGAAGAGGCCGCCCTCGAAGAGGCCGAGAAGCGCGCCAAGAAGATCCTCGCAGTTACCATCCAACGCTACGCTGGCGAGTACGTCACCGAACGCTGCGTCTCCGTCGTCAACCTGCCCTCCGACGAGATGAAGGGCCGGATCATCGGTCGCGAGGGACGCAACATCCGCGCCCTCGAAGCCGCCACCGGCGTCGACTTCATCGTCGACGACACCCCCGAAGCCATCATCGTCTCCGCCTTCGATCCCGTGCGCCGCGAGATCGCCCGCCTCTCCCTCGAACGTCTCATGGCAGACGGCCGCATCCACCCCTCCAGGGTGGAAGAGGTCGTCGGCAAGACGACGAAGGAGATGAACAAGATGAACAAGGAGCAGGGAGAGGCCGCCGCCTTCGAGCTCGGCCTCACCGGACTGCATCCGGAGATCATCCGCTACATGGGCCGGCTGAAGTACCGTACGTCGTACGGCCAGAACATGTGGACCCACTCCATCGAGGTCGGCTTCCTCTGCGGCCTCATGGCCGGTGAGCTCGGACTCAACGTCAAGCTCGCCCGCCGCGCCGGATTCCTGCATGACATCGGCAAGGCCATGGACCAGTCCGACGAAGGCGGCCACGCCATCGTCGGGGCCAACTTCATCAAGAAGTACGGCGAAGACGACCTGATCGTGAATGCCGTCGGCGCGCACCACGAGGAGATCAAGCCCGCCAGCGTCATCGCCCACCTCGTGATGGCCGGCGACGCGCTCTCCGGCGCCCGGCCCGGCGCCCGCCGCGAAGTCCTCGGGTCCTACGTCAAGCGACTCGAAGACCTCGAGAACATCTCCCGCTCCTTCAACGGCGTCGAGAAGAGCTACGCCGTCCAGGCTGGCCGCGAAATCCGCGTCATCGTCGCCAACGACAAGGTCAACGACGACCAGGCCGTGCTCCTCTCCCGCGACATCGCGCGGAAGATCGAAGAAGAGCTCACCTATCCCGGCCAGATCCGCGTCACCGTCATCCGCGAGGTCCGCGCAAGCGAGGTCGCTCGCTGAGAGAGGACGGCGGCCCGAGCGTTAGGCCAGCCGGTCGTTTCCCCCGCTCCAAGAGACCGGATCGGGGGTCAGGGTCAGGCGGGGCGTCGTGAGATCGCTCGGGGTGTAGGAAACTCCGGCGTGGTTCACGGCGACTTCCTCGTCGCGGACGACCTGTCGATCGGTCAGCCAGCGGCGCGCGATGCGGTTGCGGCGCTCCCAGGTACCGTCCAGGCGTTGGGTGAAAGCGTGCTCTGACTCGTAGACCTCGATGTCGTGGGCCGGTTCGAAGCCGGCGACCACGGCGCCGACGAGCTCGTCTCGCGTGACGTGGAGGCGGAGCATGACGGCGCCGGCGTGGGGGTTGTCGAACCGAAGGTCGGCCATGTTGTAGAAGACGGTGGCGCCGCAGCCGAACGGTACGGTGCGACCCGCGTCGGGAAAGAGATCCCGCCCGTGGCGGTGCCGCTCGACAACGTCCAACCCGGCGAGGAGCGCGAGCTGGTAGAGCATGTTGGTGACCTGGCATGCGCCCCCACCCACACCGGCGCTGAGCACCCCTTCACGCAGCTCGGGTCCGGGCACGAACCCGCGGAGGATCGACGGCCGACCGACCACGTGGTGGTAGCTGAAGCACTGTCCCGGGGCGATGACGACGCCGTCGAGCGCCCTGACGACGCGCCGGACGTTGATCTCCTTCCCCCGCTGCAGCGCACGGTCGTCGTAACCACCAGCCCGCCGCAGCGGCGACCGCTTGCCCGCCAACAAGCACTGGAACGCGACCCGCTCGGCCGAACTCGCGACCCACCGCGCCATCCCCGCACGCTCCCGCAACCAAGAAGGCACACGCTCCAACCGCTTCCGCTCGATCCGCACAGGAAGCGGCACGGTTGCCCGAACCGCCCTGCGCGCCACAACCTGCAACGCAGCGCCGACCCGACGACCCACCACCGCGGTCGACCGCCTCCGAGCAATGTCCGTAGAGCTGTCCATCACAAATAGGGCAACGCCGCCCAAGTACCGCCTTGTTCCAGCCCCGATCCGTCACACCTCAATCCCAACCCTCCCCCTATAGCGCCTTTGCCCCTTCGCGCGAACCCCTCCACCCCATCCCCTTAGCGCCTTTGCACCTTTGCGCCTTTGCGCGATCCCGCCCGGCCTGCCCCCTTCGCACCCTTGCGCGATCCCGCCCGCCCCCGCCGACCCGTCTCCCACCCCGGAAATCGGCTGCTCGACACCGTTGTTCTGCGGTAGAGTGATCGCGTCTGGCCTCCCGAACACGCGAAACGAACGATGAACACCCGTCGCGCGCGCATCGCCGGATGCGATCTCGGAAAGGCCTCCGCGTCCTTCGTGACGGCCACGGTCGGAGCCTCGGGAGAGTTGGAGGTGATCGACCAGCGCAGCGAGCTCCACGAGGGGCGCCCGTTCGAAGTCTTCGAGGCCTGGTACCGGGACCAGAACGTCGCGGATTGCGCGGTGTTGGTAGCGACGGGAGTCTTCGCGTCGGAGCTGGCGGCGCCGGTCGTCGTAGTCCCGGAGGACTCGTGCCAGGAGGCAGCGCTCGAGCGGCGCGACGATCTGCCGAACGACCTGAACCTCCTCTCGATGGGTGCGCGCGGATACGGCGTGCTGACGCGGCAGGAGGCGGGCGACGGGGTCCGGTACCAGTACATCGAGAATGACAAATGTTCGTCGGGCACCGGCGAGAACATGCAGAAGATCGCCAGTCGCTTCGGCTGGAGCCTCGCCGAGGCCGATGCCGCATCCCTGGGCGCCGACGGGATCGTCCCGATCACGGCGCGTTGCTCGGTATTCGCCAAGAGCGAGATGACCCACCACGCGAACGCCGGGAAGCCGGCGGACGCGCTCTTCCGGGGCTACTTCACGTCGGTCGCGCGGAACGCGCACGCGCTGCTGGCGCGCAATCGGGTCGACGGGCCGGTGTATCTTGCTGGCGGCTGCGCGGGGATCGAAACGGTGACGCGAACGATCGAGGATCTGACCGGGACGTCGGTGACGGTGTTGGACGACGATCGCTGCTTCGAGGCGATCGGGGCGGCGGCACTCGCGGCGGAGGCCTTGGTCGGGCCCACCCTCGACGAGCTGCCAGCGGATCCGGCTACCCTGCGGAAGCTTCGGGACAAACCCCTGCGAACACTGGAGCCGGCCTCGGAGTTCGCCGAGCGGGTTCGGGTCCACGATACGCCGCCGACCGCGACCGACTGGACGGAGCGGCCGGCCGTGATGGGTCTCGACCTCGGATCCACGGGCGCGAAGCTCGTGCTGACCTGCGTGGAGACCGGCGAGGTGTTGCTGGACATCTACGACAGAACACGCGGCAACCCGATCGACGCGGCCCGACGGCTGATGAGCTCGCTGGCCGCGCTCGGCGTGGCCGACGTACGCGCGGTGGCGCTGACCGGCTCGGGGCGCGAGGCGGCGGCGACGGTGTTCCGCGCGGCGCTCGCGGACCCGGAGCGGGTGGTCGTTCAGAACGAGATCGTCGCCCACGCCACGGGCGCCATCCGGTGCGACGAGCGTGGTGGCACCGACCTCTCGGTGGTCGAGATCGGGGGCCAGGACGCGAAGTACATCCGCATCGTCGACGGGCGCATCGTCGAGAGCGACATGAACAAGGCCTGCAGCGCCGGGACGGGCTCGTTCCTGGAGGAGCAGGCGCAGTTCTACGACGTGCACGACATCGCGGAGTTCGTGTCGCTGGCGAGCAGAGCTGAGCGGCCGCCGGATCTCGGCCAGATGTGCACGGTGTTCGTCGCCGACGCGGGTAACGAGGCGCTTCGTCGCGGGTTCGCGCTGGCCGACATCTTCGCGGGCTTCCAGTATTCGGTCATCCACAACTACCTCGACCGGGTGATGGGGCAGCGGACGCTCGGGGAGACGGTCTTCTTCCAGGGCAAGCCGGCGTCGAACCCGTCGTTGGCGTGGACGCTCGCCGCGGTGACCGGTCGTGACATCGTCGTGCCGCCGAACCCGGGGGCCGTCGGCGCGTGGGGCATCGGGTTGCTGGCCATCGACGAGCTCGAGGGCGACACGTTGCTCTCAGCTGACCCGATCGACCTCGGGCCGGTGCTTGCGGCGGACATCGTCGAACGCACCGAGTTCCAGTGCCAGGACCCGCGTTGCCAGACGATGTGCCCGATCGAGCGGACGACGATCTCGATTGACGGCAAGAAGCACAAGGCGTTGTCCGGCGGCGCCTGCCCCAAGTTCGAGGTGGCGGCGGGCCGGAGCGAGCGCATCGCGATCGACGCGCCGGACCCGTTCGCAGAACGGGCCGCGATGATCGCGGCGTACGAGCACACGGTCCTGGGCGCGAAGGAGGTCGCGGTACCGGTCACCGGGCCGCTGGTCGGCTACGTGCCCTGGCTGGCCACCCTGCTCGCCCAACTCGGCTGCTCGGTGCGACTGCTGCTTCCGCAGGGCGACTCGCTGGCTCGCGGAGAGCAGCTGTGCAGCAGTTTCGACTCGTGCGGACCGACCAAGATCGCCCACGCGATCTGCGACACCGACGTGCAGACGTTGGTGTTCCCGAAGGTGATCGGTCTGCCGGCGCGGGGTGCGAAAGGCGGGGAGACCTGCCTGACCGAACAGGCGATGCCCGACATCGTGAACCAGAGCCTTGGCTCCCGGGGCCGGAACGTGACGGTGCTTCGCCCCAACCTCTCCTTCGACGCCGGCTTCGATGGCGACTCGCTCCGCGCGCGACTCGAGCCTCTGTTGCGCCAGCTCGGGGCCGACCCCCGGGCTCTCGACCGGGCGCTGACCGACGCGGCGGCCGCGCAGCGTGTGTTCACCGGCCGGCTGCTGGCTTCGGGCCGCCGTGCGTTGAACTGGGCGCGGGAGAACGACCGGCCTGCCGTGGTGCTCTGCGGACCGTTGCACGTGATTCACGACCCGACGATGAACGCGACGATCCCGCGTCTGCTCCGCCAGAACGGCGCGATGGCGATCCCCATGGATGCGCTCGAGATCCCCGAGGGCACGCCGTCGATGGACCGGATATACTGGGCCGAGCACAATCGCTACCTGCGCGTGGCAGCGGCGGCTCGGAGTGAGGGCGACGTGTTCCCCGTGATGGTGTCGTCGTTCGGCTGCGGCCCGGCGTCGTTCACGGAACAGGTCTTCCAGTCGCTGATGGAGGGGCATCCACACACGATCCTGGAGAGCGACGGCCACGGGGGCACGGCGGGGTTCGTCACCCGGATCCAGGCGTTCCTCCAATCGGTCCGGCAGTTCCGCGCGATGGACGAGCCGCCCGACGCGGACATGGACCGCGCGATCGGCTACGTGTCATCCGGCAAGCACCGGGGCCCCTACCTCGACAGGCACGTACGCTACGTATTCCTGAGCAGCATCGACTACATGGGCCCGCTCTTCGCTGCCGTCTACCGATCGTACGGCTACGAGGGCGTGTCGGCGCCGCCACTTTCGGCGGAGAATTTCGACCGCGGTCGGCGCGATTGTTCGGGCAAGGAGTGTTTGAGCTACCAGATGGTCTGGGGCGCTTTCCGCGAGCACCTCGAGTCCAAACCGCCGCGGCCGGGCCAGGAGGTTCGACTGGTCCAGATCTCCGGAGAGAGTTGCCGAGCGAGTGTGTTTGGTGTGAAAGACCGCATCAACCTCGACCGGATGGGGTTGGGTGACCGGGTCACCGTCACGTCGCTCCGAATCGCCGGCGGCCCGGGAATGAGCGCTCGGCTCTGGGCGGGACTCGCCGGGCTCGACATCATCCGCCAGCTCTACCTCTACCACCTGGTCGCTGACCCGGACGAGGCGGAGCGCCTCTACCACCTGCGCAGCGAGCAGCTGGTCGACCGCATCGCACTGCCCGCCTCCCGCGGCTGGAAGAGCGCCCCCGGCATGCGCCGCGACTGGCTCGATCTCCGCGCCATCGTCGACGCGGCGTCCCGCGACTTCGCGGAACTGGAGCGCCACGCCCGACCTCCGGCAGGCCTGCGGACCCTGTTCGTCTCCGGCGACATCCTGACGAAGGGCAACGACTTCGCCAACGGCGGGGTCTACGACTTCCTGAGCGAGCAGGGCCTTCGCATCATCCCGGAGCCGGTGTGTGATTTCATCGAGTTCCTCGCCCGGGCGCACCCGGCCCTGATTTTCGGCAAGGGCTCCCGACCGGTCGGCGACCACGTGTTCCGCCTCAACATGCGCTTGATCCGTCGAACGCTCTACGGGCAGGCCCGGGAGTATCATCCGTGGCTGCCGCTGCCCGATGTCGAGGCGGCGATCGAACGGACCCGCGAGGTCTTGGATCCGGCGACGAACAGCGGCGCTGCCCTGGTCGTGGGCAGCGTGCTGCACCACTGGGACAGCGGCGACTTCGACGGCGTGTTGCTCACCGCCTGTTGGGGCTGCGACAACGGCCTGGTCAGCGAGAGCCTGCTGAGGCACCGCCGGGACATCCCCATCCACTTCTTCTACGACGACGCCACCCCGATCGACGAGCGACGCCTGTCGAGCTTCGCGTTCCGCCTTCGACGAGAGGCCAACGGTCGTCCGAAGGCGAGCGCGAGCGTTCGCTCCTGAGAAGGTATGCGAGAATACCGGCGCAACCCCCTGAGGGCGGCAGCGCGGTCTATCTCCGACGCCTGAAGACGTACGTCGTCGCGTCGGACAACTCCGCGTTGAAGCGGTAGCCTTCGAAGTCGAAGGCCTGCAGGTCGGCGGGGTCGCTGATGCGGGCGCGCACCATGTACTGGGTCATCGCGCCACGGGCGAGCTTCGCGAAGAGGCCGTGCACGCGGTAGTCGCCCTTCGACCAATCCTGAAACACCGGGGTCACGACGGTGGCGTCGAGCACTTTCCGGTCGATCGACTTGAAGTACTCGGCCGATGCGCAGTTCACGACCACCCGCGATCCCGTGGCGACGAGCGCCTCGTTGAGGCTGTCGGCGATGCGCCGCCCCCAGAACGCGTACAGATCGCGGCCTCTGCGGCTGCTGAGCTTCGTCCCCATCTCGAGCCGATGGGGGCGAATCAGATCGAGCGGCCGGAGCAGTCCATACAACCCGGACAATATCCTCACGTGGTCCTGGGCGAACTCGAGGTCGCCGAGATCCAGCGACGCGGCTTCGAGGCCACGGTAAGTGTCGCCGTTGAACGCGTAGACGGCCTGTTTGTTGTCCGGTCCCGGGGCAAGCGGCGGTTCGTAATCCGCGTATCGTTGTTTGTTCAGCTTGGCCAGCTTCTCGCTGATCGGCATGAGCGCGATCAGCTTGTTCTTGCTGAGGCGACGCATCTTCCTGACGAGCAGGTCTGCCTGGTCGAGGTGGTCGGCCACCGTATAGGTGTCGACGCGGGCTGGGGTGCGAAAGTCGAGCGCCTTCGCGGGAGAGAGAACGGCGATCATGATCGGTGGCGAGTACGGGGGCGAGGGGCGACAAAATAGGTCCGTTGTCCGCCAACCGCTACCCGCGGTCGCTCAGTGGGGACGATCTTCGTCCTCAATTCTCCGCTGCGCCCCACCCCACGGTCGGGATCGGGTCCTCACGGTCGTCGTGCACGAGCAATCGCTCCGGCCATCGCATCGCGGTCAGGGCGCCGCGGAACCCGCCCTCCGGCGTCCGCCCCTCCCAGCGCTCGCGGTAGCGGCGTCCGGCGCAATAGTCGAGGCAGAAGACGTTGCTGCGGACGCCGGCCCAAGCGGTCGTCTGCACGTCGCCCCAGATGTCGTGCCAACCGCGATCCGAGCGTCCCCTGGCGCGCCAGTAGTGTCCCACGACCACGCTCTGCGACCCGACGTAATCCTCCCACCAACGCGATCGCATCGTCGTGCGCCACTTGCCGCCGAGGAAGATGTACTGGTCCGGGTCCACCACGTGTTCCAGACCCGACGTCATCGCCCGAACCGGATTGCCGCGATGCTGTGCGACCACGAACTCGTCGTGGGTCGGGAGGACCCGGTCCGGCCGGGCGTCGGGGTCCGTCAATCCCCGGAACTGCGCCCGCTCGTCCATCGCTCGCACGTAGACGTCCCGCGCCGCGAAGTCGGCCCGGAGTTCGGACTCGAAGCCCGCGTGTGCTTCGGTGGCGGTCGCTCCACTCGGGAGCCGCGCGACCAAGGCGTCGTCCCAACAGGCGTGCACCACGCGCAGGTCGTCCCGCACCCGCGCCAATGGCTGCGCGGCGAGCCAGGCCAGGAGCTCGTCGCGCTCGTCGCCAGCCGCGCTCACGCTGTCGAACGAGCGACGGCCGCTACCGAAGCGCGCCCCATCGGCGTGGCCGAGCGCCCAGCCGTTGCCCTCCTTCTGAGCGCCGCGGAGGATGTTCAGCTCGTGGTTCCCGAGGATCATCGTCGCGGCGCCACGATCGCACAGGTCGCGGACCAGGCGGCACACGCCGGGGCTGTCCGGGCCGCGGTCGACGAGGTCGCCGACGAATACGATCGGCCGCTCCACGGTGCCGGCGTCGGGGTCACAGCCGAGCCGACGGAGCAGGCGACGAAGCCCCGCGAGCTCGCCGTGGACGTCCCCGATGATATCGAGGGGACCGTCGGGTAGTGGTGCGATCAGACTCATGGCGTTCTCGGTGCCTCTCCCTGTTTCACGCTGGCCGAGGCTCGCCGGTCGCGGCGTCCTCGAAGACTCCAGTGCGAGCTTCGAACACGTCGACGATGGTCTGCAGCAACGCCTTGCGGGTGTCGGAGTCGAGGGGCGTCGCGTTGTCGTAGGAGATCGCAGCACCGCCCGCGACGCAGTAGCGAGGCCCATCGTCGGCGGCCGCGCTGACGAGCAGGTTCACCGTCTCGCCGTCACGACTCAGCCGCAATCCCAGCGCCGGGGGCTCCGAGTCGCTCAGCCGCTCGTCCGCCTCCTCCACCGTGGCGCCGCCGAGGTCGACCGAGGCGTCCAGTGCATCGACGTCGAAGAGTGCCTTCGCGCGGACCAGCCAGGGCGGAAGATCCGGGGCCGAGCCGGTGCCTCCCTGCGCCGAGGCGTCGCCCGCCTGTTCCGCGTCGGCCGACTCCTGTGCGTCGGTGTCCGGCCGGGGCTGATCCTCGGCGCGACGTTGCTCGCCGGCGGGGATCCGCGGCCACACCAGGGTGTCCCAGACCTGCGTCAACAGCTCGCTCGATGTCGCGCCGGGCGCCGCTTTGGTCACCTCGACGAGCGCCGCGAGAATCTCCGCCTCGTGCACCTCGGCCCACGGCGTGCTCTCCCGCAGTCGGTCGACCGTGGCGAGCGCGTCCGGCCCGACGACCGCGCCACGGCCCGGAAACAGCGCCGCCATCGCCTCGTGCACGACCGCGACCTCGCGATGGCGGAAGCGCCACGGGAGCGCGTCTTCGCCCCAGGCGGTGATGCAGATGGCGTGGAAGGGGTCCGGGGTGTCGGTCTCCTCGGGCAGCAGGCCGTCTCGGCGCGCGAGCGTCTCGAGTGGCGTACCGCGTCGCAGCAGCAAGACCGACGTGAGCATGCTGTACTGCTCGCGCAGCCCCAGACGTTGGATCTCGGTCGCGTTGATCCGGAGGTCCTCCAGGCGGGTCCACGGCGTGAACACGATCATCCCGAAGCCGCCGTGACGCTGGAAGTAGACCGTTTCCGGCCACGCCTGCTCCAGCCCGTTGAGCAGGTTGCTGGCCCGCTCGACCTCTTCCGGCGTGACCCCCTTGTTGAACCGGCGGTTCTCCTCGGGCGAGAAGTTCTCCAACCCGAGCTGCCAGAAGTGCAGCTGGTGCCCCACGGCGGCCAGCTCCGGCAAACACCGTCGCAACGCCTCCTCGGCCGAGAGGAGCTCGTCGATGCGGCTGGTGAAGTAGAGTTCGATCGGCGGCAACCCGAGGTCGAGCATTCCCGCGAAGACGTCGCCAATCCAACGCAGCGCCGGGGCGACCAGCATCATGAATCGGCGGCGGCGCGCAGCGGGGTCGGTGGTCTCGTGGTAGCGCCGCAGCTGGCCGAGCACGCGACCGACCGCGGTCTCTCGTTCGAGCCGCACGTCGTCGAAGCCGCCGTGGCGCTGGCAGAAAGTGCAGCCGCCCACCCACGCCTCCCGGTCGGGCTCGATACCCTCGAAGAACGGGTTGTGTGCGATCGACCGCGCGTAGAGGCACTCCGGCTCGATGAACACCGGCACGAAGTGGTCCGCGGTCGGCGTCTCGGGGTCGAGGCGGTGCGTCTCGTAGTCCGGCTCCACCTCGGTGAACAACCCGCTACGCCGATCCGCGTCGGATGCCGGGGCCGGCAGATCGAACGACGATGCGGCATAGGAGAGCGGACAGTCGGTCAGCAGCGGATCCGGCGGCGCGAAGAGCCGAGCGTCAGGAAATGCGGCAGACAGCGCCGCCCTCATCGTGGCGCTCAGCCGCTCGTTGGAGACCAGAACCGTCGGCGCGAACTCCTCGATCGCCTCGAACAACCGTCGGCGTCGGTCGTCGGGGAGCTCGACCTCCCACGGATGCGCCGGCCGCGCGTCCTTTCCCGCCGCGATCGATACCCAGCGAGCCTCGGCGCCGTGTGCGCGAGAGAGTCCCTGAAAATACGGGTAGGGTCGGTTCCTGTGCTGTTGGAGCGGGTCGTCGTTCAGGAACTCGACCAGCAGCAAACGGGTCGTCATCTGCATCTCGCTGGCGCGCGCGGCTATCGGCGACGCTATCGAAGCGGTGGGGGGCTGTCAAAGGGCGACGCGCGACACCACCGACGTTCCGCGCATTGAATATCGGCCTCCGACGGAGGCGGAGGCCAGACGCTGGAACAACGGAATGCGGGTGGGCGCAGCCATCGCGATTCCGGGGGCCGTCGCACTATTCGGCGTGGCCGTGGCCGAGTGCGTCGCCGGGGCGTGCCGTGACGAAGATGACCTCTGGTACGACGACTACGAGCAGCAGATTCCCCTCTCGGACGGTTTCGTCAGATTCACTATGACCAGCGTCGCGACCGGGGTGGCCGTCTGGTTGTTCTCGACGGTGTTCCGCTAGCCTGGATGTCTCACAGTTCTCGATGGCGAGGCGCAGGAGGCCGAGGCGAGTCCGAAGTCGGTGACCGAGAGAGCGTGCAGGCGTACTCGACAGTACGTCGAACGTTCTCGACGGAGCCGACGCAGGAATCGTCCGGCTCTCCGGAGCCGCAGCCCGAGGTCTGTGAGATATCCAGGCTAGACACCGACAAGCAACCGCCGCATGATTCGAGCTACTCGACTCCACCAGGCTCGGGGCACCGCGACGTAATCGGAGGACCCGGTACGATCGACGTTCCGACTCGAGTCCCCACGCGGGAAGCGGCGACGGGCGCTGATCCCCTCACCCTGGCGGACGCCAGGTCGATACGCGTCGAGCGCGACCACCCCCACCCTCACAATCACACAACGGAATCCAATGCCGTCACGACCACATCGCCTCGTCACGATCGGTGACAGTCTATCTCAGGGGTTCATGTCCGGGGCCGTACATCGCACGGACATCAGCTTTCCGGTCATGGTGGCCGATGCCCTGGGCGTCCGCGGACAGTTCCGCGTCCCGAATTTCGATGGCGCGGGCGGCTTGCCGATCAACCTCGAACGGCTGCTCTCCAAGTTGTCCACCACGTTCGGCAAGAGGGTCGACTGGTGGGAGGTCGGTCCGGCGGCGGCGGTCGCTCAGGCGTTGATGGACGACACCGAGGACTACTGGGAGCGCGGCAGGGGCACCTGGCCGACCCTCGACGACACCCCGCACGACAACCTCGCCGTGTGGGGGTTCGAGGTAGTTCCCACCCCGGAATAGCCGGTTTCTGGGCGGCTGGATTCGGCGCCATGTGC
>CAZFPM010000167.1:0-14256 GCA_964520965.1 uncultured Myxococcales bacterium
GCCGCGTCGGCGCCGCCCGCCGCCGCGCCCCCTGCAACCGGCCCCCCCGATAGCTCACCTCCTGCCGCGGCACCCCCGGCCGCGGCACCCCCGGCCGATGCACTTCCGGCCACCACATTTCCAGCAGCCGACGAACCGGTCCCCCCGACCGCGACCGCGATCGAGCCCGACGAGGGGCCGACCGAGACCGCGCAACAGGCGACCACCGACGACCCCGACGAGATCGTCCTCGGAAAGACCATCGTCATGAGCTCCGTCGACTTCGAAGCGATGCTCAAGGGCGACAAGGAGTAGCGCGTCCTGCGCGCTCGTGCGCGCGCGGCATCGTCAGCCGCTCGGCGGCGCCCCCAACGGGCATGCGCCGCGTGGGTGTTTGACACGAGCCGCGGCCGGACCCAGAATGTTCATACTCAGTCAAACACCTGCTGGAACACGCCGACCCTGATTTCATGGAATCGCGCTCTCCGTCCCGGGCGGCCTCGCCGACCCCTGACGTTTGTGAGCTGCTCCGACGGCTGCGAGAGGAGCACGCTGACCTGGAAGCCCGCATCGAGACGTTCAATCAGCGGCTCTACTTGAGTTCTCGGGAGCAAATGGAGCGGAAGCGGCTTCAGAAGATGAAGCTCGCGATCAAGGACCGTCTCTCGATGCTCGAATCGCGCTGAACGCCCTCCGGGGCGGCGGGGATTCGAATCGCGCGTCCCGGGGCCGGGCGCGACGGCTGGTCCTCGCGGCGTGCCACCTGCGCACGGGGAGAAGTCGTGTCCCGAAGAGAACGACGGACAGAGGGTCGGCGAACACGTTTCTCCAAGTCGTTTCTGTACTTCGATTCGCCTGACGCCTACTTCTGAAGGTGACCGATGCCTCCCTGGGAGGTCACCCGTGCTCCTTCGATATTCCCTACCATTGGCTGCGTTCGTGCTCACTGCGGGCTTCATCCCGCGGTTGGCGGACGGCGAAGCAGAGCGCGCGCGCCCGGAGTGGCCGGAGCCGGCGCCGAGTACGTTCATCGACCAGTGGAGCGAGCAACTGGCGCACGGGCGCGCCGCGGTCTCGGCGCTCGACCACGCGGCATCGAAGCTCGAGCAGGCCCGACTGGCTGCGTTCGAGTACCAGCGCCAGCCTCGGGACGCCGCGGCATTGGATCTGGCCGCTCGCGACGCGCGGGAGTCACGATATGAGGCGGCACTGGCGACGGCCGAGCGTGTCCTCGAGATAGCCCAGGAGCCAGCGGTCGAGAGGCGGGCGCACGACATCGCGGCGTACGCCGCGACTCGACTCGAACAACACGAAGACGTGCTCCTCCACCTGGGCGCCGGGCCGGAGACAGCCGACCCACTCTCGCCCTACCGCGACTTCTGGACCTCACGTGCGGCGCTGGCCGTCGGTCACCCCGAGCTCGCGCGAGCTACCGCTTTGCGAGCCGCCGAGGGCGCGCCGCGGGACGTCCTCGTACACGAGGCAGCGTTCGTGGCGGCCGAGGCGGTGCTGGAGATTCCCGGCCGGGAGCGCGAGGGGGTTCGCGAGCTCGAGCGGCTGCTCGCTCGCTACCCCGAGTACCCGCGCTTCGACCGCATCCAGCTGCGGATGGCAGAGGCCGAGGTCCGGGCGGGGCGACGTCAGAACGCCGCAGATCGACTCGACACGTACATTCGGACTCGGTCGTTCCACCCCCGCGCTGTCGATGCACACCGCATGCTCGACGAGCTCGTCGCCAACGGCGCGCGGGCACGGCAGGCGACGTTCGCCGAACGCCTCGCGCAGGGCCGGAGCGTGCGGCTCGCGCGCCACTGGCCCACTGCGGGAAGGCTGCTCGAATCGACCCTGCGGGACGCGCTCGCGGCGCGGCAGCCCCGGGCCTTCGTCAACGAGGTCCGATTCCAGCTCGCATTGAACACGTACGACTCGGCCGACTTCGAGGCGGCGTTGTCCTGGCTCGACGAGATCGCCGCCGCAGGGAACGTCGGCATCTCCTCCTACGACCGACACACGTGGCGAGCCCGGACACTCTCGCGACTCGATCGCGAGGAAGAGGCCTACAGCCATCTCTCGGACTACTACTCTCAGCGGTCACGCCGCGAGGCCCATCGGTCTCTCTACGAGTTCGCTGCGGACCTCGGCCATTGGGACCGGGCGGTCGAGCATCTCGGCCAGCTCTACGACAGCGAGCGCGACTGGCGCACCTTCGATGGCGCGTTCGCGCATTACTACGCCGACGACCTCGAGCGAGCGGCCCGCCTGTTCGCGGCGGTCGTCGAGCGCACCAGCGGACGAACGCGGTCCCGGGCGCGATACTGGTACGCGCGAACACTCGTGCGGCTCGGACGCGTCGACGAGGCCATCGCGGTCTACGAGCGGGTCGCGGCGAACTACCCGACCCGGTACTACGGGTTGCAGTCGGTGAACCGCATGGTCGAGATCCGAGCAGCAGCCGAAGAAGTGTCGGCCGAGAGACCGCCGCCCACGGGCCCGGGCCGCCTCCACTGGACCGGCTTCGGCGGCGAGGCGAACGCGACGTTGCGGTCGGTCGTCGGCGACGAGCCGGGCGCCGTCTTCACACCCTACCCGCCCGGGCTCGGGGGCGAGGGGGCGCTCGAGGCCTTCGCCGAGACCTGGGGTGCGACGTTCCCGGCGGCGATCCCGGCGGCAGCGTTGCTGGACGTCGGCGCGGTCGAGCCGGCGCGACTCCGCTTTCGCGACGTCGTCGACGAGTTCCTGGTGCTCGACAAGCTCTTCGAACGCGGACGCCGGGTCAGCCCGAGCCGTCCGATTCGACTCGACATGCCGATGTGGCGTCATCGGATCGACAACCGACCGCACGAGCAAGGATATTGGGGGATCGAGCTGACGGAGCAGGCGTACCCGGTCCCGTCGCGGAGCGCGGCGCGGCAGGCATTCGGCGAGCGCCACGCGCTCATCCAAGACTCCCGCGACGAGCTGCGTGAGCAGGTCCGCGCCGTGGCCCGCGAGACCGGCGACCACCACATCGTCCGTTGGATGGTCCTGGAGGCCGGGTTCGCGGGCGATCCGCTGCCCTCGGAGGGACCCGCCTCGTCTGCCTGGCAGGAGGCGTATCCCCACGCATACGGGCGCTTCGTCCAGCGTTCGGCGGAGCGGTACGACCTGAACCCGTACCTTCTGTGGGCGCTGATGATCGTGGAGAGCGACATGAACCCGGACACGGTCTCCCACGCCGACGCATATGGGTTGATGCAGGTGATCCCGAAGACGGGCGAACTGGTCGCGTTGCGCTTCGGGGACGTGGATTTCGGGGTCCACGACCTGATCGCGCCAGACGCCGCGATGCGCTTCGGCGCCTACTACCTCAGCGAGTTGCTCTTGAAGTTCCGGGGGCAGGAGCTCCTCGCGATGATCGCGTACAACGCCGGTCCGCACCAGGTCGCCCGTTGGCTTCAGTGGCGGGGCGAAGGCCTTGCCTTGGACGAATTCATCGAGACGGTGCCGTACGACGGAGCCCGCAGGTACCCGCAGCGAATCCTCCGCTATCTGGCGATGTACCGCGTGGTGCACGGGCTCGGATCCGGCATGTACGTCGGCAACGACTTGGACGCCGGCTTCGAGGACAACATCTACTTCTGACGCGCCATCCAGCGGGGTCGTTCGAACCGACGACCCCACTGCGCAGGTGGCGGCGGGCGTCCGAGGCGATCAGCCGAGCGCCGAGGCGCCCGGGTAGATGGCGGTCTCCTCCAGCTCCTCTTCGATCCGAAGGAGCTGGTTGTACTTGGCGACCCGGTCGCTGCGGCACAGGCTCCCGGTCTTGATCTGGCCGGCATTGGTCGCTACCGCGAAGTCGGCGATCGTAGTGTCGGCGGTCTCGCCAGACCGGTGGGAGATGACGGTGGTGTACCGGTTTCGGTGGGCGAGATCGACGGCGGAGAGGGTCTCCGTCAACGACCCGATCTGGTTGAGCTTGATCAGGATGGAGTTCGCGATTCCGTCGTCGATCCCGCGCCGCAGCTCCTCGACATTCGTCACGAACAGGTCGTCACCCACGAGCTGGATCCGGTCGCCGATGGCGTCGGTCAGCGTCTTCCAGCCCTCCCAGTCGTTCTGGTCGAGGCCATCCTCGATCGAGGCGATCGGGTAGCGATCGGCGAGGTCCGCGAGGTAGTCGACCATGTCCGTCGGCGAGAGGTCTCGCCCCTCGCCCGACAGGACGTATCGCCCGGCGGCCCGGTCGTAGTACTCGGATGCGGCACAGTCGAGCGCGAGCATGAAGTGCTCACCGAGCGAGTAGCCCGCTGCCTCGACGGCTTCGGCGATGACGCGCAGGGCCTCCTCGTTCGACGAGAGGTTGGGAGCGTAACCACCCTCGTCGCCGACGGAGGTGCTCAGGCCGCGTCCTTTGAGCACGGCGTGGAGCGCGTGGAACACCTCGGCTCCCCCGCGGAGCGCCTCGCGGAACGAGCCGAACCCGACCGGCATGACCATGAACTCCTGGATGTCGACGGAGTTGTCCGCATGGGCTCCGCCGTTGATGATGTTCATCATCGGCACGGGCAACGTGCGCGCCATCGGGCCCCCGATGTAGCGATACAGGGGCATGCCGAACGATGTCGCTGCGGCCTTGGCGACCGCGAGGGACACGCCGAGGATGGCGTTTGCGCCGAGGCGGGCCTTGGTCGGCGTACCGTCGAGGGCGAGCATGAGGGTGTCGATCTCGCATTGCTCGGAAGCATCCATCCCGACGAGCTCGGGTGCGATGATCCCGTTGACGTTCTCGACCGCCGAGAGCACGCCCTTTCCGCGGTAGCGTGCCGCGTCTCCGTCGCGGAGTTCGAGTGCCTCGCGCTCTCCTGTCGACGCGCCAGAGGGCACGGCCGCGCGGCCGAAAGAGCCGTCTTCGAGCACCACGTCGACCTCGACGGTGGGGTTGCCGCGGGAGTCCAGGATTTCTCGTGCAGATAGCCCGATGATGATCATTGCGTCTCCGTAGAGGTCGTGGGGGCGTCGCGGTCGGCGACGCACGCGAGGTCGAAGTCGATGTTGACGAGCCAGCCGTCCGCATCCGCCCCGTAGAGGCCCCAGACGTGGCGGGCCGGGTCGAGACAGAGCGCGACGGCGTGAGGGACGTTGAAGAAGGTCCGATGGATGATCTGCTCGATGGCGTCCAACCGGCCCCGGCCACGCGGGCGGGCGGACACCCAACCGAGCACCTCGCGGTCCGGAAATCGGCGGGATATGCGGGCTTGGACCGCGTCCCACTCGCGGAGCAGTTCGCGCTGGAACGCGAGGGGGCCGTCGTAGCGCGCCAACTCGGCGTAAGCCGTGATGTCGGAACCCGCTCTGTCACCCGTGGAGGGCCGCCCGATCAGGAGCGCGGCCTGGTAGTCATCGGGCCGGCAGGACGCCGCATAGGCGAGCTCCTCGGCGACATCGCGCCAGATCGTCGCGCCGGACCTGGGGGAATCGGGCTCCTCCGCGGGTTGGAGCTCAGCGAATTCAGCCGCCATCATTCTCTCCGTGGCCCTGCCGCTCTACCGCTCGGCGGGCGCAGGTTCAAGCGACCCCGTCAATCCGAGTCGGTTCCGGGCGGCTCCTCGGCGGGTGTGCCAGCGGCGGGGTCGGCGTCATCGGGCGGGGTCGCGTCGGTGGCGCCCTCTGGTGCCGCGGCGTCTCCACCCTCGTCGGCGACTTGCTCGACGTCGACGAGAGAGAGCACGGAGCGCACGGTTCCCGCGATGTCGGAGGTCGGCGTAGCCACGCCGGTCGAAGCGTCGACACGCCAGGTCACCCGCTGCTCGGAGTCGCCCTCCGAGAACCGGTAGGCCACGTCGTAGACGTGCCGCTCGTCGGTGACATTGAGCTCCCACCCGACGTGTTCGAGGACCGTGGCGCGCGCTCGGAAGCTGAGGAGCGTACCGACGGCCTCGACCAGCCGCTCGTCGGCAAGAAGATGCCTTAGCGCGCGTCGCCGCGGCTGCGGCTCGTCCTGCGGCCGGATGGAGAGATCCAGCGTGCGTGGCTTGATCTCGACGATGTCCTCGGCCGCCGCGGTGGCGCCGAGAGCCATGATCTCGTTGGCTTGGAGGTCACGGGCCCGGAAGTCGCGGTTGGTGAGGTTGACCTCCCACCACGCGTCCTGGAGCGTGCCGTCCTCCTCCCATTGGAAGTACGCCCGGTACATGAGGTCCTGCTCGGGGTCGGCCTGCTCGGGCACGACGAGCCACCCGACGACCCGCCGCGTCTCCTCGGCCTCACCGCGACCGCGGAAGAAGACCAGCAGCGCACTCCCGAGGCGCGAGCCACCCTCGAACCGGTGCTCCGTCAGCGCGACGAGCACTTCGTCGGCCCGGTTGAGGTAACGCAGACCTTCGTCGATATCGGCGGCCTCGAGCTGCCGCGCCAGCGCGTTCGTCGCGACGACCCCGCCCGAGCCATCCGGCCGCGGACCCGCCGGGTCGAGTTGCACGAACCAACGCGGACCGAAGTCGACCGCACCGAAGCCGAAGCGGTAGACGACCTCGTAGACGGTCTGCGCTTCGATGCGACGAGCGACCCACACGCCCTCTTCGATTCGCGCGCTCTCGAAGAGGTCGACCCGCTCGCGCAGCGCCGCCGCGGCGACCCGTGCGCCCACGGTCGCCTGGCTGCCGTCGGTCTGGGTGACGCTCCGGCCCCGCACCGCGGCGATGGCGTCGTCGTCGCGACCCGAGTAGGGGTCCGGCGGCTCCACGTGCCGCGCTTCAGCCGCGGCCTCCTGCTGGGCCGCCCAGGCGTCCAGCGCGGCCTGTCGGTCCTTCGCCTTCTGCCGAATCGAAACGAAGAGCACGATGAGCAGAAGCACGATCATCCCGGCCATCGCGGCGAGGATGATCTTCATGAGCTTCTGGTTCCGCACGGGTGTCCTCGAAGGTCAGGGGTTGGCTCGCTTGCGTCCGAAGACCAGGAGCGAGATCAGGAGAAACACCAGCGCCGCGCCGGCGCTCGAGAGGTTCGCGATGTCGCCCGCCGCGAGCCGGCGTGCTTCTTCGATCGACGCCAGGCGCTGGTCGAGTTCGGTCGCCGCGGCCCGACGGACCACTTCGACCTCCCCGCGTCGCCGCTCGATCCGCCTGTCGGCCGCGCGGGAGACGCGCTCCAGCTCGCTCTCCACCATGGTGCCGGCACGCCGGTACTGACTGATCTGCGCTTGTTGCTGCTCCACGAACGCCGCGAGCTCGTCATCTGCCGCGTCCACCGCCTCGTCGTATACCTGGTGGGCACGGCGCGCTTCTTCGGCGACGGCCGCGGGGTAGGTGATCTCGGAGAAGTAGTGGAAGACCCCGAGCCGGGCGCCGACCGCGGCGATCACCACGAGCAACAGTCCGTACAACACCCGGCGGCGCAGATCTGCCGACTGGGCCGAGCGCCGCGCCTGCGCGCCCTGGAAGACACGCTTGAGATTCTCACCCCCCGGCCCGCGCCCGGCAGTGGGACCATCGAGGTCGAGCGCGTCGAGCGGAGACGGCTCCGGCTGTCCTTGCCTCCGGTCGGTCCCGGGGTGCGGCGGCGGGTCGTCGAACCTCGACATCCTGTCGCTGCCCGGAGCGTTGGAGGGCTGGAAGAACGCGCTGACTTCCGACTGGGGTTGCTCTCCCTTGCCGATTCCGTAGCTGGTGGCGCGAGCACCCCCCTCTTCGGTAACGCGTTGCGCTTCGACGGCGGCGGCGAGGCTGGGGCTCGGCGGTGCGGCACCGGGGAGCGGTGGAGCGCCGCTGGGGGCGGTCGATCCGGCCGCACGGGGCGCGCCTCCGAGCGCACCGTGTCCCGGGCGTCCGGGCGCAGCCACGCCCGTCGGTCCGACAGAGGGCGCCGCGCCGCCGAGCGCCGACATCACGCGGGTGGCGAACGCGCCTCCCGGTGGTCCGCCGGTGCCGGCCGGAGCGCCGAAGGTCCGATTGACCGCGCCGCCAACTCGCCCGGGGGGCGCGTACTGGCCGGTCCGAGGTCCTCCGATCGGGGACTGCCGACCTGTGACCGCCCCCGGACGCGCGGCGGGTCCGGGGCCCGCGGGTCCAGGCGTTGGCTGCGCCGGAATGCCCGGATTGGGAGCGGCGGCGGCGCCTGGGCGCTGCAGCGCAAGGTTGGAGCGGTCCGGGAACGGCAGATCGGTCGTCTGGCGTGCGGCCATCACCGAGCCGATGGGTGCGGCGTCCGGGGATTGGTTGGCGTAGTTGACGGGGGGGCGCGGAGGCGGCTGGCTGAAGATCGCTGCGTGGTCGGCGGGCGAGATGTCCAGTATGGCCGTAGATCGCGCGTCCGCGTCGACCTCACGGAGCCGTTGCCAGTCGACGTTGAGCGCCTTGATCGTCCGGGCGCCGGCGATGAAGAGCGTACCGTTGAGCCGGTCGAAGGCGAGCCGATAGACGGGGCTGCTGTCGAAATGCCAATCGAGCAGATCGCCGTCCGTCGAATTCCAGATCGCGACGTGGCCGTCGGCCCCGCAGGTCACGACGAAGCGGCCGGCGTAGGCGAAGCACGCGTCGTAGATCGGGCCTCGATGGGGCATGTCGCCACCGATCTGCCGCCCCTCCTCGAGGTTCCACATCCGCGCGGCGCTGTCGCTGCCGACGGTGAGGAGCACGCCGCTGTCCGAGTTGAACGACGCCGACTCGACAGCGCCGTGGTGCGCCTGGAATTGGAGATGACGTCTGCCGTGCTCGAGCTCCCAGCAGATGATCCGACCGCTGTCGTCGCCGCACATGGCGAGCATGTTGTTCCAGATGAACCGGACGCAGTACGGCGTCTTGCTGATTCGCAGCAGGTGCTGGGACTTCGCGTTGACGGTGGACCAGAGGATCAGCTGGCCGGTGCCGTCGACCGACAGCACCCGCTCCCCGCTGGCGTCGATCGCCACGCGTGTGACGGCCTGCTCATGCCCGCGGAGGGTCTGTTGGTGCAGGAGCTGGTTCTCGTCGGCTGCGAAACGCAGGAGGCGTACCCCGCGTCCGGCGGCGAGCACGAGATGCCCGCCGTGCACGTTCATGGCCGAGTCGACCACCGGGAGGATATGCGCAGGCCACCCGTCGGGACCGCTCTCCAACCCCGGGGGCATCAGCCCGGGATCGACCGTCGTTCCGACATCGGCGAGCTCCACGTCGAGCTCGATCGACTGCAGGTGTTGCGAAGTGTCGACCGACCAGAAGTCGACCGCGCTCTGCTCTCCGCACCACGCCGAAACGAGCCGGTGCCCCTGAGGATGCAGGTGTAGCCCGCCGTTCGCCCCGCGGACGGATGACAACACCTGTGCGATCCGGATCGTGCCCTTGGAAGGCGACGTCCCAGGAAAGCTCTCAGACTGCGAACTCATTCAGTCTCAGCGGTGGTGCGAGAGCACCGGTGAACCCGCGCGATCGGCACGCAGGACGACGGCCATAGAATGCGGTCCAACACCGCCGCAAGTCAAGAAAGCCGGTCGGGGGGAGCCGATGCTAAACCCCAATGCCGGTGCGGGTTTTCCCCTCATTGACCCACTCCAGAACCGTGGGCGCTCTCCCGCCCCCAGCAGGCGCGTATCCGCGCGGCCGCTCCGGCGCTCCACGCGGCGTCGTCGGAAGCAGCGGGAACCGGGACCCAACCGTGCTGCGCGTCCCCGCCCGCGAGCGGGATTACCGGAGCCTCGGAATCGGGTGCGCCCTCCCCGGCCCAGCGCTGCGCGCTCGCGCTGCACTCCACCCCCGGACCAAGACGCGGATGCAGCAAGACCGTGACCGCGAGTCGCCGTCGTCGATCCGCCTCGGACTCCCATCCGGTCAGGATGATCCGACGAGCCGAGCTGGACGAGGCCACCTCGTGGCCCATCGCCGCCAGCTCGCTCAGCCCGCACTCGTAGAGGAGATCCTGCTCCACCTCGACGTCGACCGCGCGCTCGAGCGACAACTCCCGGATCCGGTCCGCCGAGTAGCACGCCGCACCCGAAGCGACGGCCAGGACGAAGACCGCCGGAGCAACGATGCGGGGAGAGCGCACCCTCCGGTCGGGGGTTCGCCAGCGTCCCGTTGACATGCAGGTCACCGCAGGGTGGTCTTGGTGATCATGGAGACTCGGCCTTTGTGTTCATGGAGATCTCGGTTGACTCACCGTCTGCCCGCGGCGATACACCCTTCCCACCGGGGAGCTTCCCCGAAGTCGCGACAGCGGCTCCTCGGAGCCGGGTGCCGACGCCGACACGCGGGCCGGGCAGGCGAGCGTCGTCATCCGCGGTCGGTCCGTAAAGTGGCGTAGTCGCGCCGCCAATCTCTGTCCAGTCAACAGGTCATCCCGTGAACCCTCGCCTGACCGTCGCCCTGTCGCTCCTGCTCGTTGCCGCGTGCTCCGGACGGCAGTCTGCGCCCACGCCCGAACCGGCGGACGTTGGCCTCGATGCGCCGGAGCCCGAGGAGCCCGACGAGGTCGTCGAGGTCGTTCCGCCGTCTACCGATCGGGAGCGGGGAGTCCAGGCGATGCTGGCGGGGCAGATGTCTGCGGCGGTCGGATGGTTCGAGATGGCGCTCGTCACCGCACCCGACGATCCGGAGGTGTTGATCAACCTGGCGATCGCCAGGCTCGCACTCGGGGAGCGTGACGCGGCGATCCGCAAGGCCCTCACCGCCGAGTCCCTGCGCCCCGACGATGCCCGGATCCGGTTCGACCGGGCCGCGATCCAAGCCCGTGCGGGCCTCTACGAACTGGCGATCGTCGCCCTCGAGGAACTGGTCGACGACCCGGAGGTCGGCGCAATGGCCCAAGACCACCTCGCTGCCGCGCTACTCGCTTCCGACCGCCTGGAAGATGCGGAGCGCGTCCTCGCCGCGTCGGCCTCCGCGCGTCCACGCGATCCGAGGGTCGAGAACCACCTCGGCATCCTCGCGGAGGGGCGCGGCGATCAGCGCGCCGCGCTCGGCCACTACGGGCGAGCCCTCGATGCCGACCCCGACGCGCTCGAGCCCCTGAGAAACCGCGCGATTCTCCTGATCGCGATGGAACGCTATCGCGCCGCGGAACGGGATCTCGAGCAATACCTGCTGACCGCCCCGTTCGAGACGTTCGACCGAGGCGCGATGCAGGGCCGAATCGACCGACTTCGCGCCCGATGAGCAACCCGAGCCTCGCGGAGCTGGTCCTGTTCCGCGCGCAGGTCGGCTCCGCCATTCGAGCCTTCTTCGCGTTGCGCGGCGTCGTCGAATTGACCACGCCGAGCCTGGTGTCTTGTCCGGGTATGGAGCCACACCTGCGGGCCTTCGCCATCTCGCCGGTCGAAGCTGTCGAGGTCCGCGACCGGTGGCTCCACACGTCTCCGGAGCTCGCGGTCAAGACGGTCCTCCACGGGCTGGACTTCGACGTCTTCGTGTTGTCCCGGTGCTACCGCGACGAGCCCCCCACCTCACTGCATCACCCCGAGTTCACGATGCTGGAGTGGTATCGGCGACACTCGGACTACACGTTGGTGATGAGCGACTGCGAGGCCCTGGTCCGCGCCGTGGTGACCGCCCTCGTCCCGAATGCGCGTTCAGACGTGGACGGGGCCGGCGGTGCACTCGACATCTGGTCTCCTTTCGAGCGCGTGACTTGCGACGAGGCGTTCCTCCGGGCTGCGGGCGTCTCGGCGTTGGCTCCCGCGGATGCATTGCGCCGCGCGGCGCGCGAAGCGGGCGTCGACGTCGGCGACGACTGGGACCGCGAGGCCCTCTTCTCGGTCGTCTACGCCGAATGCGTCGAACCCGGGTTGGGGTGGCCGCGGCCGACCTTCGTCACCGAGTTCCCGGCATCGGAGTCCGCGTTGGCTCGCCTGAAACCGGGTGACGAGCGGGTCGCTGAGCGGTTCGAACTCTACCTCGGAGCCCGCGGACCCGACGGCGTTCGTTCGCTGGAGATCGCGAACGCCTTCTCCGAGCTGGTCGACGCCGACGAGCAACAGGACCGCTTCGAGTCCGATCGACGATGTCGTCGTGCGGCGAACGCCCCGGTCTACGAGCTTCCCGAGGCGATGCTCGAAGGGCTCGACGCCCTCGACGAAACCGCGGGCATCGCCCTCGGAGTGGAGCGACTCCTGGTGTGGGCGGCCTTGGTCACGCGTGGGTGGCAGACGACCGTGGCCGACTGGTTCGCGGCTGAGCCACTCGCGCGTCCGGAGACGGGAGTCAGATGATCTCGACCCGCAGGAGCTCGTTGCCGATGTAGACGTAGTCCCCGTGGGCCAGGGACTCCTTCCCGTCGACGCGGACATAGGTCCCGTTGGTCGAGCCCAGGTCCTCGATCGCGAACGAGCCAGTCGAGTTCTTCGAGATCTTGCAGTGCAGCTCGGACAGGAAGGGGTCGGCCGTGAACGCGACGGTCGCGCCTTCGCCGCCGATGCTGAGTTCGTCCTTCGACGAGGTCGAGCTCATGCCGGTCTTCCCGCCATCGAGGATCTGAACAACCCGGAACGACCCTTTTCGACGCGGGCTCGTGAAGAACAGCGTGCCGTCATCGGTCGGAAACTCCTCGGCGCCCTCGAGCTCGTCGAAGCGGAAGAACTGGCCGCCGACACGGAACATGTCACCGTGGGTGAGCGGCTTCGGCCCGCGAATCCGCACGTAGATGCCGTTGAGGGACCCTTCGTCGGTCACCACCAGCACACCTTTACGGTACGAGAAGGTGGCGTGCTTCTCGCTCACGGTGTTGTCCTCGGAGAGGACGATGTGCTTGCCCTTGCGACCCGCCTCGTGATCGGTCGCGGAAAGGGAGTACGTGATCCCGGTTGGGCACTCGCCGGCCACAATCGTGAGCCGGGCATGACCCGGTGCCATCAGAGGACCGAAGGGCTGAGTCTTTCGGGATTTCTTCTTCGTCGCCACGTGCTTCACCTCGTGCGGGCGCGTCCCCTCGACGCGGAAGGTTACGCCTCGGACTCTCTTATGCTGAGCGGCCGAACTGTATCGCCGCCCTCCGGGCGGGGTCAAGAAGCCTCGCAACGGCCGTTCGATGATCGACCCGGCGCTGGGTGCGGCCAGTCAGAGCATGCACCCGGGATTATCGACGGCAATCGCCTGGCTGCCCGGCTCAGCCCCCACCCGGAAGCCCCTCACCGAGGGCTCGCACCCGCGGGTCGGGCGCGCCCAGCGCGCGCTCCCGCAGGTCGCGGATCGCGGCACCGGAGAGCGCCGGTGTCGCCCGCAGCATCGCGATGCGCACGGGTGTCGCGGCGGTGTCCCACCGCTCGATGAACGCGACCCCCGCTCGTTCCGGAGACAACGAGGCCAACGCAGCTGCAGCTCGGATCTGCACGGCGACGTAGGGATCCTCGAACAGCGCCTCGGCGACCGCCTCCTCGGCGACCGCGCCTCCGAGGAGCCCCAGCGCGGCGACGGCCTCGCTCCGGAGCGGCCATCGCTCGTCGGCGGCGAAAGCGACGACCGCGTCGATGTCCGCCGCATCACCCACGCGCCCGAGGCCCTCGATAGCGGCTGCCACCACATCGGTGTCTTCATCGGTGAGCGCGTTACGCACCGCGGCGAGCGAGTCCGCACCGCCGATCTTGGAGACGACGGAGACCGCGACCCGACGAATCCGAGGGTCGGGGTCGACAGCCAACGCGATCAGGGTCGCGGCGTGCGGCTCGACCACCGCCCGTACGAACGCGTGGTGCTCCGCGTCGTCAGCGCCGGCCATCGACGCACTGACGACACCGACCACCAGCCGACCCGCGTGGGCATCGAGCTCGCCGAGGAGCCGCAACCGAGTGGAGAGATCGGCACCGAGCCCGACGCCGATCACGCGGGCCAATTCGGCGTCGTGCGCGGCGAGCACCACGGGAGCCTCGATGTCGACGCCGAGCAGCTGCCAGTCGAGCAGCCCGTGGAGATAGGCGTCGACGTCGAGCACGTCGGCGCGCCGATCGACGAAGGGCATGGCTTCCTCGAAGCGACGCCTTGCCTCTTCGTCGAGCACGCCCCGGCCGACCCGGGCGAGCGCACGACCTGCGTCGGTCCGGATCTCCGGAGTGCCGACGACGTACGCCTCGGCCAGCGCAGAGACGTTTGGTCCCGACGGTGAGAGCCCGCCGAGCGCCCAGGCGGCGGCTCTGGGGACGTCGTTGCGACCGTGCTGCAACAGGAGACGGATGTCCGGAGCGCGCTCGTCCAGGCCGAGAGCACCGGCGGCGACGAGGGCCGCGAACTGAACGCGGGCCGATTCGTCGAAGAGCGCGGCGCCCACGGCTCGTCGCGGAGCTGCTCCGGCGGAAGCTCGACCGAGGCCGATGGTCGCGAGTGCTCGCAATCGGTCGGGGGC
>CAZFPM010000168.1:0-13897 GCA_964520965.1 uncultured Myxococcales bacterium
CCTCGCGGATCAAGAGAACAAGACCCGTGCAGAATCTCTGCCCGGGTCATCTAGCAACCCACAGGGTTGGTTTGAAGTTTCGCCCGCACCGAAGTTCCGCCCGCACGTCGGCACGCAGAGGCGCGGCCACCCGGGTCCCACCGATCCCGTCGTCGAACCGATGCCGACCGGATGCGCGAAAGGATAGCGGTCTCGGCCGATCATCGGCAGATTGGTGTCTCCTGAGATCCCAGGTGCCCCATGGCCACGCCGAGATTGAAAGGCCGCGCGCTGGAGCTCGCCCTGCGAGTCGCCTCGACGCGCCCCGGTATCGCCGCCATGCGGCGCATGACCTTTGCCACCTACGACATGGACCGGCTCTTCGAGCTGCCGCCTTCGATGCTCGAGTCGCTCGACCACGTGCCACGTCCGATCGCCGGCGCTCAGCCACGTGGATGGGATGGACGCGACCTCGACCCGCCCAACCCGGTGTCCGGTCGCACTTGCGGGGCCCAGCTCCGCGAGGCCTACGCCTCCGGAGTGCTGACGCCGTTGGACGTCGTGGAGCAGATCCTCGGGCGCATCGACCGCGAGGACTTCGGATCATGCGAGTTCAGCCCCTTCGTCGCCCTCGACGAGGAGAGGGCCCGGCAAGATGCCGTGGCGGCGGGATCCCGGTGGCGATCGGGCACCGCCCTCGGGCCCCTGGACGGGATCCCGGTGCCGGTCAAGGACGAGGTCGACATGGTCGGTCTGCCGACGTGGGGCGGCACCGCCTACCTCGACGAGGTCCAACAGGAAGATGGGTTCGCCGTGCGGGCCCTTCGTGCCGGCGGGGCTGTCCTCTACGGCAAAACCCACACCACCGAGTGGGGGATGAGCCCGGTCGGAATCAACCCGCACTTCGAGATGCCGCGCAACGCCCACCGCGCCGACCGCGCGCCCGGTGGCTCGTCGACGGGGACGGGGGCCGCGGTGACGCTCGGGTTCGCCACGGTCGGGCTCGGCTCCGATGGCGGTGGCTCGATCCGCATCCCGTCGGCCTACCAGGGGATCTTCGGACTGAAGCCGACCTTCCAGCGCGTCGGCCGAAGCGGTGACGTGTTCGGGACCGGCAGCGTGTCGGTGATCGGCCCGCTCGGCCAGTCGACGCGCGACCTCGTCGACTTCCTCTCCGTGGCCGGCGCCCAGCCGGATCCGGGCGACTACGCCTGCGCGTTCGCCCCGGCGGGGTCCCCGGTCGCCGCGTGGGAGCGGGCGCTCGGCCGTGGGGTCCGGGGCGCGCGCATCGGCATCCCGGCGACCGAGTGGAAAGACGCCGACGAGCGGGTCGGCGCGCTCTGCATGGACGCGCTGCGTGCCTTGGAGTCCGAGGGGGCGCGCCTGGTCGAGATCGACCTGCCGCACGCCGGAATCGCCCAGGCGATCGGCGTCTTGTCGATCGGTCCGGAGACCCGCGCACACGTCGCCGATTACGTGGCCGAGCACGGCGACCGCTTCGGCGGTGAGTTGGAGATGCAGCTCGCCCTGCTCGGCAGCGTGAGCGCGCACGAATACCTCACCGCCCAGCGGGCCCGCGCGGCGCTCCGGCGCTCGACGGCCGAGGTGATGGGGGGCATCGATCTGATCGCGCTCCCCACCGTCCCCGGAGTCGCGCCCTCCTACCCGGCAAGCGAGAATCGACAGCACGTCGTGGACGACGACGCGACCCGGCTCGCCTGCCGCTTCGCCTTCCTGGCGAATCTGACGGGCTACCCGTCGGGGCAGACCCCGGTGGGCATGCACGAGGGCCTGCCCGTGGGCTTGCAGCTCCTCGGCGACGCCTGGGACGAGGCGAGCATCATCGCCGCGATGGCACACCTGGAGCGATTGGAGATCGCGGCCATCCCGACGCCCGGCGCGTTCGAGGCGCTCGTGTAGGAGCGTAGGAAAAAAACAAAGGGGTATCGGCAACCATCGGTATCGCCTTCGGAGTCCCGGCGCGGCGGGCGAGCACGGTCGGCCCTGGCGTGGTCGGCGCACGGGACCCCTCCCCGTGTCCGTCGGCGCCCGCCCGAAGGTAGTTCTGACGACTCCCGACCGAGTCGCGGACCTGGACAGGGCCACGACCTGTCGCGGCGAGCATTCGCCGACTTCCGACGTGCGCCGGGGGCGGGAGTCGACTCCGTCGCCTTGACGAGGCGACGCGACAGCGCACCTCGCCCGTCACACAGTGACGGCGCGGCGCGTTCCCCCCGTTTCGGTGGCGTTGGTTCTTGCGCTCACGATGGCGCGGCACGCGCGCTCGCGTAGCGAACGACCCACCAGGTCCCCGGCGGGAACTCGACACCGTGGTCGCCGGCGGCGAACTGGGCCCAGGCGCGCCGATATGCCGTTCGGAACTCGAGCAATGCCCGGATGGCCTCGACTCGGACCCGGGTCGCCTTCGCTGCGATCGTCGGGCGCATACCTTCGGGCGGGCGCCGAGAGGGCGCCGAGCGCGAGCAGAACTACCTTCGGGCGGGCGCTGAGGGCGCTGAGCGCGGTCCGCGACTCGGTCGGGACAGAACGTCGGGACAGAACGTCGGGACAGAACTACCTTCGGGCGGGCGCCGAGCGGCGCGCGAGGGCGCCGAGCGGCGGGAGTAGCGGGACACGCTTCGTTCCGATACGTCGAAGCCGAGCTTGAGCATCTCCCCATGGATCAGCTCCAGAAGGCCAAGACCAACGCCGAGTTCCTCGAGTCGATGAACTCCTGAGCCGTCGGGGCTGTCAGCGACGCCGGGTCGGCTGTCTCGTAGGCGATGAGAGCTTCTCGATCGGCCGTTCGTCACGGTCGTCCGCAGCCCGGGATGTCGGTTGCTCCTCGTCAGCGCGGCCGGCGATTCGTCCGCCGGTGGCGATCGTGAACACCGGCATGTTACCGACCGTTGCCTCTCGGGGCATCAGGTAGTCGAAGTTGACGCCGATGAAGAATCCCCGGAACCGCGCCTCGCCGCCCACCCCGCCGAACAGCGTGGGGTAGTTGTCGAGCGTGTGCCGTTCGGAGCGGCTCTCCCGTGGCTCGAACCCGATGTTCCGCACGCCCTGGCTGACCCCGAAGTGCGCCAGCACGGCGAAGTGCTCATCAATCGGCACCGGGATCGTAGATCACAACAAGATCCACGCGTCCAGCCAAAAGATCGCCCGTTCGACCCGTTCGACCCGCAATCCCGCAAGCGCTCCCGGTGAGCGTCAGCTCAAGCGCCCCCCTGAACGGTTACCAAGCGCGGCCCATGGCTGCGATCTCCGATTCCCACGTCCCCCGATGACGATGTGTACGGGTCCCACTCTCGCCCGCCGAGCCGCCTCCTGCCGTGCCGCCGTGACGGCTGTCCTGTTGACTCTGAGCATCGGCGCGTGCGGCGACGATTCGACCGATGCGGCCCGATCGGAACAGAAGGTCAGCTTGGCCCTCTTGTTTCCCGACGGCAGCACCAGCCTGCCGGCGGGCACGGAGAGCGTCACGCTGCTGGCGATGTCCGAGATGCCTGTTCAGATCGTGGAGGCCGCCGTGGACCTCGACACGCTGAGCGCGGTGCTCCCGGTCGAGCTGGCCGACCCGGAGTACTTCGTCGTGGTGAGGGGCAGCGCGGTCTTCGGCGGAAGCACGGCGGCGCCAACTGACTCCGATGGGGGCGATGTGTCCCTGACCGTGTGGCTGGCCGAGGGGGCACCGCCGGCTTTTGATGATGTGGAGGTGTCCCTCACTGACGAGCTCGAGGCGGACTCGGACGGGCAGCAAAAGACGGGAGAGACGCCGGGCCGGGAGATCTCGACGGTCGCGTACAGCACGACCGCGGGCACCCCGATCTTCATACACTTCACGTACCGCGACTATGTCTCGCCCCCCAGGATCTTGGCGGCCTCCGGGCGGGTTGGGGATCGGTTCTCGGACACGGATCTGAGCGGAGGGCCAGTCCGCTTGCGTTTCACGTGGACCGCGCCGGCCGAGGCAAACCCAGGCGACGTGTTCAACGTGTTCGTCGTGGGTGTCTCCGTTCGCACGGTCACGGTCGATGGCGTGGAGCGCCAGACGGGTGTCATCGCGACGCTCAAGGTGGTGATCGACCATCGTCGATGTGCACATGGGCGTCACGATGATGCGCGCGTCACCCAACCCGGCCCTGGTCGACCAGGTCGTGACATTCACCTGCGAGGCGTATCATGAAGAGCATCCTGACTTGGCGGACGTTTCGTGGAGTGGGGCCAACTTGAGCGCGAGCCGCGAAGGGACCGCAGCGCCGCTGGTCACAACGACGAGTTACAGCATGACTGGCAGCCGCGTGGCCACGTGCTGCGTCGCTGACCCGTTCACCTCGCGGCAGGCGTGCGGCGACATCGAGCTGTCGGTCAACGCGCGCGACACCTGCGCCTGCGAGGACGCGTCGATCTCGGTTGAGAACCCCGCCGACTGCGCGTTCGACAGCTTCACCTGCGCCAGCTGGCACGAGGCGACGTTTGGGGAGAGCGGCGACCAATTTACCGACGGCGCCGACGCGTCTATCGACGGCTGCGAGCTCAAGCTCACCTGCCGATGACCCTGCGTCCCGCGGCTCGTGCCTCAGCGATCTGCCGAACGCGATCATCGGCGAGCGGACTCCGGCGCAGCTCGGGTTCGAGGAGCGCCCCCTGGCGAGCTTCCGCTTCCGGTGTTGTCTCCCGTTTCGGGCGCTGGCGTCGTGGTGGTGGGGCCCGGGACGGACACCGTGCTCTCTCCTCTGACGGGGTTGACCGACGCGGCCGAAGCCGGCGATGACGACCTCGTCACCGAGCCGATGACGTCGGGTTCGGCTTCAGCGTCTACCGCGACTGCGAGAACTACGCCTTCCGGCTTCGGCAGCGGATCACGACCCGCGTCTCGGAGGTTCAATCGGCCATCAACGGGCTGACGAACACGCGCGGCGGCTCCGAGCCGGGCTACTCCGCGCTCCGGCATATCGGGAACGGCCGAGCGAGTGGCCGTTGTCTCGACACCGAGGCGTTCGACGAGGGCGACGACCGCGAGCGGGGGGTCGCCGACGGCGAGATCGGAGGGGTCGGTTTCCGCGCCGGTGCGTTTCCGGTCGTCATCCACGTCACCGACGAGCGCGCCGAAGACGATGAGTGTGGCGGCTGCGCGGCCAGTCGCGGTGATGCGGTCGATGCCCTGAACGACATCGACGCGCGGATGATCGGCATCGTCTCCGACGGGGATCCGCGGGATCAGCTCCGGGACATCGCCCGGCGGACTGGCGCCGTGGTGCCGGCCGGATGATTGCGGCCGTAGCCAGTGCTGCACCCGCGTGAATGGTGAGGGTCGAGGCGCCGAGGACGGCATGTGTCCGCTCGTCTTCGACATCCGGGACAACGGCAACGGCCTGCGGGAGTCGATCGTCACCGGCCTCGTGGCCCTCGTGAACACGACCTCGTTCGACGTGACCACCCAGCTCCGGCGAGACGACGACGAGTTCCTCCGCACCGGCCTCGACACCCGCTGCTTCATCCGCAGCATCATCCCCGCCCGTGCAGAGGGAGCAGGCAGCTGCTCGACCGCGGCGGAGATCGCCGATCTCGATCCGGTCGATGGCGTGCCCGACGGGTTCCGCGACGTCACCCCCGGCACGGCGCTCTTCTTCGACGTGACCGCCGAGAACGCCGACTGCTTGCCCGAGACCGACGCGCCGCAGGCCTTCTTCACCTTCATCGACGTGATCGGCGACGGCGTAACGGTCCTCGACACGCAGAGCGTGACCATCATCGTCCCCGCCGCATTCGAGAATCCGTCCACCGTTCCGTGAGCCGGTCCGCGAAGAGGTGAGCTGTCCGGGGGGGGGCGTCGGAGTTCGTTACAGACCCGTTCCGGCGAGCAGGTCTGCGGCGCCTGGAACCGGCAGGTCGTCCGTTGCGATATCCCGCAGGTTGTCGACGAGCCGCACGTCCTCAAAAGCGGTGTCGACTTCGAACCCCGGCACCTGCACATTCAGGCCTACCGCGTTGCGCGTCAGCACGCCTGACCGCGCCGTGAGGTCTCCGTCGAACGCGATCTGGATGCCGGCCAGCGCACAGCTGTCGATCGCGAACCCCTCCAGGTCGATGGTCGCGCCGTCGCGCACGACCACGCCGGACCCTCCGGCGCCACACGCATCGGGGTCGCTCTCCGAGCACGCCGTCACCTGTGTGTCACGGATGACCGTCTCCCGGAGCGAAACCGACGTGTCCGAGGTCACCGCGAACACGCCGACGTCGCGACTGCCGGAGACCAGCAGCGAGCTGGCCTCGACCGAAGCGCCCTCGGAAACGTCCAGGCCGCGCCCGAACATCCCCGTGCCCACTTCCGCTCGGGTGTCTCGCACGACGGCGTCACGCAGGGTCAGTGAAGTGTCGGTTCCGACCACCACGACGCCCACGGCGCGACTCTCCGCGACCAGCGACGAGTCGACCTCCAGCGAGGCCCCCCACCCGACCCCGACGCCGTGGCCACCTTCTCTGTCGGCGGTGCGTTCCCGGGTATCGCGAGCGTGGAGATCGCGCAGCGCGGCGGATGTGCCCGCACCGATCGCGGCGACCGCGTTGTCTCGGTTCTCGACCAGGAACACCGACCGCCCGTCGAGTGCGGCGCCGTCCTCGATGCTGAGGCCGCGCCCACCTTTGTCGTCGCTCTCTCGGGGCAGCGTGCGCCGCACGACGACATCACTCAGGGTCAGCACGGTCTGGGGACCGGAGGCCACGATCCCGGACTCGCGATTCCCGGAGACGACGAGCGCGGTGCCGTCGAACGACGCGCCGTCCGCAACCTGCACGCCCCGGCCGAACGCTCTGTCGCTAGCCCTCGGCAGGGTGCCGCGGACCACCGCTCCGCGGAGCACGACCGTCGACCCGGCACCCCTGGCGCTGACCCCCATGCTGCGGCTCCTCGTGACGACGAGGGAGCGAGCGTCGAGAAACGCACCGTCGGCTACGTCGACGCCGCGTCCGAAGCCGTCGTCGCTCGGCTGCGGCCTCGTGTCCCGGACGACGACATCCCGCAGTGTCACCGCCGTATCGGCATCGGACGCCAGGATGCCGCCGCCGCGGCTGTCCGAGATGACGAGCGAGCGGACGTCGACCGATGCTCCCTGCCGTGCACGCAACCCCAGTGCGCCCAACGGTTGCCAGCGCGCTCTCTGGTGTCGTGGATCAGGGCGTCTCGGAGCGTGAGTGATGCACCGGCACCGGAGACGGCGACCCCGACCTCCCGATTCCCCGCGACGAAGAGAGAGCGAGCGTCGACCGAGGCCCCGTCCTGCACGTTCAGACCCCGCCCGAACCCGCCGGCCGGGTCGGCTCGAGTATCGCGGATGACCAGGTCTTCGAACGTCACGTCCCGCTGCGGACCTGTGACGTTCACGCCGACCACGGTCGAGGACGAGACCGCCACTCGAGCCACGAGGTTCGGCCGCTGCGTATCCCGGAACACGATACCGGGCCGATCGCCGGTCACGGTCACAGCGGACAGCTGCCCGTTCGCGGAGTTGCCGGAGAACGTGACCGTCGCCACGACGTCGTCGTCGCCGGGTGCCGCGATCGTCGTCGCCTCGACGCAGCTCCCCACCACCGCGATCCGGCTGGCGATGATCATGCGTTGCGCGTACGTGCCCGACGCGAGCGCGACGATGCCTCCGTCGCCGGCTTCGACGATCGCCTGTCCGATGCGAACGAAGGGGGCCCGTCGCGAGCCGTCGCCATCGTCGTCGCCATCGGGCGACACATACGCGATCGGGCCGTCATGGTCCGGCGCCTGCGCCCGGATGGCAGCCTCGTCATGCCAGATCTGGTCACCGGGCGGACACTCGATCCCGTGCCGCACACAGTCGCTCTCGCCGATCCTCGGCATCCACCCAGGAGGGCAATCGTCCGGCGGCGTCCCCGGCTGGCAGACCGTGAACTGCGCCATCCCCTCCGGCGGGTCGTCGTTGCCCTCGTCGTCGGTGAACCCGGGGGCCGGTCGCCAGCCTTGCGCGCAGTCCCAATCAGGCAGATGCGGCATGCAGACGCCGCCCACGAAAAAGTCGTCTTCGCCCGCCAGTACTCCACCGGGGCAGTCGTCGAGCAGCGTTCCGTGGGGTGGCCGCGGAGCACAGCCACCGGCGATCTCGCCGAACTCGCACCCGGACCCTACGCCCGAGCCGTCCGTCGCGTCCGCGAACGCAGCGTCGGCTCCGGGACCGGACGCGGCGGACTCCCCGCCGTCGCTACCACAACCCAGCGCGAGGCTCAGGGCCGCTACACCCCCGAGTCCGATCCGGGTGACCGCTGGGGCAACGCCTGGCCGCTCGCGAACGCCGACGCCGAACAAACGCCGCGTCTCGACTTCCGACGCCGCATCGCGCGGATTCGGGCCGGGGCCCGTCAGCACAATGCGGACTTCGTCTTCGTGTCGCATCACCGGAGTGCCTCGACGTGTGGAGCGTAGACGCCCCGGTCAGGGGATGCCGCCCACGATCGTGTGGGACGCGGTCCCGTTGAGCGTCACCGATGCCCCGTCGAATTCGACGACGACGTTGTTCATGCGGACCAGGGTCAGCGCGACCGAGCCCCCGCCGAACCCGTCTCCCTCGGGCAGGTAGCCCAGCGCCTCGGCCGGGACATCGAAAGAGCCCGTGTCGGGCACGGTGCAGGTGATGTTGTTCCCGTCGGCGACCCCGGGCTCGGGGAAGACCTCGACCGGCAGGATGTTGATGACCAGCAGGTCGCCGGGTCCGCCTCCCCAGCGCACGGGCAGCGGGGTCCCGCGATCGTGGGTTGACGACAGGGACCACGTCGGCGAGGCGATCACGGGCTCTGCCGGGGCGGTCAGGGTGCCGGCGAACCCGGAGACGTCGCCGCCGCCGGCGGCTGTCACCGTCACGGGGGCGCCCGCGGCGAAGAGCTCGGTGCCGCCGGGGAAGTCGGACGCGTAGGTCGACCCGCCGCCGCCGGGAGACAAGGTGAGCGAGTATGCGACGCCGGCGACATCGACCGTGATCGGGCCCGCGTCGAGGCTCGCCCCGCCCGTGCCGAAGTCGAGGTCACCGCCCGAGGATCGGATTTCGCACGGCCCCACCGCCGCCGAAGCCGGGTCGATGGCGGCGCTTCCCACGCGGAATCCGGCGCTGATACCGGCCGTCTCCAGGTCGTCCAGGCCCGGTGCGCGCGTCTCCCAGACCGTCACCGCACCGGTCACGCCGTCGAGCGGCGTCGTGTCGGCCCCGGTCTCCTCGCCGTTGCCCGAGTCCGGTGGTGTGCCGGTGTCCGCCGAGGCGCCGGTGTCCGCCGAGGCGCCGGTGTCCGCCGAGGCGCCGGTGTCCGTCGGGACGCCGAGGTCCGTCGCGTTGCCGCTGTCGTCTTCCGGCGTGTCGGCCCGCCCGTCGGCCGCCCCCGCGTCGGGCACGGTCCCGCCGGAGTCCACGGCCGTTCCGGCGTCTCCGCCCCGGTCGGGCGCAACCATGATCTTGTCGTCGGTCGCGCATCCGGCCAGGGCGACGGTCGCGATCAGGGCGGCGACGGCGATACTGGACCTCATTCCATCCTCCCGGCTCACTCCGCCGTCTTCCGAACGTCTTCCGCGGATTCCACGCTCGCCTCGCACGACTCTCGGAACTCGACGGCGTCGTGGGAGCAGAACAAAGTGACCTCGTCGCCGTGCTCGGCGGCCAACGTGCGCAGCCGCTCCTGGTTCCGCCGCCGCGGGCCGCCCTCGTATTGCGCCGACATCTCGAACAGACGCAGTCCGAACGGGACCCGCGAGGGACTCCGAATCGTGTCCCGGTGGAAGTATCCGTCGCCGCAGTGGAGCAGCCACCGATCCTCGGAGCGCACCGCGACGACCGAGTGGCCGCGGCTGTGTCCGTGCAGCGGGATCAACGCGATGTCCTCGTCGAGCCCCTCCAGGGTGCGGACGGCGTCGAAGCCGAGCCACTGGTCCCCGGACTCCGCGTATCGTCGCCAGCGGATGTCGTGCGCCCATTGCCGGGGCAGATATCGCTGACGCTCGCCGAACGTGGCCCGCTCCATCGCCGCGTCGTGCTCCAGCGCGTGCACGTGGACGAACGCGCGCGGGAAGTCGGCCAGCCCGCCGGCGTGGTCCAGGTCGAGGTGCGTGACGACGATGTGCCGCACGTCTTCGGGCTTGAAGCCCAGGGACACGACCTGCGCCACGGCGGTCTCGGCCAGGTCGTACCGGGGCTGTCCCAGCCAGTCGAAACCCGCCCCGAAGCCGCGCCCGGGGCCGATGTCTCCGGTGCCGATGCCGGTGTCGATCAACACCAGGCCGTGCGCGGTCTCGGCGAGTAGGACGTGGCAGACCATGTGTCCGCGCGAGCCGATCGGGTTCGCGCGGTCGAGGAGATGTCCCGCCAGCGGGCAGAGGGTGCCGCAGTTCAAGTGGTGGACGCGCATCAGAACCCGAGTGGGACCTCCGATGAATCGACGCGCGCAACCTGCGGCGCCGTTCCGGACCCGAGGTTTTGTATCAGCGTCCCGTCGGCGAGATCCAGGACCACGATGTCCCGCGCGCCGGCCCCGCGAGCGCACGCCACACGCGTGCCTGCCGAGAAGTAGCTGCAGGCGCCGTCGACCGCGGTCAGGGCCGATGGCGTCGTCTCGCCTGTGGTCAGGTCCAGCAGGGTCGGGGCGTGGTCCAGCCGCGTTATGATCAGCTCGTCTCCTTCGAAGTTGACATCGACGCGATCGAGCACGTTGGCGAAAGTCGTCCACCGGGTGCGACCCGTGTTGTCGACCCCGGCGCCGGTGTCCGAAGGCATCGAGTACACGTCACCGACCGCAGAGCTGTCGCCAGCCACGTAATAGATGGTCGCCCCGTCGCGGCTCCATACGGGGGCGTTGTTGTAGGCCGGCGAGCTCGTGAAGGTGAGCTGGGTGACCACCCCGGTCGCGAGCTCGAGGGTGTAGATATTGTTCGATCGATCGGGTGGCGAGGTCGCCAGGAAGGCGAGATGGGTGCCGTTGCGCGAATAGGACAGGTGCCGCACCGCGACCGCCGGGACCGAGACCGACCAGGTCGTGCGTTCCCCCGTCGCCAGTGTCAGGAAGCGGATTTCGAGAGTCTCGGCGGCAAATGCGTAGGCGACCGTGGAGCCGTCCGGCGAGAAGACCGGAGAGAGGTAGATCCGGAATCCGTCTTCGTCGATTGGCCGGCGCGCGTCGCTGTCGTCGGCCGGCGCCAGGAAAGGCACGTCGAAAAGCCCCGGCGAGTTCAAGAAGACGATCCACGGGTTGTAGTCCGGCGATGGCGCCAGCGGCTCGCAGGGCGTCTCGTCGGTCGCGTCGTCACAGTCGTCGTCGATCTCGTTCCCGCAGATCTCCATCGCCTCGGCGAAGACCGTCTGGCGACACGTGGCGGCACCGCCCCGGCACTCGTGTGCCCCTTCGGCGCACGGTCCGAACGCGCCGGTGACCGTGCAAGGCCCCGACAGGTCGTCCACCTCGCCGGAGCAGTCGTTGTCGAGGCCGTCGCCGCAGAGCTCGCCCGTGGGGAACCCGACCTGCTCGCATCGTTCGCTCGCTCCGTCGCAGACGCGGATACCGTCGGCACACACGCCGATCTCGCCTTCCACCACGCACGCGTCCGTCGGATCGTCCCTCACGCCGTTGCAGTCGTCGTCGCGACCGTTGCACAGCTCGATCTGCCCCGGGAAGCGGTTCGGGTCATCGTCGTCGCAATCGCCGTCGCAGAGCGTGGACCCGTCTTCGTCCTCGTCCGGTGTCAGGCACGCGCCCGGCACGCCCACGGCGACATTGAACCGGTACGCTCCGCGCCCGAACACGTGGAAGTAGATCTCGCCGGCCGGGAGGTCCGCCGACCACGTGTCGCCGACGCTGGTGACCGAGCAATCGGCGGGTCCCGTACGGCACGTCGAACGAATCCCGACGCCGACCGCCGGTCCGAAGAGCAACCGGAACGTCACCCGCGCACCACCCTCGGGGACGGTCAACGCGAAGACGTGGTCCGCCTCGCCGAGCGGTTCGCACGATGACTCCTCCGCCGTCGCGCGCGCGAGCGACCCGAAGAATGTACCGCCGACGCCTAGGTCGAAGGGAGACACACAGGCCTCGCCGCGCGGGAGACACACCCAGTCCTCATCCACCTCGCCGTCGCAGTCATCGTCCCCGCCGCCGCATAGCTCCAGGTCGTCACCGGTGGTGTCGGAGCAGCCCAGCCCGTCGGTGTCGCAGAAGACCTCGCCCTCCGGGCAGATGCCGAGGTCGGCGCCGTCGCACTCGTCCCCCAGCGTGGGTTCGTCGGCGCCGTCGGGGGTGTCCGGGTTGCAGTCGTCGTCTTCACCGTTGCAGAGGTCGGGGATGTCGTCGTCGTCGTCGGAGCAGATGAGCCGGTCGGCCACGCACTCGAAGATCCCGTCGGTGCACAGGTCGTCGTCGTCGAGGTTGTCGCAGCGCACGCCGAACATCGGCTCGTCGACGCCGTCGGGGGTGTCCGGGTTGCAGTCGTCGTCTTCACCGTTGCAGAGGTCGGGGATCGTCCCGCTGTCGTCGCTGCAGAGCAGCTCGCCAGCGTAGCAGACGACGGTACCATCGGTGCACAGGTCGTCGTCGTCCGGGTTGTCGCACGCCGTGCCGAATCCGGGTTCGTCCGCACCGTCCGGGGTGTCGGGATCGCAGTCGTCGTTGCGGGCGTTGCAGATCTCCGGAATGGACTCGTCGTCGTCGTCGCAGACCATCTCCGCTCCGTCGCAGACGTAGACCCCGTCGGTGCACCGGTCGTCGTCGTCCGGGTTGTCGCACCGACGGCCGAACCGTGCCTCGTCCGAGCCGTCGGGAGTCCCGTCGTCGCAGTCGTTGTCGACGCCGTCGCAGCGTTCGGCGCGTCCGGGGTGGCGCGTGTCGTCGTCGTCTGCGCAGTCGAATCCCAGACACGCTTCGCCGGTGCCGTACCCATCGTCGTCGCCGTCCAGACAGGGCGCGCACACGTCCGACTCCGGGAGGCATTGCTCGCCCACGGATGTCTCGCCCTCGAAGAGCTCCGTACACACGAACCCGGTCGGACAGGCGCCGCCGTCCGCGCAGTCGACGGCACAGTGACCCCCGTCGCCGAGCATCACGCAGGTGTCGATCTCGTGGCCGCATTCGTCATCGGTCTCGCAGCGTCGGCAGAGCGCGGCCAGCACCTCGCGACAACCGTTCGAACAGGCGTCCCGATCGTCGTCGTCGCCGTCATCGCACGCCTCGCCATCGTCGACGACGCCATCGCCGCACCGGGCCGGCGCGCAGTCGGTACGACATGCGTTGGGTGCGCGGTCGTCGTTGGCTTCGCCGTCGTCGCAGGCCTCGCCGTCGTCGATCACGCCGTCGCCGCAATTGGGTGCAACGTCGGCATCGCTGCCGCCGTCGGCATCCTCGGTCACGTCTGCGTGCGTGTCCCGGGTGTCGCTCGCGTCGGCGGGCGGGGCGTCGGTCGTCGCGTCGGCCTCCGCGCCGTCGTCGTCCGCGTCCGTAGCGGAGGAGTCGCCGTCGTCGTCCGCGTCGTCGCCATCGGTGCCGGCGTCATCGGGTTCGGCGACGTCCGTGCCGTCGTCCGTGTCGAGACCGGGTGTCGCGTCAGCAGCGCCGTCTCCGTCATCCACCGCGCCGGCATCGTCGCGGAGACCCGCGGCCCCCTCATTCGGTCCGGCGCAACCGGCGTAGACGAGCGCAGCGACGAGCGTGGCCGCCAGCGCACTGCGTGAGAGGTTGTGGTACGACATCGGAGCGCGCGGACCGTCGACCGTGGATTGGAGCATGGGAGCGTATGCTAGCGGGACGCGCGGGGGGGTGCAAACACATACACCACGAACACAGGGCGGTCGCAAAGTCCGGGCCATCCGCCATCAATCTCGCCCCCGGCTCGCAGAGCCGGTCTACACCCCTGAGGCAACCCAAGACC
>CAZFPM010000169.1:0-5129 GCA_964520965.1 uncultured Myxococcales bacterium
GGCGCGCCCGGATCTGCACGCACATCGCCGCTCTCCTCTGCGTCGAGCCCACCGTCCGTGACGTCGGGTTCCGGACCACCGTCGGTCGCGTCGTCCGCCACGACGTCCTCCTCGGGCGTCCCGTCCACCGCGACATCGTCGGTGCCGCCGGCATCCGGCACGGCCGACGTTCCGCCGTCACCGCCGCAGGCGAGAGCCGTCGCGCCGCACAGGCAAAGGGCAATGATCGAGCGAACAACGGGGTTCATCGGCGAGTCCTGCGGGAGGCGGTGGTGGGGCCGAGCGCGCTGTTCAGATGCGCGCCAACATGACGACGTAGCTCGTCCCGTGCTTCTTCGCGCATTTGGGGCAGGTCGTATAGTAGACGAAGAGCTGTCGGATGCTCATCCCCTTGCCCGCCACGAAGGCCTTCGTATCCTCGATCCAGGTCCGAACGCTGCTGTAGGGCCCCTCGAAGACCTTGGAGAGGAAGGTCCCGGAGAGCGTGTCGGGACGCCGTTGCCATTGGCGACCGCAAGGCACAGCGGTCGGGCGGGCCAGGATTCGCAGGCCGGCGCGCTCGCTGCGTGGTACACTGTGTGAAACCAAGGACCGAGGGGCATCGGATTCACGTGGGATCGCTCGTTCGATCCCGAGACGCAGGAGGCGCACCATGGCTGAGAGCGACTCACCGGCCGCTGACTCCGTGGGCGGACCGACACTTTCGCCGTTCTCTCGGAGACACCTGGAGATGCAGGGCATCGACGGGCTCAGTGACGAGGAAATGCTCCTGCACAGGCCGGGGTTCCGCTTCGCGTACCAGATGTGTTTCACGGTCACGGCCGTGGGCACCGTCCTGCAGAGCGTCCCCGTACTGTCGATCGCCATGGCCGCCGCGTTCTTCGCGGTGTTCCCGCCCAATCACCCGTTCGACCGTCTCTACAACCTCACCGTGGGCCGCTATCTGAGACGGCCGAAGGTCCCGCGGCGGACAGCGCAGGGTCGGTTCGCGTGCGCGATCGCCACGGTCTGGCTCGCCTTCGCCATCTACTTCTTCGTTCAGGGTCAGGCGCTGGTCGGCACGGTCCTTTGTTGCGCCCTGCTCGTGCCGTCGAGCCTCGTCGGCTTCTTCGATGTCTGCCTGCCGTCGATGATCTACAACCTGATGGTCTACCGGCAGCTCGACCCGAAGAAGGGCTGATCGCGAGGCGCGTCGAGATCTTCGGCGCGCGGAGGAGCCTTCGTCAGTCGAAGAGCGGTCGCGCGGCGACGCTCTCCGGCCACGGCTCGCCGAGGTTGCCCGGAATGTCGCGTCCGGCCGGGTCGGTGACGAAGTTCCCGACGTCACCGTAGGCCCGCTCGTGGCTGGGACCGCCGTCCTTCGGTCCCCGGAATGGCTCGCGTCGGCCGGCGCAGAGTAGGCTGACCGCCTCGTGCGGCCCCATCCTCAGGTCGACCAACGCACCCTTGCGCGCAGCGTTTAGCAGCTGCTCCTCGTTCCCGATCGGGTCGGCGACCGTCTTCGCCTTGAGCGACCACACCAGCAGCGACGTCGGATCCTCGTGCCCGGGGAACGCGTCCGCGAGGAGGTCCCGCGCGGCGTAGAATTGCTTGCCGATGTCGTTCTGGTTCACCGGCCCGGCCATCAGGCAGATGCCCGCGAGCAGATCGCAGTCGTGCGGAAGATCCACGACCCCCATCCACTCGGCGACGAGCGAGCTGCGAGCGCAGGCCGCGCCGAATGCCCTGACCGCCAACCTCCACGGCACCCGCGCCCGCGCTACCTCGCGCCGGTCGAGGCCGCCGATGTAGATGCGCTGACCGGCCAACCCGAACGCTTTCTTCGCGCGGGCCGCGTTCCTCGACAACGCCTTCCCCATCGGCAGGTCGGCCCACTTCGGCAATGTAGCGACGACCCGGTCGGTGACCCCGTCGAGATGTTTCCGAATCCCGCGGAGCCGATCCTTGCCGTTGGGGGTGAGCACGTCGATGCGCTCGAAGAGGATCAGGTCCTTCGCCCGCTCGCGATCGACCCGGGTCCAGTGGACGAACGCGTTGTAACCCGCCCGCCCACACTGCACGGTGAGCTCGTCGGGCACGTCCATGTCCTGTCGTTCCTGATACTGCGCGGGGGCCTTGGACTCGGCGTTCACGCCGGGTTGGATCCGTTCCGACCGGAAGGCGAGCAGATTCGCGCCGATCTTCCGAGCCACTGGCGAATCGAGGGAGACGCGTTCGGCCGCCGGAACCTGCCCAACCTGTGCCACGAAACCGATACGCCACCCGCGGGACCGCTCCGCCGCGGTGAGACCGACGAGCCGCTCCAACGCCTCGATCTCCGGCCGGTTCGCGTCACGGGCCTCGCCGAGGAAGGGGACCTGCACCAGATTGGCCATCCGGCGACCGCACGAGGCGACCACGGTCGCGCGCTCCATCGCGTCGGCGAGGATACCGAGGTGGAGCTGTTGCAGGTAGCCGATCGTCGGAATGTCGTCGGCGTGGAACACGGCCTTCCGGAGCGCCCGAGACGCGACGGTCGCCACGCTCTTCCACCGGTCGTGGCCAATGAACGTCAGCAGGAGGGTGAACGGCGTGCGATAGGGTCGCGTGAGGATGATGTGCGCGTGCTCGGCGCCGTCGAGGACCGGCTCGTCCCCGGCCATCTTCCGGAGCAGGCCCGTGACGGTCTCGACATCGGCGCCGCCGACGGTGACCTGTCGATGCCCCCGGTAGTTGGTCGACTGCCGTGAAGACAGGATGCCGAGGCTGATCTCCTCGAAGAACTCGCCGTTCGACATCGGCGCGTCCGGCGCTTCGAACGCGGTCGGCCGCTCGAGGGAGAGCAGGCGGACCGCCTGCTCCGCCTCGGCCTCCGTCATCGGCACGCGGGTGCGGTAACCGACCGGCGAAGTCGACTCGAGGCGACCGGGCAGGGAGTACCGATTCCGGTCCGCCGATCGAGCAGCGAACGTCGCTGAACGACGGACGCGTTGGTCGGCGGGTGGCGGCGAGATCGGGACGACCTCGATGGGCTTCTGGTGCATCGTAGCTCCGCTGTCCGGGGTCGAGGCAACGTCGCGCGAGCGTGTGCGAAATGCAATGGCCAACGCGGCGGGGAGCCTGGATGGTGCTGCTGATCGCGCGAAGCCCGACCCCGGACCGGGCGTCGCGCGATCGGTCCGCCCGGAGCCTCACGGTCGCGCCTGCCGGCTGGTCTCGCCCCTGTCAATCCCGGGCCGCAGCGGGTAGTGGGTCTGTCTCCGGACCACCCCTGCCCTCCCGCGCGAGGCGTACATGCGAAGCGACAGCTCCATGTCCGACAGGCTCCCGACGATCACCGGCATCGTCGGACTGTTGATCTGGAGCGTTACGTTCGTGGGCTTCGAGGTCGATGACGCATATATCTCGCTTCGTTACGCCGCCAACCTCTGCGCCGGCCACGGGCTGACCTTCAACGTGGTCGGCCCGCCGGTCGAGGGCTTCTCCAACCTCTTGTGGACGCTCCTGGTCACGCCGCTGGCCTGCCTGGCGGACGACCCGCTGCCTCTGGTGAAGCTCCTCGGGCTCGGCCTTCTGCTCGGGACGGCGTTCGGGGTCGCGAGACTCTGCCGGGCGTGCGGCGCGAGACGGGGGACCGGAGCCGTTGCAGCCGCCATCGTCCTGGTCACGCCACAGGCGGTCGCCTGGGCCTTCGCGGGCCTCGAAGCCCCACTGCTCGCCTTCCTCCTCGTCACCGCGCTGTGTGCCGACGAGTCGCCGCGAGCGCGGCGCTACGCACCTGCCCTCTGGTTGGCAGCGGCGCTCGTTCGCATCGACGCGGTCGGGATCGTCGCGGTCCTGGTCACCGGCCGAGCGGTTTTTCGCGCCACCACTGCGGCCGACCGCACTGCTTGGAAACACGCGGCGCGCTGTGCCGTCGTCGTTATTCTCGGCTTGGCGGCGGTCACGGCGTGGCGACTCGCCGTCTACGGCGTTCCGCTTCCAAACACGTATTACGCCAAGGTCGACGTCGGGGGCGCTGCGTTGGGGGCCGGCATCCGGTACGTCCTGGGCGCCCGTATGCTCTGGTGGCTCCTCGCCGTACCGGCGCTCCCGTTCCTGTGCCGCCGAGAGCATCGGCCGGCCGTCGCGACCCTCGCGGCGGCCGTCGTCGCACAGGTCGGGTACGCGGCCGTCGTCGGGGGCGATTGGATGCCCCTGCACCGCTTCCTCGTCCCGGCGGTCCCGCTCGCGGCCGTCGCCGTCGCCTTGGCGGCGGACCGCGTGCCGCGCGAAACGCGTCACCGAGGCGTGACGGTTGGCGTGTTGGCGATGCTCTGCCTGAATCTCCTGCTCTTCTCCGGTTCCCGGGACGCGTCCGAGGTGATCTCTAACACCTGGCACGTGGCCCGATTCCGCGCGATGGGTCGACATCTCGACGCGGAGCTCCCTGAGGGCGCATCCCTCGCGGTCAGCCCGGCCGGGGCGATCCCGTTCTTCAGCCGCAGAGACGCGATCGACATGCTCGGCCTCAACGACGCTCACATCGCGCGGGCGCCGCTCCCGCACGGGCCCGTACCGACGTCGACCGGCCACGCGCGGGGCGATGGCGTGTACGTGCTCGACCGCGAGCCGAGCGTCGTCGTGTTCTCGGGCGGCGCCGTCCGGACCCCGTCGCTGTACACAAGCGAGGTCGGGGTCGTCTTCGACCCGCGGTTCCCCGCACGGTACCGGCTCCAACAGGCGGCGGCCCCACCCCTCGGGGTCACGCTCGTGCTTCCGGCGACCGGTCGAGCGGTGGGGGAGTCGGTCGACCACATGACCTGCCGTCGCAGCGGCTTCGTCGAAGTATGCGAACCGTCCGATGACGTGCCGCTGTGGTACTGGGCCTCCGGCGGCGAGGACGCCCCCCCGTCTCCCGCGGAGACCGTAGCCCGACGCATCGTCGAGCTCGATCTCGGCGGAGATTGCGAGACGACCCTCGAGGCCCTACTGGCCGAACGGGAGGCTAGCGAGCAGGCTGGGATCGGCATGCTCGCCGACGGGTGGACCGCGGTGACAGCCTACCGTTGTGGAAGCACCCGCGACGGAGACGCCGCCGTCGGACGGGCGCAGCAGCGTGGCGAGATCGAATGGAGTGTCTTCGAGGTAAGCGTTCAGGGGGGAGTGAG
>CAZFPM010000169.1:5139-13894 GCA_964520965.1 uncultured Myxococcales bacterium
TCTGGACCGACCCCCGCTTCGAGGGGATGTTTCCCTGAACATGATCCGCACACGATCTTGCCGGAGACTCATGCTCGTCGCGCCGCTGGCTGTGATTGCGTACGCCTGCGCCTGTGATCCGTCGGCCTGCGGCCGCCGAGGCGATGCCGGCGCCCCTGCGGCGACATCGAGCCCGCCGGCCGAGGAGTCGGCCGGATCCGGGATCGCGACGGGCGGCGCGATGGGGACGTACCCGTCCGCGCCCCTCGCGGACCCCGGCGACCTGGACGTGCCGGGCTTTGGCTCCTTCCGATTCCAGACCGCGGCAGGAATCTGGCTCGATGCGTACACCTATCGGGCGGCGCGATTCGACCCGCACGAAGGCCGAATCCTCTTCGTTCAGCACGGCGCGGGCCGCAACGCTGATGGTTACGTGGAGCGGGCCGCGCCGCTGGCCGAACGACATCAGCTGCTCGTCGTCGGCATCGAGTTCAACGAGCGAGACTACCCGAACTACCACGTGCCGATCTCAGCCGGGCGCCCTCCTCGCGGAGCCCGGTTCCGCCCGGCGGAGTGGCCGCCGATCGAAGAGCGCACGTGCGCCGAAATGCCCCGGCTGTACCGCGCGGTCAGCGAGCACCTCGGCAACCGCGTCGGTCGCTACTGGGTTCACGGGCACAGCGGCGGCGCGCAGTTCGTCCACCGCATGCTGATGTTCTGTCCGGACCCGCGACTCGCGTCCGCCGTGGCCGCGAACGCCGGGTGGTACACGCTCCCGACCGACGACGAACGTGCCGGCGCGGTCGCGATGCCGTTCGGCCTGGCCGGGACCCCACTGGATGAGGAGGACCGTCGCCGACTACTCCAGGCACCCTTGACCGTGCTGATCGGCGACCAGGATCGTGCGCATCACACGCAGGACGGCTCGGTGTGCAGCGCGGACGGCTGCGTCGCCCAGGGGGAGAACCGGTACCAGCGCGCACATCGTTTTGTCCGAACAGCGCGGACCGAGGCGGACCGGCTGGGTGTGGAGCTCCGGTGGCAGCTCTTCGAGCTTCCCGGCGTCGGACACGAAGGGGGCGCCACGCTCGCCGCCTCCGGCCAGTTCCTCTTCGGCGCCGACGGTCCGCCGTGTCGATCGACATCGGCGGCGGACGCGGTCGGATTGGTGGTCAACGAGCTCCTGATCTCCGCCCCACGCGAGGCCTCGGATGACATCAACGGGGACGGCGCGGCCACCGGGGCCGACGAGTTCGTAGAGCTCGTCAACACCGGTCCCGAGTCGGTCTGCCTGAGCGGGTGGACGCTGGGCGACGCCACGCAGGTCCGGCACCGGTTCCCGCTCGGCCTCCGGCTCGATCCGGGCGAGGCCGTCGTCGCATTCGGGCGTTGCGCGCCGGTCGGTGATTTCGGGGGCGCCCGGATCAGCTGGTCGACATTCACCAACGCGCTCAACCTCTCCGATCTAGGCGACGTCTTGCGGGTCCGCGACGCGGACGGCGAGACGTTCTGGGAGGCGTCCTGGGGCGACTGCGACGAGGTGGAGTGCGCCCGCGACCACATCGAGCTCCGGGTCCGCCGCGGCGCGTCGTTCGTCCGCGAGCCGGACGCGCTCGGTCCGTGGCGGCTGCATCCGTCGCGCAACGGGCGGCAACACTCCCCGGGCACACGATCCCGAGGCGGCGATTTCGCGCCCCGGTGAACCTACGGCCCGCAGTAGACGCCGTCGACGCACTCGACGAAGCACGCCTCGCCCTCTGTCGGCATCGGTGTGCAGACGAACTCGGTCGGCGTGCGAGGCATGCAGCTGCCGCCGAGACCACACTCGTTCCCGTCTTCGCAGGGCTCCCCGAAGATGAGATGGCGGCGGCACACCAGGAGCGAGAACTCGCAATAGAGTCCGGGCCCACAGATGTGATCGGCCTCGCAGGGATCACCGGCACCGCGCAACGGACGGCAGATCGACCCCTCTGGGGAAAAGTCGCACCCGAGCCCCGGCTCGCAGCGGTCGTCCAGCGTGCACGGCTCGTCCTCGCCCGGGATTCCGCCGCAAATGCCGGGCGACTCCCCGGCGGGATCCGGGATGCAGCCGAGCTCCAGTCCGCAGACGGTCGGTCCGAGCGGACCGAGCCCGCACGGCTCGCCGGCCGCCGGCATCGGACCGCACTCCCCCGAGGCGAGCGAGCAGGCCAGACCGGACGCGCATCGGACCCCGTCGGCGCACGCCTCGCCTCCGATCGGCGCGCCGGCGCACACGCCGAACTCCGGGTTGCACCAGGTACCCGCAGCGCAGTGGTCGCTTGTCGCGCACTCGTCCCCGAACTCGCCGAGCGGTCGACAGGTCGACAGCGCCGCCTCCAGGCAGGCGTCGATGTACGCGTCGAACTCGGCGTGGCACGGCGCCGCGGGGTCTGTCGGATCCGTGGCCTGAAGCTCTTCGCACGAGAGCGTCGTGAAACACGCGACGAACGTCGCATGCGCCTCGCCGCACCCGTCCGGAGCCCGGGCGATATCGTCGCGGCACTCGTCGACACAAGCGTCGAGATCGTCCTCGGGAGGTGTGGTCTCGGCGCAACCCGCGATGTGGCTGCACTGCGCGTCGCACGGCTCGAGAGGCGGCACATCCGGGACCTCTTCGTCCTCCACGTCCTCCGGCACGTCGGGCGGAGCGATGTCGACCTCGAGCGCACCGACATCGTCCGAGGGCTCGTCGGCATCAACATCGGTCGCCACGTCGACGACATCCACGTCCTCGGCGCCATCGTCGTCGTCGGAGGACCGGCACGCCGCAATCCCGCTGAGTAGCGCCGCGGCTAGTGCCCCGGAGACGAACAACCCCAGCTGGGACGGCCCACGCTCGCGCGGGAGAAGGCAGCTCAGGACGGCGGAGGGTCGAAACTCGTCCTGTCGTTGGTGGCCCATCGCGTCTCCCGTGTGCGTTCCCGCGCCGACTGGGGTCATTGTAGTGGCGGCCGAAGACGGCGTCTGCATCGGCCGCGGCGGCGCCAGCGTCGGACGCGTCGGTCGACGTCGGCAGCCGAACCGCGACCATCATCCGTGGCCCGAGCATTGATGCCGACGCAGCCCGGCGCGAATGCGGCGACGAGAAGCGCGGCGACCAGCCACGCGTGGGCCCACGGCGAGCGCGCGCTCGGCAGCGTTGCGGGCCGAGTACGGATCGCCCTGCGCGTCGATACGAGTCTCGGTCGGCAGGTGCGGATTGCCGCGTGGAGCCAGAGGTGTCCGGCCCGGGGGCGCCACTCGGCGGAATCGCTCCACAATGCCGCGGCGGCGCGGGTCGGGCAACCCGGATCCGCTGTCACCTACGAGACGCGCGAGGAACAGCCAACCGGACCGCCTTTCAATCTTCTGCCGCTCATGAGTAGACTCGGAGGTCCGATCACCCAAGCGACAGCGGAGGATGTTTTCGTGACGAGAGGCACGGATGGAGTTCGTCGGGGACCACGGCGCCGCCTCGACTCGCGGATCGCGGCCGTGTGCCTGCTGCTCGCGATAGCGGCGTGCGGGTGCGCCGAAACACGCTCGCGCGGGGGTGACGGTTCCGGACGCGGCGGGCGGCAAGTCGGCGACGAGGACGTCGTCCCATTCCGACCGGGCGACGTCGGCGACGACGCGGCGGAAGACGGGCGGAGGCACTCGACCCGCGACGCGGGCGGGAGCGATGACGACGGGTCCCCCGACCCGAGCGACGGCTCTCCGGATCCGGCCGACGGCGACGCGGGAGGGGGCGACGCCGGCCCTCCGCCCGAGCACGAGATCGCGTGCGCCGACGGAGTCGACGACGACCTCGACGGCCTCGTCGATTGCGACGACCCCGATTGCGGCGATGGCTGCGAGCGTTGCGCAGACCTGCGCGACAACGACGGAGACGCGCTCGTCGACTGCGACGACCCCGATTGTTCCGAAGCCCCCGTCTGCCCCGAGCGTTGCCACGGCGGTGAAGACGACGACGCCGACGGCCTCGTCGACTGCGCCGACCCCGAGTGCGCAACGGCCGAGCGGTGCACGTCGCCGCCCGTGTCGGCGGACGACTGGGTCTTCTCGGACCGCGCCGGGTACTTCTACTCGCTCCAGATCCCGCCGACGGGCTCCCCGTGTTGCTTCAACTACGACGACGACCCGGCCCTGGACAACGCCCTGGCGCTCATCCTCGGCTTGATCCCCGACTTCGGCGCACAGCGGGACATCAACGTCTCGGTCAACTCCGGGTCGGCGGCGATCGTGATCGAATGGACAGAGACGCCGGGCTCGCCTGACATCGACGGATTGGCTTCCTTCAACACCTACCGGGGCGTGCCGGTCGAGCCGGAGAGGTCGCCGGACGTGCCCGAGTCCACGACCCCCGACGACAACACCTGGCGCGACGGACTCGGTGTGTTCCGCATCTACCGTAGCGGGTTCGACGAGCGCGGGCCACGCGCGCGCTTCGTCGACGCTCGACTCGAGGGCGGTGTCCTGACCGGCGGCCCCCACGTCTTCAACCTCCTGATCCCGGCCTCGTCCCTCGGGGGCGACCTCGACCTGACGTTGAACCAGGCCCGCGTGAGCATCGACCTGCACCAGACGACCAACAGTCGCGGCGATGTGATGTGGGTCTCGGTGCCCGAGACCGGCCCTGGTGACACGCGTCTGGGCGGGGGTCGCCTCGGCGGGACGGTGATGGCAGACGAACTCATGGGGTCCCTGAACGTCGGCGCACAGCGTTGCGGATGCGCTCGACCGCCTGGCGCCTCCGGCAATCTGATCTCGTTCGGGGAACAGGCCGACCCACCGCGCTACGTGGCCGAGTGCCAGTGGTCGCCACTCGCCGTGGGCGACGCCGGATACTCCTGCACGCGAGACGACGGCGGCCTCTGCGACGACATGGCGACCCTGTGCGACATCCTCCCCCTGATCGCGCTGATGCTCGACGTCGACACCAACGGGAACCTCGCGAACGAGTCGCTCTCTGTGGGCCTGATGTTCGACCTGACGGGCGCGCGCATCGACCCGAGCCATCCGCTGGCCGACTGAGGCCCAGCGGCCGGACCGACGCGTCGTAGCCGTCCGGACTTGCACCGCCCAGCAGCGGGAACCCGTAACGGGCGGCGACCGATGACTTGATGCCACGGAGGGGGCCCTGCTATCACGCCGGGCGACGCCGACGACACCGAAATCCCCCCGATCTTCGATGCCGGCGGTGCTGTGTCGTTCAACCTCTGCCGGGGGACACCGATCAGCCCGGCGCCGCCGACCTTCCAGCCGCGGCCGATCGAGCCCGAGACGAACCTATGGTGCGACGGTCTGGGCGTCTTCCGCATCTTCCTCGATAGCTTCGACGACCGCGGCCCACGTATTCGCTTCCGCGACAATGTCCTCGCCGACGGCGTGCTCACCGGGGGCCCGCACTTCCTCAACCTTGAGCGGACCCGCCCGCCGAACGCCCGGAACGGACCCGCGAGCGAACGCAACATTGCGCTCCGGGGGTCGATACTCCTAAAGACGTACCCGGCGCCCTCCCCCGACCCGATGCAATCAACGACGACCGACTCCCTGCGCGACGCGCTCCGCACCCACTTCGGGTTCGACGACTTCCAGCCCGGCCAGCGGGCCATCATCGAGTCGGTCATGGCCGACCGGCCGACCGTCGCGATCATGCCGACCGGAGCAGGGAAGAGTCTCTGTTACCAGCTTCCGGCGGTGACCAAGAACGGCCTGACGCTCGTCGTGTCGCCGCTGATCGCGCTGATGAAGGATCAGGTCGACGGACTCCAGGAGCGGGGCATCCGCGCCGACGCGATCAACTCGTCGCGCACGCACGACGAGCACCGGGCGATCATGGCCGCGGCGCGTCGCGGCGACCTCGATCTCCTCTACGTCGCCCCCGAGCGCTTCGCCAACCCGCACTTCTGCGCCGATCTGGACGAAGTCGACGTCTCGGTCTTCGCCATCGACGAGGCCCACTGTATCTCCCGCTGGGGCCACGACTTCAGACCGGACTACCGGCGGCTGCGCGGCGCGGCGGAGCGGGTCGAGCCCGACGTCGTCCTGGCATGCACGGCGACCGCGACCCCCGAGGTCCGCGAAGACATCGTCGCGTCGCTCGGGCTCGACGATCCCGCCGTGCTCGTCTCCGGATTCCTGCGCGACAACCTCTTCCTCGACGTGCGCTTCTGCGGTGGCGAACGCGACAAGGAGCGCCTGCTCCTCGATTTCCTGCAACACGGTCCGGGCGCCGCCGACGCCGACGACCCGGGTGCGATCATCATCTACGCGTCCACACGAAAGCGGGTCGACGCGCTGGCCAGTCTGCTCGGTAGCGCGCTCGACGAGCAGGTCGTCGGTTATCACGCAGGAATGGACGGCGACGCCCGGGAAGAGGCTCAGAACCGGTTCATGAGTGGCGACGTCAGGGTGGTGGTCGCTACGAACGCGTTCGGCATGGGGGTCGACCGCGCCGACGTGCGCGCGGTGGTCCACGCCGGCATGCCGCGGACGATCGAGGCCTACTACCAGGAGGTCGGTCGCGCCGGTCGCGACGGCCGCCGAGCCCATTGCCTGTTGCTCTACAACGCCAACGACAGCCGGGTGCACGAGTTCCTGATCGACCGAGGCGAAGACGAAGAGCACCGCGCGCTCGAGCACCGGAAGCTGCACGCCATGCGCCGCTACGTGCACACCGAGCGATGCCGGCACCGCGGCCTGTTGATCTACTTCGGCGACCATCCGCCGAACCAGTGTCCGGGATGCTCGCGCTGCCACGGGCAGCCTCGCTTTGTCCCGCAGACCGACGAGCCCGCCACCGACGAGGAGATCGAGATCGTGCGCAAAGCGCTCGCTGGTGTCGCCAGAGCCAACGGGCGGTTCGGACTGAGAAAGGTCGCCGGAATGCTCGCCGGCTCCCGCGCCAAGGAGATCACCGCGTCGTCGCTCGCCTCGCTGTCGACCTATGGCATTCTCGGCAGCGTGGGGGTCGAAGGTTGCGCGCGGCTCCTCCAGCTGCTCGTAGCCGAAGGGCTGTGCACGATCGCCGGCTCGGACTACCCGTTGCTGGCGATCGAGCAGCGCGGCATCGACGTGATGGCCGGGCGGGAGTCGATCATGTTCCGCGTGCCTGGCCATCTGCAGGGCGCCAAAGCGGCCGGACGCGTGCGTCAGCGCACGGCCCCCGAGAAGGCGCCGGTCGGGGTCCCGGACGATGCGGATCCGCGAATCGTCGAGGCACTGCGGGGTTTCCGGACGGATCAGGCTGGCGGGAAGCCGGCCTACACCGTGTTCTCGAATCGCACGCTCTACGCACTGGCCTGCGCGCCTCCGGCGAGCCAGGAGGAGTTCCTGGCGACCCCCGGCCTCGGCGTGGCGAAGTGGCGACGTTTCGGCGAGGCGTTGATCGAGGCGGTCGAGGCAGCGGCCCACGGGGAGTGATGCGGGCCTTCATCGAGCCATGAGCTGGGGTTCGCGTACCGAGCCGGTTGCACCGGGCGCACGCGGTGCTGAGGTTGTCGGGCCTCCCCGTCGGAGGTCGACATGACCGAGCTCTTCGCCGGCTGCTCGGCGCGCGACATGCAACTCGTCTTCCCGGTCGTGCTGGTCGTCAGCTTCGGCTGGAAGGCACTGCAGCTCCGCCGCCGCAAGCGCGATCCGCGCGTGGTCTACCGGCTCGTGATCGACGGAGAGGCGAGCGAACGGCGACCCATGTCGGCGACAGAGGCGCGGGGACTCAACCGCCAACGAAAGCGAGCGGGCGAAGCGGGCCGATGGGAGCCGCCCTGACCGCGACGGGCCGCTACTCGAAGCGTATCGTCATCCTCTGGGTCGGGGCGTTACACGTGGCGGTCCCGACGCCACCCCAGTTGTGGCTTCGTGATGCACGGCCGGACGATGTAGCCCGGGGCCGGGCAGTTGTTGCCGCTGCAGGGCGCATCGGGCTGGTTGCTCACCGCCGCGGCGGCGTGTTATTCGAGAGCATCCCCCAGCAACAGGAGTGACGTGATGATGCGCACAACGATCGGTCTTGCCCTGGTTTGCCTCGCCCTCGCAGCCTGCAGCAGCTCGATCGAGCCTGTGAACGTCACCGAGTCGGGAGCGCTCGCGCCGGGGGACCAGGTGATCGAGCAAGACAACAGCCTGTACGACGAGTACACGTTCCGCGCGTCCGCCGGGATGCAGATCGTCATCGACATGACGAGCGACGAGTTCGACACCTACCTGTGGCTGAACTCGCCCGACGGCAGCAACCTGATGCGGAACGACGACGGAGACGACGGGACCAACTCGCACATCGAGTTCACGGCCCCCGTCAACGGCACGTACACGGTGATGGCGAATGCGCTGTGGGGCCAGGAGGAGTGCGACGACGAGGACCCCGAGTGCTGGGGCGGCGCGTACGAGGTCCACATCGTGACGACCGCAGCTGAGTAGGGCTCCGTCAGCGCGTCGATGACCCCGGGGGGGGGGAACCATCACCGCGGCTACGCGGCGCTCACTCTTCGACCGTCGGTGTGAGGACGCAGAGGAAGTAGGGCCCCTCGTCGTCCGGCAGGTCAGCGGCCTGTGGTGCCGGCTGGCTGGAGAACGCGGCGATTTCCCGGCCGATCTCCAAGGCCTTGTCGGCGTCGCGGGTTGCCAGGACGACCCAGACCATTTCGTACTCGGCGGGGACGCGCGCAGCGTCCTCGACCGGGTCGACGCTGATCATCACGCCGCAATTTCCGCTCCGGGCGACGAGATCCGCGACCACGGGACGCAGCTGGGTGTGCGACACGAGCTGCCAATG
>CAZFPM010000170.1:0-13890 GCA_964520965.1 uncultured Myxococcales bacterium
GCCGTGAAGGCCCTCGTCGAGGCCACGTTCCTGGCCGAGTTGAGCCGCACGCCCGAGAGCGTCCGCGGCGACGGGCAGCGACGATTCGATGCCGTTCGGCTGGTGAGCTTCGCCGATCTGGATTGGGATCCGGCGCCGGCTCTCCACGCCTTCGGATTCACCCTCGACGAAGGCGTAGACGAGGCGCTGAACGACCGGCTCGGCGCGATCCTCGACGAGGCGCCCAAGTCGGGCCACGACGTCCCCGAGCGCGCGACGCAGGTCTGGACCGCGCGCATCGACCGCGGCGACGAGACCCTCGCCGGGTCGCTCCACCGCATCGAGCAGATGATGGCGGACCAGATGGGCGACGAGGTCTGGGGGCTCAATCCGGGCGACCCGGCGCGCCTGCTCGCCGCGCATCTGCGGCAGATGTTCGACGAGGCGATCGACCCCACCCTGGACGGGGTGCGGACCGTCGAATCGCTGCTGGTCAGCAAGACATCGGGCGTGGTCCGCTGGCTGCCGCCGCTCCTCTTCCAGGCCCTCTGCGACCTGCTGCCGGTGGTCGCGTCCATCGAGCGCGGTGCTCGGGTCGGCTGGGCCGAGTCCCAACAGCTGAGCAACGGCTTCATGCACCCGCCGCTGATCCAGGTCGACGATCCGCAACAGGGCGCGATCCACATCCCGATCGGTCAGCACGTGCTCCGCTGGTGCATCATGCCCGTCGGCCCCGACGAAGAGCTGCCGTCGCTGGCCGACTGGCTCGACGACCAGTTCGAGGCGCCCGCGGACTGATCGGGGAGTGTGTTCGAGCGCGATCCTTCCCTGGCTTCGGGCAGGGGGCTCACGCAAAGCCGCAAAGGGGGCTCACGCAAAGCCGCAAAGACACAAAGGTCCTGTCCTTGCCCCCTCTGCGGCTTTGCCCCTTTGCGGCTTTGCGTGAAAATGCCCGGCTGCGGCCATCGGGCGTGATCGCAGCCCGACCGCGGTATCAGGGCTCGGGGGCGAGGTCCCCGAGGTAACGGGTCGTCAGCTCCGGATCCGCTGCGATCGAGAACATCAGCTGCTCGTACTCCGGGACGGTCATGTCGATCGCGGCGAGCGCCGCTCCGGGGTCTTCGTCGTCGTCCCCGATGGCGCGGGTCGCGAGCACCGCGCGGGCGACGGAGGCGAGCTCCTCGGCCGAGGGGGCTGCCGCGGCGGCGGACGCTTCGGGCGCCGCGGAGGCGGGATCGGCGACGGGCGCCGCGGCCGCGGCTGCTTCCGCGGCCGGCGACGACGGCGCTTCGGCGGGGGCATCGGAGGCGTCGCGATCGCTGGGGCAGGCGATGGCGCCGAGGAGCAGCAGCGCGAGCAAAGCGCGCGGTGGATTGATGTTCGGGCTCGTGCGGGTCATGGCGTTTCGTCGACTTCGGTGGGGGCGGCCTCCGGGGCCTCTTCGGCCGCACCGTCGCCTGCCGGATCGGGGGCCGGGGCAGCGGCTTCGGCGGCGCCCGGCTCGGGCTCTGGTTCCGGCGGGGGGGCGGGCCGCTCGCCATGGGTGGCGAACTCGGTGCGGATCGCGGCGCTCAGCTCGCGGCCGGAGAGGCCGTCGACGAGTCGCGCCTGGACGAACTCACCGAGGCCGTCGGTCCGCCCGTGCTGACGCGCGGCGAGGTGGATCGTCCCGAGCAGACCGGCCATGTCGAGCGCGGTCGCGCCGGTCTCGGCGAATGCATGCATCGCGACGGCGAGGTCTTCTGCCGCGATGCCGGCCGCGCGCAGGTTGTCGGCCAGCAGTGGGAGGCCGGAAGCGGCGTCGGTGCGGCCCTTTGCCACCAGGGGCGGCAGAGGCCGCGGCGGCATGACGGCACGTGCGTCGACGGGCGGCACCGCGGCCGGCGCCTCCACAATCGCGTCGGCCGACGCCTCGGCCGGCGCCTCGGCGGGATCCTGGGCGCGGGCCGTCGTCGCGACGACGGTGAGGACCAGGCAGAGCAGTGGGGCGAAGTGTCTCACGGAGACCTCCTTCTAGCAGCGTTCGGGGAAATGGGGACCGAGCACATCGAGGGCGAGGGCGCCTCGGTCGAGAAGCGACGAGAAGCAGTGGCAGGCCCCACGCTTAGAGGAGCGACGCTGAGCGAGGTGACCTCGGACCGAGGGGCGAAGGGAGCATTTCCCCGAACGCTGCTAGACGGGGCGGCGGGGCTCAAGATCGCTTGTAGGTCCGGCCGGATCGAGAGAGGACGAAGTGCACCAGCCCGGGCGTGTGTCGGCCGAGGAAGGCGGCCACCTTGCCATGAGCGGTGAACGTGAACTCGCGGCGGCGGCGATGGATCGCACGAACGACAACCCGTGCCGCGGCGTCTGTCTTCCACATCAGTGCCGCCGGACGCGGGTCGCGCCGGTCGGCGTCGAAACGCCCGGCGTTGTCGACCCGGGCGATGTCGCTGGCCACGAACCCTGGCTGGACCAGGGTCACCGACACCTCGGGGTGGAGCTCGAGAGCCAGCGTCTGGGCGAGGGAGCGGACGGCGTACTTCGACGAGGAGTAGGCCCCGGTACCGGCGACCGAGATGGCACCGGCGACCGAGCCGATGAGCGCGAGCCGCCCCCGGGTCTTCCGCAACTCCGGTGCGGCATGCTTCGCCGTCATCGCCGCTCCCACGACGTTGACGTCGAACTGGCGGCGGAGGTCTTCGGCGGAGAGCTTCTCGATGCGGCCGGCGACGGCGAACCCCGCGTTGGCGACGGCGACGTCGAGCTGCCACAGCTCGTCGATGATCTTCGCGACCGCGGCGGCGACCTGGTCTTCGTCGACCACGTCGCAGGGCACCGCGAGGGCGCGGGCGCCAGCCGCTTCGAGCTCCGAGACGACCTCGTCGAGCCGGTCGGCCCGGCGACCGGAAACCGCCACGACGGCGCCCTCGCTGGCGAACTCGTGGGCGAGCGCGCGGCCGATGCCGCTGCCGCCTCCGGTGATCCAGACGACCTTGTCCTCGAACCGCTTCGCCATCGCGACCTCTCGAATGCACCGAACCGACTGCTATCAGGTCGCATGTCCGCGCCGAATTGTCACGCGCGCGCGGGCGCTCTTGACGGAAGCCGTGCTGCCCCGCACGGTCTGTCCCGCGGCGAATGCCGCACGCGATCCCGACCGGAGTTTCAGTTGAGCGAGCCCGGAGATCAGACCCGCGCCGTGCACGGCGGAGAGGAGCGCCCGAACGGGCTGCGCTCGATCACGCCGCCGATCGCCCGGGCCAGCACCTATCGGTTCGAGAGCCTGGCCGAGGCACTCGCGGTCGTCGAAGGCCGCGCGGAGCTCGATGACTACAGCCGGTACGCCAACCCGACCGTCCGGACGGCCGAGCGCAAGATCGCGGCGCTAGAGGGTGCGGAGGAGAGCGTCCTCTTCGCGAGCGGCATGGCCGCGGTGACCACGACGCTGCTCGCGCTCGTGCGCGCCGGGCAACACATCGTGATCCCCGACGACTGCTACCGACCGACCGAGCAGTTCGTCACCGAGACACTCCCCCGGTTTGGCGTCGAGACGACGATGGTCCAGGCTGGCGATCTCGACGCACTCGCCGAGGCGGTTCGGCCGGGCGCGACCCGGGGTATCTTCGTCGAGTCGCCCTCGAACCCGTTCAACCGGGTCGCCGACCTGGCGAGACTCCGCGAGATCCGTCGCGCCAACCGCGGGGTGCAGCTCATCGTCGACGCGACGTTCGCGACGCCGTTCAACCAGCGCCCGCTCGCGCTCGGCGCCGACCTCGTCATCCACTCGGCCACGAAGTTTCTCGGCGGGCACAACGACCTGCTGGCCGGCGTCGTGTCGGGACGCAGCGGCATCATCTCGGCGATCCGCGACGTGCGGAGCCAGCTCGGGCCCGTCGCCGACCCCGAAGCCGCCTACCTGCTCTGTCGCGGGATCAAGAGCCTCGGGCCCCGCATGCGCGCGCACAATGAGAACGCCCAGGCGGTCGCCGAGTTCCTCGCCGGACACCCCCAGGTGCGAGAGGTCTGGTACCCGGGGCTCGCGTCACACCCGGACCACGCACTCGCCGCCGCCACCATGCGGGGCTTCGGGGGCGTCGTCACCTTGCGCCACACCGGCGATCTGGCCGCCACACACCGCATCTGCGACGCCGCGCGCGTCTTCCAGATCGCGGCCTCTCTCGGGGGCGCCGAGAGCCTGCTTCACCCGCCCGCGATCTTCTCGTACTGGGACCTCGACCCAGCCGAGCGACAGAGGCGCGGCATGCACGACGACCTGATCCGTCTCGCCATCGGCATCGAGTCCGCAGAGGACCTCGTGGCCGACCTCGCCCAGGCGCTCGAACATGTATGACGTCGCGATAATCGGTGGCGGAATCGTCGGGGCGGCCACCGCCCACGCCCTCCTCGACCGCCGGCCGGGCCTGAAGGTGGCCGTGATCGAGAAAGAGGCCACCCTCGGGGCGCACCAGACCGGCCGCAACTCCGGCGTGCTGCACTCCGGGGTCTACTACCAGCCGGGCTCGGCGCGGGCGATCAACTGCCGGCGCGGCCTCGCGATGATGATCGAGTTCTGCGACCGCGAGGAGATCCCGTGGGAGCGCTGCGGCAAGGTGATCGTCGCCACCGAGGACGACGAGCTCCCCCGCCTCGAGAAGATCCGCGACAACGGCCGCGCGAACGGGGTCGAGGTCCACGAGATCGGGCCGGAGCGCCTGGCCGAGATCGAGCCGCACGCAACCGGTCTCGCCGCGCTCCACGTCCCCGAAGCCGGCATCGTCGACTTCAAGGTCGTCCTCGATCGTCTCGGCCAGCGCATCGGCGATCGGGGCGGCGAAGTCGTCACGGGAACGCGCGTCCGCGGTGCGGCCCGCGACGGCGACGCCTGGGTGCTGAAGACGGGCGACACCGAGGTTCGCGCACGGGTGCTCGTCGGGTGCGCCGGATTGCACTCCGACCGGGTGGCACGTAGCGCCGGCGAGGATCCCGGCGTGCGCATCGTGCCGTTCCGCGGCGAGTACTACGCGCTCACCGACGACGCGATCCACCTCTGTCGGGGGCTGATCTACCCGGCGCCGGATCCACGCTTCCCCTTCCTCGGCGTCCACTTCACGCGCACGGTCGACGGAGGCGTGATCTGCGGTCCGAACGCGGTCCTCGCCCTGGCTCGCGAAGGGTACACCTGGGGGCATCTCAACGTTCCGGACCTCTGGGAAGCGACCACATACCCGGGGTTCCTGCGACTCGCGATGCGCCACTGGCGCATGGGCTTCGGCGAGATGTGGCGCTCGTGGTCGAAAGCGGCGTTCGTGGCGAGCCTGCGGAGGTTGGTTCCGGACGTGGGCCCCGAACACGTCGTGCCCGCGCAGGCCGGTGTGCGAGCCCAGGCGCTGGCTCCGGATGGTTCGATGGTGAAGGACTTCGCGATCCGCGAGGCGGAGCGTTCTTTGCACGTGATCAATGCTCCCTCGCCGGCGGCAACGTCTTCGCTGTCGATCGGGGTCACGATTGCCGAGCGGGTAGACGCACACCTCTGATGTCGACGCTCGAGGCAAAGAGCGCAACACCGGGAACTTCCTGCGGAATCTAACGGCCCGGCGCAAAACACCCGAAGGGGTCGGACGAGCCAACGCGGCTCCCGCGTGATGCCTCCTCAGCGCGACGCGCTGACCGAAGAAGAGCGCCGCGACTCCCTGGCCTACATCCGGCAGGCGTTCGGGCAGTAGGCGCCCGGGGACGGAAAGCGCTTGGTGTTTGGGTCCAGGCCCCAATAGGTGACCGAGCGCCCGGGACTTTTCACCTCCGGAGCCCTGGCGGGCATCCGAACGATGGATGCGCGCGCGAAGTCAGATTCGCCCGGGGATGTGATTGGCTGCGCCTGCATGGTGCCTTGCGGGGAGAGAGTCTCGTAGCGCGGAGCGACGGCCGCTGAGGAGCGTCAACGCGATCAGCGCGAGGCCGACGAGGATGCCCGGCCTCGAACCGACCGGACCCGCCGGGAATGTCGGCGCTTCGCGCACCGTCGGAGGGTCGACCCACATGATGTCGGCGATGGGCGTTTCGCGCACCGTCGGAGGGTCGACCCACATGATGTCGGCGATGGGCGCTTCGGCCGTGAGGAGATGCTCGTCGGCGCCAGCGGGGGCGGACTGGCTGCCGAAGAGGACGAAGCAGAGGGCGGGGATCAAGACTGCTCGAATCATCGGTCGCTCCGGGAGGCGGATGCCCTACCAACTTGACCGCTCGCTCGCAGCGCCGCTCTGAATCTTTCCTGAAGAACCGGCTTCCAGTGGCCGAGCACGAACGAAACGACGTCCACGAGCCTCCGAACGAGCCCGCGCCCGGGGGCGGTCAGAGCGCGCGCAACCTGCCGAGGCTCAACTCGTTCTTCTGTAGCTTCTCGCTCTCGATCACGAGCACGGCGTCTGGCGCGAGCGAGCGAGCCGCGCCGACCAACGCCGGCCAGTCTTCGATGCCATCTCCGATGGGCGCGTGCTCGTCGGCTTCGCCGTGATTGTCGTGCAGGTGCAGGTGGGCAAGACAGTCGCCGAGCACCTCGATCCATCGGCTGGCCGAGTGCTCCGAAAACACGAGCGCATGCCCGTTGTCGAACGACGCCCGCAGGTGGGGATGCGCCCCGGCACGGATCAGCGCTGCGGGAAGCTCGGGATGCGGCTCCCAGAGATTCTCGAGGCAGATGGTGAGTCCGTCGCGGCCGGCCTCGTCGGCGAGCGGCAACCAGAAGTCGAGCAGCCCGGTCGACCAGATGGGATGGTACCTGGCATCGCGGATCATCGGGTTGAAACAGGTGTGGGCGATGTAGTAGCTCGCCCCGAGCTCCCGGGCCGCCTCCAGCGCTTTGCCATGGCGCCGCCGACACACCGCCACGATCTCCGGGTCCGGGCTGCTGGCCACGAGATCGATGAACGGGCCGTGTACGCTGACGAAAGGTACGCCATCGACCGCCCGCCGGTGTCGCTCGACCAGGGCGGCGAAGTCGCCGTCGAGGTGTCGGGTGGTCGCGAACGCGGTGACCTCCAAGCCGAGCTGCTCGGCGCGGCAGAACTCGGCGGCGGCCTCCAGCTCGTCGCCCACCGTGTTGATCGCCAATCTGTTCATCGCGTGTGTATCCGACGGGTCCGATGCATCGTGCGCGCGGCTAGTGCTCCTGCCCGGAATTGGTGACCCAGTTTGCTTCGCGTTCGTCGAGCAGCTGGTGCGCGTGGGCGACGAGTTCGGGGAGGAATTTGTCGCCGAGGGTGTCGACCACGGTGGTCACGACACGGGCCGCCTGCGTTGACGATGACGCAGGCAGGCCGCGATACGCGTAGTACATCTGCCAGCCATCCGCCGCTTGCCGAGCGGCGTCGATCAAGAGGAGCACCACCTCTCGAACGACAGGATCCCAGGGCGAGAGTCGTTCGCGCTCGGCGGCGAGCACGTCGTCGGGTACCGGCGCGAAGGACTCCGGGTGCGTCTCCGAGAGGCGCCGATACGTCTCGATCGGACCTTCGCCGACGGTCAGGAGCGCCGTCGCCAGCCGCGCAGGCTCGACGAGCGAGTCGGTGTCCTCCCCGGCTGCGACCCGCCGCGCCGCAGCGAGATAGGCATCGTCGGCATCGGGAAGCTCGAGGCACTCTACCGCCCGGAGCGCGATTGCGATGTCGAGCTCCAGCGGCCACGCGGGTTGCGTGAGCCGCTCGCCGACCGGATGCATCTTCATGGTCTCCGGGTCGGCCCAGTACCGCTCCGACAGGCGCTGCAGCCCCGGCGTGTCCGCCGACAGCACGGACCTCTCCACCAGGCACCGAAACACCCCGGGCAGCCAGGCTCGCTCTCGCAGATCGCTCATGATCGACGAGAATACGCGCTATCGCGCCCGATTGCGCGAGGAACATCGCGCGACGGGTCGCGTGATCATCGAGTCCCACCCGGCGAGCTGGCGCCCGGGGCTGCGAGGGGAGAGCGGTAGGGTTTGAGGGGTTCGCGAAAAGGCGCAACGGCGCAAAGGAGCGACAGGGTCTTTGACTTTGTGTCTTGGCGCCTTTGCGCGAACCAATCCTCCCGTCGCCAACCGGCGCCGGACCCCTACGAGCTACGCGGGTCGACGACCCGGCCGACGAAGAGGAGCGTGTCGGTGGCGCGATGGCGGATGAAGAAGAAGAAGGGGCGGTCGACGCGGACCTCGACCGGTGGAGGTGGCTCGCTCTGCGCCCTCCCCCGGGTCTGCATGATCACGGCGGTCGCCGCGGCGGCCTCGGTCCCCTCTTCGTTCACCTCGACGAACGCCTCGTGCATCACTTCGCCGATGTACAACCCATCGACCCGGCTCGTGTCCGCCATGCGGGAGAAGTCCGCCAGCGTGTCGTCGAAGGGCAGCACCATCCCGAGCGCCTTCAACGTGTCGACGAGGCTCGAAGACCATCGGAATTCGAAGCGGGGCAGGTAGAGGTGCACCGGTCGCCGGTGGGCCTGTGTCTCGATCTCGCTCACGAGCTCGGCGCCGATCCGCGCGCCGATCGCGGCCGGTTCCCCCGCATCTGGGAGAACGACGAGCATCTCGAAGTCGCGGCCCTCGTAGGGCAGGGTCACCGCCTGGTAGCCCTCGCCATCCGCGTATCGGAGCTCCGTGTCGAGGAACATGGTCGGCACGTCGACCGACGTTCCGTCGACCAGCGTGAACGCCCGATCGGTGGTCGCGTCCTCCTCGAATTGCGCGGCCCACGTGCCCTTGAACCACACCGCGTTCGTCAGCACGAAGCGGGTCAGGCCGTCGATGACGTCATCCGGGATCAGCTCCGGAATGTGTTCTCGCGTCCGCTCCGAGACCCACCGATTGATCTCGGCGCGCACTTCTGCGTGGCTTCCGATGAAGTCGACGAGCTCGAACCCGCCCGTCGCGTAACGCGACGTCATCAGCTCCCGGAACCCGTCGCGGATCAGCGGCTCCCACTGCTGCTCGGCCCAGATCCGGTTGGCGACGGCCAGCTCCACGCCCTCGCTGTCGCCGGCCAGCTCTTCGGCCAACGCCTGCGCGGCGGCGTGGAGGTCGTCGTCGGACAACGTGACGCCCAGGGTGCTCCGCATCTGCGCCAGCGTCTCCCCGGCGGCGCCTCCGCTGGTCATCTGCAGGGCCGTCGCGATGCTGTACGGCGAAAACGCGAGGTTCCCGGCGGTGGGGCTCACGCGGTAGAGCGCGCCGGCGAAATCCGCGGTCGAACGGCCGAGCGCGGTGATGTGGTCTTGATTGCGCTGCGCCACGATGGTCACCGTCGGCGAAGTCTGTTCCGAGTCGCTCGGAGGTCCGGGCTCGTCCGCGCCGGCCGCTTCGTCCGGGGCGGTGCTGACAGGCGGCGCCTCTGTGGCGGAGCTGACGGGCGGCGCTTCTGGAGCGACGCCGGCCGCGGCATCTCCCTGGCACGCGGCGAACAAGAGCGATGCCAGCAGCGCGACACCGAGGTGAGATCGGACAGACGAGACCTGCATGGCGACACGTGAGCGATGGGGTTGGTGCTCGGAGACGACCGGGCCGCGACGCGGCGTTGGGCGACAGGGCGCGACCGTTTGCGGACCTTATACCAAGGATCAACGATTCTGTCGGGTCGCTCAGCGCGCTTCCCATCCCTGCATCCACGGCTTTGCGCGGTACCGGTCCCAGCTATCGCACATCACGGTGACGACGGGGCCTTCGAGTCCGCCCCGCGCCGCGACCCGAAGTGCAGCGACGACGTTCGTGCCCGACGAGCCGCCGACGAAGAGTCCTTCTTCGCGGACGAGGCGCCGAACCATGGCGAAGCTCTCCTCGTCGCTGACCCGCTCGGCGGCGTCGATGACCGCGCCGTCGAGGTTCCCGGGTACCTTGCTCGAGCCGATCCCCTCTACCTCGTAGGCGCCATCGGGGCCCAGCTCGCCGGTCTCCACCCAGTCGGCGAGGCCGGACCCGACCGGATCGGCGAGCACGACTCGCACGTCCGGCGAGCGGTGCTTCAGCCTGCGGCCGACTCCGGTGATCGTCCCGCCGGTGCCGGCCCCCGATACGAACGCGCCGACCGCGCCACCGAGCTGGTCGAGAATCTCCTGCCCCGTCGTCTCCTCGTGGACGCGAATGTTCGCCGGGTTGTCGAACTGATCGGTGAGGAACCAGCCGTGCTCGTCGGCCATGCGGCTGGCGACGTTCTGGAAGTTCTCTGGGCTCGATGGCGGCGCGTTCTCGGTGATGACCACGCGCGCCCCCATCGCGTGCAACGACGCGCGTTTGTCCGCCGACATCTTCTCCGGCATCACGCAGACGAGCCCGTACCCGCGCGCGGCGGCGACGAGCGCCAGCCCCACGCCAGTGTTGCCCGCCGTCGCCTCGACGAGGGTCATCCCGGGCCGCAAGACGCCCCGCTGCTCCGCGTCGTCGACGATCGCGAGCGCGATGCGGTCCTTGACGGATCCCCCGGGGTTCATGTGTTCGCACTTGACCCACACGCTGGCGGGAAGCCCGCGGCCGATGCGCTCGAGCCTGACCAAGGGGGTGTCTCCGATATGCGAGAGGATTCCCACGGTCAGAAGACCCCCACGCCGTCAGATGCGACCCCGTGGAGTCGCTCGTCGAGCGGCTTCCGGAAATAGACCACGCGCTCGGTCTCGACCAGCCCGATCGCGCGGTGGAAAGCGTGACTCGCGTGATTGTCGATCGCAGCGTCGGACGCCAGCTCCGAGCAACCGCTTTCGACGGCCCACTCCTCGATCGCACCCACCAACTCCCGCGCGTATCCACCGCGCCGGTGTTCCGGCGCGAGATAGATCCCCTCAGCGAGACGTTCATGGCTGCTCATTGGCTGCAATTCCAGGCTAACGCGAACGCCAATAAATGAAGATGCCTGTGGTCGGCACCTCGTGGGCAAAACACGCGGCCAACGCCCTTGGGCGAGATCGGAGTCCAGCGGCCGGCGGCCTGATGAGCTCGTCCATGCTCTGGCCATCAGCGCATGACCTTCCGCGCCAGCCGTCGTATATACGCGAACAAGGACCGAAAGTGGCGCGAATACAGGGGCTTCAGCGGATCTGACACCCAGATCCCAGAAACTCACGCTGGCCGGCCAGGTCGAGGTGCCGCAGGGAGTCGCCGCCGTAGTACTCGAGGCACATCATCCAGCGGCGACCGGTCCGCTCGACGCTGTAGACGTCGACAGAGACCCACGCCGTCGTGCGCGGCGACGCCGGCAGATTGAAGCGCAAGAAAAACGAGCGAAGGGCGGGACACAGCCCGCCCTCCGTCGAAATCGAGTGCTGCTACCGGCGCTGTCGCGCCTGAGCCTCGTTCACCTTGATCGAGCGACCGTCGAGGGTCGTGCCGTCCATCTCGGCGATCGCGTCGCTCGCGGCCGATGACTCGGTAAACGTCACGAAGCCGAAGCCGCGCGAACGACCGGTCTCCCGGTCTTGGATGACTTTCGCTTCCGTAATGGACCCGAATCTCTCGAATGCTGCATGCAGACCCGAGTCATCGGTATCCCAACTCAGGCCGCCCACGAATAGTTTGTTCGACATTCCAACTCACTTTGACACCGCCGGCGCGTTCGGGCGTCGGCATGCTACTACGGACGAAAGGCGTCCGACACGCGACTGGCTTCAGCGTGGAACCAGCCGTTGTGGGGGCGTTGACCACGTTTCGGCGAGAAAGCAAAGAAAATAGGACCAAAGGCGTCGAATTAGCCTGCCCGTCGACGGCATCGGATGTCCACTGCGCCGCCGCGCGGCGACCCTCGTGATGCGGACTACGTGCCTGAGGTCCGCCACGCAGGAGCTCGCGAAATGACCGCGTGGGACCGGCGGGCGGGCGGAGCCGAGCGCAGCTCGACCGGCGGCGTCAGCAGGACGTCGTTGCTGCATCGCCATACGTCTTGCGTGGGGCGGGCGGCGGCGTGGGGCTTCGCGCCGCACTCGCTTCGATGGCGGTGACAGGGCGGCCCTCGTCCTGTCGCCAGCGAGCGAGATCCGGGCGGGCGTGGGTCATCTTCGACGCGCCCGCCCCCACCTCCGGTACATCGGCGGACCCCTCTTCACGGCCCGGCGGGCTGGGAGTCACGCCAGGAGCGCTGGACATGGAGGCGAGCCTCTTCGACCGTCACCGGCCACCCTCGTCTCCCCGTGACCGCGAGCGCCGCCTCTGGCGGGACCCAGCTGAGGGCGGCAAGAGTCGGCGTAGCCGATGGCCGGAAGGTACCCGACCGAAGGGAGGGCGTCAGCAGCATGTCAATGTTGTCACGCCTTCGGCTCTGGGGCGCCCAGATCGTGGCCGGCGCAGGCTCGGTCCCGCAGCGCTCGAACTGGTTGCCCTCCCACGTGGTGCGGAGCTGCCGATACGCGGGCCTTGGGACACCTGCGAACTCGGCGGTTCGCGGGGTCGTGCGCGCGGATCTGTCAGGTGACACGAGACGATGGGTCGGCTACCTTCGACACGATGACGAGCGACCAGAAAACGCAGTGCGCAGCGAGGCTTCGCACCGCGTTCGACCTGTACGAAGCCGGCGTCGACCTCAGGAGGTGCCAACTCCGGAGGGAGCACCCGGACCTTTCTGCAGAGGAGATCGAGCGGTTGTTGCGGCAGTGGCTTCTCCAACGCCCGAACGAGCCTCACGGCGCGGCGCCGGGCCACGTACGGCAGCGGCCGCTCGCTGACCGATGACCCGTCTAGCCGACGCCCTGACGCAGATCGGCGGTCTTCTTGACGAGTTGAAGGCCGACTGGGCGTTGGTCGGAGGCCTTGCCGTATCCGTACGCGCGGTCCCGCGGTTCACGCGGGACATCGACTTGGTTGTTGCCGTCTCGGACGACGGCGACGCGGAGCGAGTCGTCTATGCTCTGTCGAACTTGGGCTACACGATCCGAACCGTCATCGAGCAGGATGCGACCAACCGATTGGCGACCGCACGCCTGTCGCCACCGGGCGAATCTCAGGAAGGGGTGCTTGTCGACCTCCTGTTCGCGTCGAGCGGGATCGAGTCCGAGATCGCCGCTGGCGCCGACCGCGTCGAGGTGTTCACGGGTGTCGAGATCCCTGTCGCGACACAGGCACACCTTCTCGCGATGAAGGTGCTCTCGAACGACGCACTTCGTCGGCCGCAGGACTCCGCCGACATCAGAGCGCTTCTGCAAGTCTGTTCCGACGACGATCTCGCTGCTGCGCTGCGAGCTCTCGAGCTGATCACCAGTCGAGGGTTTCACCGCGAGCGAGACCTCCGACGGGACTTGGACCAAGTGATCGCAGCGGGCTCGGGCGCGGGTGGCGGCACGTCGTCGTGACAACGTGACCAAGATAAGCTGCGCCGAGCGGAGTCGGCGTAGCCGGCGCAGCGAGGGTACCGACCCGGAGGGACGGCGTCAGGTTGATCTCATTGTTGGGCCGCTCTCAGCCGCGTATCACACCGTCCTGCACGCGGGTGAAGTGGATGGCGAGCTTCAGCAACAGCACGTAGTGGCCCGCTTGGCTGAGCCGAAAGACGCGTTCCCTGGACTCCATGTCGAGGAAGTCGCTGACAAACTCGCTGTGCAGGTCGTCCAACAGCGCAACGGATTCACCGAAGTCGGCACCGGGCGGTGCCGGGAGGTACATCAACGACGTAACCTCCTGCCGCCGGATAGTCGCGACCCGATTCTCGACGGACGCGGGGTCCTTCACATTGCGTAGCAACTCCGCGTACTTGTCCAGGGACATCAAGGGAGCGAACGCCGCCTTGACCGGCAACGGCCTGTCATTCTCCGGCGCAATGTCGCAGCTGTTGGAGAGGATGAAGCCAACACACGGCTTCTGGACGCCGGTGCGAGCTACCACGACGAATCCTCGCCAAGCATCTCCTTGAAGCAGCTCCTCATCGGTGTCGCGAGACGCTGTTCCGGCGCGCAGTAGCTGAGGCGTAGAGGGCGGTTTCGGATCCGGTTGGT
>CAZFPM010000171.1:0-13302 GCA_964520965.1 uncultured Myxococcales bacterium
CGCTCTCCAGGATGTTCACGGCGCGCTGGATGACGGTGCGGGACAACTCCCGGTAGCGAAGCATCGCAACCTGGAGCAGCACCGCGCGCAAGACCTCCAGGGGGTCCACCGGATCGTCTCCGCCCCTGAAGCTGGCGCCGAGCAACAGGATCCCCGGCTCGGCCGGGGTGTAGAGGTAGGCGTAGACCTCGTTCGTCAGCCGCGACCGACGCTGGACCTCCTCGAAGAGGATCGAACTCTCGCCCTGCCCCAGCAGAATCGACAACACCTCGAGTGCCGCCGTGTCCTCTGCGGCGAGGTCGGGGACGTGGAACGCGACGTTCAGGTGCCCGTCCTGGATGTCCCTGAACTCCACGCTGGTCCGGAGCTCCGCCTGCGGTGGCTCCTGAGGGCGCGGGTCCCGTGCCGGCGCCTCGTCGACCGCAGACCCGAACTCGCCGGTCACCGCCGCCTCGACGACGTCGCGGTCTACGTCTCCGACGACGACCAGGGTGATGTTCGATGGCCGATACCAGCGGTGGTAGAAGCGGAGGATGTCGTCCCGGGTGAATGCGGCCACCGACTCGTGGGTCCCGATGACCGGGTTGCCGTACGGATGCTCCTCGTAGGCGGTCGCGAACAGGTTCCGGCTGAGCACCCGCGTCGGCATGTCGTCGCCGCGTCGGATCTCCTCCTGGATCACTTCGAGCTCCCGCTCGAGCTCCTCCGGGTCGAAGGCGCTGTTGCAGATCGCATCGAGGAGCACGTCGAGCCCTTCCGACGCGAAGCGGCTCGGGACGACCACGTGGTACACGGTCTGGTCGAACGACGTCCACGCGTTGATCGTGCCGCCCATCGACTCGACCTCGCGGGCGATCTCACCGACCGCGCGACGCTCCGTCCCCTTGAAGAGCATGTGCTCGTGCACGTGGGCGAGGCCGGCCTCGCCGGGCTGCTCGTCGCCACTTCCGACCCGAACCCAGACCTGCAACGCCACGACCGGCGCAGCGTGATTCTCGACGTAGATCGCCGTCATCCCCGTCGGGAAGCGCATGAGCTCGGCGTCCACGCTGGTACCGGGCATCTCGGTCTCCGTCGGGGTCAGAGGGGCTTCAAACGGGTGGGGTGGGCATCCGGCCGTCAACTGCGCAGCCAGGAGACAGGCTGCCCAGAAAACACGAGGCCGCGTCCTGCGACAACGCATCGGCGTGGGTCGGCGAGGGGAGCGCATCTCCGGGGTTTCATACCTGCCACCAGGGTCGATGACCAGCCCGACGGCCCGGTCACGCTCGTTGCCCCCGGTGCCCCCGCTCACCCCTCCGGCCTCATCTCCACCCGCATGCGCGCCCCGTCCTCGAGCGCATGGACCAGATCGGCGAACGCAGGATAAGCGTCCCGCGCCACGCGTTGAACCGGCACTTCGATCTCCCGACGCACCGTGAGCGCGCCACCCTCGATCCGGTGGGTACGAGACCATCGGTTCGCCCCATGCTCTCCCGCGGAATCGTCCGGAAACGCGACCACCCGCATCTGCTCCGGCGGAACGATCCGCACCGTCAACACCTCGACCACGGGCGTGTAGACCAACATCGCGTGCTCCCGGGCGGACCGCTCAGCGTACCAGGAAGCGAGCGGGCGCTCGAAGACCTGCCCGTCGTAGACCAGTGCGCCGTCGCCAGGCTCGGCGAGCCCCGACGACGAGAACGAGTAGCGCAGCGTGATCGGGCCGTCGGCCGCGGCGAGACCCTCGAACTCCGCTTCGTGCAGCTCGACGCCAGGGAAGCTCAGCGACAGGGCGCCTTCGAGCTCCCGCACCATCTCGCGACGATCCTCGGCCGTCTCGACATAGAGCCGGAAGCTGCTGGCCGCGCGCACCGGAACGTGCTCCTCGATCGAGACCTGCGCGTCGCCGGACCCGTCGAGCACGACCTCGATGTCGATGCGGTTCTGCTCGTGCTCGCGAGGCCAGCGCGGGGTCGTGACGACCGCCCCGGCCGCCGGTCCGACGACCACGATTCCCTCGCAACCCTGGGCGTCCGGTCGCAGGTAATCGAAGGGATAGCGCTCGAAGTCCGGCTCCATCCACACGTCTCCGCCACGGAGCGAGACCCGCACGGCGGTGAGGTCGTAGACGCCCAGGTCCCGGATCGGCGTCTCGGTCCAGTCCTGGTCCCAAGGTCGCACGAAGACGAGGTCCGGGTCGTACCCCGCCGTGCGGAGCAGCGCGAGCACCAACGGCAGGCGTTCGCCCTCCCCGCTCGACCATGTCCACGCCGCCGGCGTCCCGAAGAAGCCACCGAAGTCGGGCACATCGTCGCTGACCAGCCGGAAGATGCGCTCGAGCCGCTCCCGGTCGTCCTGGGCGCCGTCGAGCAGCGCTCCCAGGCCCTCGGCCATCTCCGGCGTCGCCGTGAGCCCGCGCTCCACCACGTCGGCGTACACCCTGCGGATCAGCTCGAGGTCGTATTCGTGGGCAAAGCGCACGCTCGGCAGCCACTCGGCCGGTGATACGGCCCGAGAGTCCGGAGCCGGAGGCATCGAAGCCCGAACCTCGTAGGTGCGCGTGACGAGGCCGTCGGCCCGCTCCTCGGTCACGTCGCCCTCGAAATTCCGAAGGTCGATCGCCACGGCGTCGGCCCACGGCTCCGGGTAGATGAACTGCTGGATCGAGCGGTGGAACGGCCCATCGAAGCCGCGGAACGTGAACCGCCCCGAACGCACCGCCGGCCGCTCTGCGACCGGTCCGAGGGTCGGCTCCAGCCATTCGAGCTCCACGAAGTCGCCGATCTCCAGGTTCGGCATCGACAGCGACTCCTTGCCGGCGATGTCGTCGGGAACCAGGGCGCGCCCATCGGGCTTCAGCGTGCGCGCTGTGACCAGGACGGCCTCGGCTGGCACGCCGATCTCGCCATACGCCGCGAGCGCATCACGGGTGTTGAGTTGCACGATCTGGTGGACGAGCTCGAACCCGGACCCGTCGTCGAAGTAGCGGCTCACGGCGTAGTCGTGCACGTACACCACCTGCGCCTGGTACCCGGGCGCATCGGCGAGGTACGCCTCGACGAGGGCTACGCCGTCGTAGCGCACATCGGGCAACAACCCGCTGCCTTCGGCGACCGCCCGCGCGACCCGGAACAACGCGTCGGACGGCGTCGCGTCGATGCGCTGCGCCCACCCCGGGTCGCCGCCCAGCGCCAGGGCGCGATCCAGCTCCAGATCGAGGAGCGCGTCGTCACGGCGTAGCCACCGGCGGGCCTCGGTCAGGAACGCGTCCGCTTCGTCGTCGAGGCCGAGTGCCCAGGCGGTCTCCGCCGCCAGCATGGCGTAGCGGGCGTCATCGGGATTGCGCGACGCGAGGCGTCGGGCCGTCTCGAGCGCGGACTCGAAGTCGCCGCGAGGCCGAGTCCACGCTGTCGCGACCGCCCGATGGGTGGCGTCGCACGAGAGCCACTCGGAGGGAAGCTCCGCCGGGTCGAGCGGCGCTCCGCGGTCCACGAGGTCGTCGACGACTTGCGAGACCGTCGGACAGTGCAGCGGGAAGATGGCAGCCGCTCGAAGGCGCGCCTCCCGGGCCAACTCGGCCCACCCCTGCTCCTCGTAGTACCGCGAGAGGGCGTGTTGGACCGCGAAGGTGTCTCCCCGCCCGATCACGGCCTGCTCCAGGTGTTCGCCGGCCACATCCGTCTGCCCTCCCTCCAGGTAGAGCGACGCCAGTGCCACGCGGAGCCCGGTGCCTCCGGGCCACTGATCCAGCCCGCGCCGCAGCGCGGAGACCGCCAGCTCGGAGCGCTCGGCCGGACGTCGGTGGAAGGCGATGCCCGCAAGTCGACCGGTCAAAAACGCCACCAGGGGATGTTCGCTGTCGGCGGCGACATCCAACAAATCGCCCGCTCGTATCGCGTCGCCACCCGCCACCGCGAGCTCGGCGGCCACCAACCACGCGAGCGTCGTCGCGTCGGCCGGCATCGCCGGGGACAACGCTGCTCCGAGACCGGTGCCGACCGGGTCGGACCGCGGCACGCAACCAGTCGGCGACCAGGAGGCGGGCGTCGGGTCGAACCGGTCCACCACCACGCCGTCCAGCGGCGTGATCTTCAGCCAGAGGGGCGACGGCGGGCCGGCCATCGCCACCCGCACGCGGACACGGTGAGCGCCCGCACCGAGCTGCACCCGAGCGAGTCGGAGCTGGCTGTCGTACACATTGGCGATGTCGCGGCGCGCGATCGCGTGACCGTCGATCTCGACGACGTAACGCGCCGACGTGGAGACCGCGACCAGCACGTCCGAATCGGCGGCGAGGCCAACGAACGTCTCGGCCACGTAGATCCCGTCGGGCATCTCGGAGAGCGATGCCCCAGCTGCGTTCGGCGCCAACCACCAGGTGCGGACCGGGCCCGAAGGAAGCACGTACTCGTCGGCAAGTACGGCGTCGTCGTCCGCCGGCGTCGGGGCGTCGAAGTCGAGGATCTCGAACGATGAGAACGGACCGGCGATGCGCCACGACGTCGGACTCCCGAACGGTGCGCGCTCCAACAACCCGTCCTGCATCGTGCGCCGGTGCGCGCGGTAGGCCTCGTGAAGCCGCAGCTCGCCGCGGATCATGCGCTCGACCGGGCTGGCCCCGTCATCGGACTCGGTCAGCCACGTGGCGACGCGCGCATCGAATCCGGGCACGACGCTGCGCAGGCCGTGAACCCGCAGAGACCGGGCCAGGCCGGCCGCCGGATCGCCCCACGGGACCTCCTCGAGGAGCGCGTCGAGCGCACCTTCGACATCGCCCGCCGCCTCCCGCACGTAGGACGTGAGCAAGGCGTCGTAGGCCGACTCAGGGTCGGAATCGGCGATCGCGTCCAGCCCAGAGGCGGGCGGGAGCGTCGAGTCGGCCGCGAGCCCGAGCCCGGGCACCGCGGGTGCGGTCGCCACCGCGCCCCCGCATCCGGCAAGCAGAACCGTGAGCGCCAGCGTGATCGTCGTCCGCCTCATGACTCCCCTCCCCCGAACCGGACGACGCGATCCATTGCCGTCTCGGCCTCGGTGACGAACGCCCGGAAGGCCGCGTAGTCCTCGACCTCGACTCGCGCCACGTCGATCCGAAGATCGAGGCGCGTTTCCAGAACCCCGTCGCTCAGTGCGCAAGTCAGCGAGAGGCTGCCGAACGGACCCTCAATCTCGACCGGCTCGGGAACGCCGTCGGGCGGACCCACCCCCTCCGGCAGTCCGATCCGGTAGTGCTCGTCGACACCAAAGGGGTAGTCGAGCACCAACGGCGTCGTCCGCGTCGAGGCGCCGGCCAGTCGACTCGTCAGGTTCGACGGCGAGCCCAGCGGATGGACGACCAGGGTGTCCCCCTGCCAACGCGCCCAATCTCCACCCTCGAAAGAGAACTCGACCACCACCGGCGACTCGATGTCGGTCGCATCGGAGAAGGTCGCGTCGGTGATCGTGATCCCCGGCACGTTACGGGCGAGTTGATTCTGGAAGCGTTCGACGCGGCGTTGCTCTGCCTCGAAGTCGCGCCGCATGGTCGGTGCGAATCCGCCGCTGAAGGTCATGGTGGCCGTGCCCGTCGCGAGATCGCCACCGAGGTCGATGTCCACGCGACTCGCGGTGATCGAGGTCTCGGCGTCCAGGTTCGGGATCGTCACGAAACGACCGCCCGCTCCGTCGAGGACGATCACGGCGGTGGCGCCCTGGTCACCGGACGGCAGCTCGTTCGACCCCGAGAACCCGGCGGTCCCGTCGAGGTAGAGGTCATGTCCCGGCACGTAGGTGATCGCATGGTTGAAGAGCGCGAGGCTCGGCGGTCGGCCGTCGATCGTGCCCATGTCCCGGGTGCGAACGAGGACGACGTGCGACGGAATGCCGGCGAGGTCCAGCATCACCTTCATCAACGACGCGGTGTCCTTGCAGTCGCCGAAGCGCCGGTTGAAGCAATCGCTCGTGCGGTAGGGCTTGTAGCCGTGGATGCCGAACTCCAGCCCCACGTACCGCGTGTTCCGAACGACGTAGCCGTAGATCGCGGCGATCCGGTCGCGCTCGTCGTCCACGCCCTCGACGAGAGACCGCACGGTCTCGCGGATCTCCGGCGACGCGACGAGCTGGTCCTCGATCAGGTGCCAGTACCACTCCGCCAGCGCGTCCCACGACGCGTACGTCGACGCGCTCACGTAGGCGAAGCTCTCCGACGGGCCGGGTGCGCCGGACTCGCGAGGCACGTGGGGCACGTCGCGCGCCTCGTAGATCAGGCGCCGCTGGCCCGTCTCCAGCTCCTCGGACCAGTCGCCGAACGACGGCGTGGGCTCGTTGACGTGGACTTCCCGGCCCTCGGGGAGGAGGAGCCCGTAGCGCGCCAACGACTTCGGCTGGCTCGCCTGCACGAACCAGAAGTCCCCGAAGTAGTCGTCGAAGATGTTGCGATAGGAGACGTCGCTGACCGTGTACTCGTACGAGAGCACGTCTCCGGGCTCCAAGCTCGACAGGTAGACCACCCGGCTGCGCACGTCGTAGTAGATGCTCGCCGGACCGGCGTCGGCCGAGTAGTCCCGGGTGTCGTAGACCTCCTGCACCGTCCCGTCGGGTTTGAGGATGCGCACCGCGACGACCTCGACGACTTCGGAGTCGGGGCTGTAGCCGACGTAGAACTGCCGCAGGGCGTCGGCGCCGCTCCGGGTGTAGACGTCGAACGCCTGCTGCACGTATGCGGTCGCGAGACCGTTCGGAAAGACCCGGACGAGTCGCTGATCGGCCAGGTAGGTGTACTCGAAGTCGACCTCTTCCGACGGCGGCCGGCGCAAGGCGAGGAGCGCGTCGAGCGAGAGACGGTAGGGCTCCCAGAACCGGTCCTCTTCGGGGCTGATCGCAGCCAGGTACTCGCGGAGCTCCGAGTCTTGCGGCTCGCGCTCGAGGGCGTCCGCGAGGTCTGCTCGCGCCCCGTCTCGGTCACCCGCTTCAAGGCGTAGCCGGCCGCGCGCTTCACGAAGCCGCGCACTGCCCGGACACAGCGCGATCGCCTCTCCGAGCGCGAGATCCGCGGCGTCGGTGTCGCCGACCGCACGATGCACGGCGGCCACCCGCTCTCGGACCGCAGGCGAGAGCGGCAGTCGTCGCTGCACGCGGTCCAAGAGCGGCCCTACCTCGTCGCCGCGCCCGACCGTGCGCAGAATCTGGGAGAAGTCGTCCAACCAACCGAACGCGAGGGGCTCGAGCTCGAGCAGACGCTCCACCGCGCGCAGCCTCAAGTCGTCGCGGCTGACGTCGCGGGCGGAACGCTCGAGCGCGGTCAACACCGGAAGCGGCCACCCGGCCTCCTCGGCCAACGCCAGCCGCTCGACGAAGGCCGCGTGATAGAAGTACTCCGCCTCCAGCATCTCGGTCCAGAGCAGTCGCGCCCCGAGCGGCGGCCGCGAGCCGTCGAGCACCGCCCGCAGCGCGTGCGCGGCCTCGACCTCGCGCGACGCGCCCAGCTGACGCCAGACCGCGCCGACCCATGCCAGCCGGTGCATCGGATCGGGGGAAAGCTCGACCACCCGGTCAAGCAGCTCCACGGCACGCCAGCCCGCGGTCACGACCAATGCGGAGCGCAACAGGCCCTCCGGACCGGGGTCCGCGGCCAACGCCTGTTCCAGGAGCGGCAACCAGGGCTCGGCCGGGCTGTCGGGAGCCAGCTCGCGGACGACGAAGGCGGCGGCCGCGAACGCGTCGCCGTCTTCGAGATGCCCGAAGCGATCCGCGACGCTCGCCGGACGGCTCCACTCCGCGGACGGCCGCGACACCACCGACGGCCGACGCGCCGGCGAGTGCTCGAGCACCAGCGGTTCCCCGTCGTCGTCCAGAAGGCGCGCGTGCAACCCCATGGGGGCATCGACGGTGCCGATCTTCACCAGGATCTGGTTGGTGCCGCGGCGGAGCCGAACCGGGATCGTGTCCCGCAGGAGAAAGCCACCCAGGTGATCCGGCTGCTCGGCGACCGGCTCGCCGTCGACCCACACCCGATAGGCGCCGTCGACCGCGAGCGAGAGCCTCGCGTCGCGTGAGCGATCACTCGTGACGTCGACCGCCACATATGCCACCGCCGCGTGGGTGGGTCGGACGACGTCGCGCAGGTCGAAGTAGCCGGTCTCCGAGACGCGCTCGGTCTCGCGCCAGGACACGTCGATCACCTTGCCGGGATGCGTCCCACCGTCGACACCCGCGGTCTCGGGCGGATACGCCTCGGCGAGGCCGGCCATGCCGTCGTTCGGGAAGGGGCCGATGAACGCCCACCGGGTCAGGAAGCCCTGCTCGCGCTCGAGCTCCGTCGCTCGGACGAGGTCACCCGAGGCGTGGACGGCCCGCAACACACGGTAGCCGGCGAGGGCCCGAGCGTCGGCATCGTCGAGCCGGTCGGCCAGATCGGAGTAGACCCGCTCGACCTCGCTGGACGGCAGCCAGTCCTGCACCGCGCTCATCTGAATCAGCGGCGCCAGGGCGAGGGGGCCGTCGCCCCGAGCCGCGGCCTCGTCGGCGAGCGCGAGAAAGCGGTCGTGCTCAGGACTGCCGAGGGTCGGTTGCGCGGCGGCGGTCACCGGCGCCACGAGGGCCAGGAGCGTCGCCGCGACGGCGGCCAGTGCGGTTGAGTTCACACGCGGCGCAAGGTCGAATGGCACAGTGGGGTCCGGAGCTGGTGGGGATGTTCCGCGGAGCGGGTCAGGGAAGGACAACGCGGCGCGGTGTCGGGTTCCTCCCGGTCGAGGAGAAAAACAGACCGCCGCCCGGGCGTCAACTCGGGGCGACGGCGGCCCGGCAGACCGCTGGGGAGCGCGGACCGAGCGCGTCGAGTGCGAGAGCGCCCGTGTCGAAGAACGACGAGAAGCAATAATCGCTCCCATGCGCGGAGCAGTGACGCCGCCAAAGGCGCCCTCGCTCCGACGGGCGACCGGAGCGCTCTTCCACAATCTGCTATGGGCCCGATCCGTTCCAGACGACGCGGTACAACGCCAGGTCGAGCGGATCTGCCGAAAAGAGGTCCTGGGTCGCTTCCGGCGCAGCGAATCCCGCCGCGATCTGGTCGAGTTCGAAGAGCCGCCCCACCGCCGCGCACTCCTCCGCGAACGTCCGAACCGCAACCGGGTTTCGCTCGCCCGCGAACGCGTCCGGATCGAACCCGCACGGCGCCCCGGCGAACCACACCGTGCAGGTGTCCGGCTCCGGAGCGGGCGGGGAGGCGAGATCGAGCGGGGCGAAGGTCATCGCCGGATACGCCGCGGGCATCGGTGACCGGGGCAGGTCGAGGCAGCAGTCGAGATCGCGCTCGAAGCCCTGGCGCCGAATCGGGAGCTGGTAGACGACGCAATCCGGCTCGATCTCGGCCAGCGCGTCGCGCAGGAACGCGTACTCGTCCTGGAACGCATAGCGGTAGCGATACGCCGAACGGGCCTCCAACGTCGCCCCGGCGAGGAGCACGACCCCGAGCACCGCCGTGACGACGGTTTCCCGGCCCGTACGCCTCGCGATGGCGTGCACCAACCACTCGAACGCAAACCCCGCCGGGAGGAGGACCAGGGGGATCACGTGGAAGAAGTAGCGCGAACCGACCAGATGGTCGACCGCGAAGGTCCGGCCCATGACGACGAACGCCGCGACCACCGTGGCGACGGCGCACGCGAGCAGACCCGGGCGCCTCCAAGCCATGCGGATGCAGCCGAACGCGACGAGAACGAGGGTGAAGCGACCGAACCAGTGCGGAGGTTCGTTCGCGACCCACCAGAAGTGCACCAACGCCGTCTGCGCCGCGTAGCGCATGGCCTGCGGCTCCGGGAACGGATGCACGGCGCGCTCGACGACCAGCGTGTACGTCACCACCCCGATGAGAAGCCAGGCAGAGGCGTAGCCGACCGCTCCCACCCACGCCCCACGAGGTCCCGACGGGTCGCGGACCGTCCGGTCCGCGAAGGGGAGCAGTGCCCACAACGGAATCAGGGCCGAGTGAGCCCAGGCGTCGGCGCGGGTGAGGCACGCGAGAACCGTCCATGCGACCGCCGCGACGAGCATCGGCACGCGTACGGGCCGGCAGCCGTGCACGCAGAACAGCCAGGCCAGGAGCAGGGCCGAGCCGCTGACCACGTGCTCGCTGGTCGAGGCGGAGATCCGGACGTGGAGCGGCGTGACGGCGACGAGCAGACCCACCGCGGCCGCAGCCGCAGGCGACATGCGCAACCCGCGGAGGAGCAGCACGACCACCCCGACCGCCAGGGCGCCGATCACCGCGGTCGTCGCGAACCAGGTCCGGTCCGACCACGGGAGCACGAACGCCACCCACTCCTGTATGGCGAACGCCCCATACCCGAAACGCGAGCTCTGCAGCCCACTCCCGGGTACGAGAACCTCGCTGTACCAGTTCGAGAGCGTGCCCTCGACGGAGAGACGGACGATCAGCGCAACCGCGACCGGCACGAGCACGGCCGCGCGCCACGGGGCACTCAGCGTCAGGGGTCCCCGGCGCCAACGGCGGTGCACCGCGAGCAACGTCGCCAACAGGGCCATCAGGAGCGCCGCCCGGGCGCTCCACGCCAACACGCGCCCGCCGAGGTCGCCACGCTCGCCGACGATCGAGGAGCGTTCGGTGCCGATCTCCTCGGCCGCTCCGAACAGGTCGCCGACACCGGCGCAGTGCGCCTCCAGGCCGGTCGGGACGGTCGCTGCGAGCGCCCCCAGGTGCGTAGCGCTCGCATCTGCGCACTCCGCCGGGCGGATCACGACCGCGAACTCGCCGGCAGGCGTCGTGAAGGACGCGGTCAGCGTGGCCATCTCCGCCGCCACGCCCTCCAGCGTACACCCCTCGCCCAACGCGGCGGCGTCGATCATGCCGATGACCTCGACGGTGTCCTCGGGCGTGAACACGACGGGGCAGTCCCCTTCCGCGGCAGCCGCCGGCGAGGAGAACCACGACAGCAGGGCGATGACCGCGGCGGCCAGCTGACGTCCTGCATCACGGCCGGTGGGCCTCGTGGTCACGCGTGATTTCCTCTCGTGCGGCAGCGGATGCCGGAGGGTATCCGTCGGCACAGCCAGCGTCCAGCGGCCGACCGGGCCGAGCCTCTCTGAGGCCAAGCGCCGCGCGGGGCCGGAGATCGGTGAAACCCGTGTCGCGCGAGGATTTGCCGTGCTTGGCTCCGCCGCCCAGGCCTGCCGGGTCGGGTTGACACCAGCATGGCCCCTCACTAGCCTCCGGGCTTCTCGGACCCGTAGCGCGCACCTGCGCATATCGCCGTCGGTTTTGCCATGAGACGTCAGACGCTCGCCCTCTCGCTCGCCCTCGTCGCGCTCTTCGGTTGCAAGTCCCTGGAATCGAGACTCGTGCCGCGAATCCGGGTCACGCCGCAGAACCTCGTGTTCAACGCCGTCGTGCTGAACACCGAGGACCAGCTCGACCTCGTCATCGAGAACGACGGCGACGCCACCCTGCGGATCACGGAGATCACGATCGATGCCACGCCGGCGTATGTCCGCATCGACCAGGAAACCGAGGGCCTGGAGATCGAGCCCGGCGAGCTGTCGATCATCACCGTCATCTACCGGCCCGAGACCCCCGAGGAGACCTCCGGCAACGTCGTGATCCAGTCGAACGACCCGTCGCAACCGCAGCTCGAGATTCCGATCACATCGCCGCGGCCGACCCCGGCGATCAGCATCGTGCCGGCGATCCTGGACTTCGGTATCACCGCCGTCGGGACCCCGAACACCATCGACGGGCGGCTCCGGAACCCGGGTCTGGCGCCGCTGATCGTCTGCGACATGCAGGTCACCGGTAACCCGGAGATCAGCAGCGACATCCCCGAGCGGCTCGAGGAGACGCGCGACCCCGAGATCGGATTCACGGTGGTCGACGTCTACAATTTCGATACCGGTGTCGGGATCAACGAGCTCGAGTTTCAGCTCTTCTACCTGCCCGCCGCTCCCGGTGACGATCTGGCGACCCTGGTCGTCAAGTACGATCAGTTCGGCGATGTCGGCAATCCGTGTGAGGACGAGAACACCGTCACCGCGACCTTCGAGGTCAACGGGACGGCCGGTACACCGCTCCTGGGGCGCGATCCGTGCCCGCTCGACTTCGGCGAACGTCCGATCGACGTGACCTCCGAGCGGTCGATCACGCTGACCAACCTCGGCAACCTCGATCTCGAAGTCTTTGACATCCGGCTCGACGTCGCCCGAACGAGCAACGCGTTCGGACTGTCCGACGTCCCGGATCTGCCCCTCACCCTCGGGGCAGACGCATCGACCGCGTTCACTGTCGCGTTCCATCCGGGCGACTTCGACGCGGAAGCGGGTCTCGTGCAGATCGAGCACGCGGACGCAGCGGGCAATCGGGTCGTCAGCGAGTGCCGGCTCGCCGGCGTCGGCGTCGAAGACCCGTGTCCGTCCGCGGTCGTCGAGGGCTGGATCCTCGACGACAGCGAGAACCGCCGTGGCGTCGACATCGACTGGGCGCTGCCGCTCCAGACACTCGTCCTGGACGGCAGCGCGTCGTTCGACACCCCTCCCGGCACCATCGTCAGCTACATCTGGGAGATCGTCTCCGCGCCCGAAGACGCGATCAACGGCATCCGCCCCTTCGACGCGGCGCCGGACAACGGTGCCCTCGCGCAGTACTTCCTGCCCCTGGCCGGCCGTTACCAGTTCCGCCTGACCGTGATCGACGACGCCGGGTTCGAGGACTGCGGCCCGGCCGCGCTCGTCACGGTCGTCGCGATCCCCGAGGAGGCCATCGCCATCGAGCTGACCTGGCACAACCCGTCCGATCCGGACGAGGCCGATGGCGAGGGGTCCGATGTCGACCTCCACCTGGTCAAGATGCCTGCTCCCTGGTTCGACCCCCAGTTCGACTGCTACTTCGGCAACGACGCCCCGTTCTGGAACCCCGAGCATCCCTCCCTCGACATCGACGACACCGACGGAGTCGGGCCGGAGACAATCCAGATGGACGACCCCGAAAACTGTCAGTGGTACGCCCTGGGCGCCCATTACTTCCGGGAGGCCTTCGACACCGCGTGGCCCACGGTTCGGATCTTCATCAACGGACGCCAGATCGACGAGATCGTGAACCAACCACTGCGAGAGACGGACGTGTTCTGGGACATCGCCCGCATCCACTGGCCGTCGGGCACGATCTATCGCGTCGACGAGATCATCGAAGGATTCGACTCCGGCGAAGGCATCGCCCCAGGCCCAACCGACGCGATGATCGGGTCGGGGCTCTGCGGGGACCTTTGAGGTAGGCGTGGGGTCTCGAGCAGGGGGGTTCACGCAAAGGCGCAAAGGGAGGGCACGCAAAGGCGCAAAGGG
>CAZFPM010000171.1:13312-13802 GCA_964520965.1 uncultured Myxococcales bacterium
GCGGGGCCGTTTTGGGTTCGCGCAGGGGCGCAGAGATGCAAAACGGGGCGCGGGTCAGTGGGCTTCTTCGTCCAGGCCGTTCGCGATGCGGGTGATTCCGTTCTTGATCAGGGCGGCGCCGAAGTTGATGAGGAGGCCGAGGCGGAGATTCGCGAACCGAACGTAGGTGAGGGTTTGCTTCTCGTGGACGTGCGCGACGCGTTCGACCGACTTCAACTCGACGATGACCTTCCGCTCGACGACGAGGTCAGCGCGGTACCCCTTGTCGATTACGAGGTCGCCGTAGCGCACCGGCATGGGAGCCTGCCGCATCACGCTCAGCCCGCGTTGCTCCAGCTCGTAGGCCAGCACCTGCTCGTACACCGCCTCGCGCAACCCCGGTCCCAATGCACGGTGCACCCTCAACGCCGCATCCACGATCACCCGCGCAATCTCTTTCTCCGTCATCGACCCGCCCTCTGCGTGTTCCTCTTTGCGCCTTTGCGTGCCC
>CAZFPM010000172.1:0-730 GCA_964520965.1 uncultured Myxococcales bacterium
AAGACGACGGCGCGGCCGGGATCGAGGGCTTCGTCGAGTTCGTCGATGCGCAGCTCGAAGATGCGCTCGGACACCTGGCCTCCGCCAGCGAGCTCGGCGGTGAACCCTGCGTTGGCGGCGGCGGCGACGATGGGGACGTCGGCGGTCGTCGGGGTCATTCCCGGCAGGATCACCGGAGGCATTCCGGTCGCGCGGGTGTAGCGGTTGTCGACGACGGTGCGCCCGTCGGCGGCGACAGCGAGGCGGGGGGCGTGGACGCGATAGTCCAGCGAGGGGCGGGCGAGGGGCCCGTGCCCGAGCAGCACGTCGCGGCCCGAGGGCTCGGCCAGGGCGAGCACGTCGGTGCCCGTTCCACGGAGCGCCGCGGCGCCGAGACGGGCCACGCCGACTCCGGGCCCACAGTCGAGGGCGTGGGTCGCGTCGGTCTGCGCGGCCAACTTCCTGACGGTAGTCGCCCAGCGGACGGGCTCGATGGACTGGCTTCGGACGAGCCGCTCGACGAGATCGCTGCCGCAATCGATGGCCGCGCCGTCAGCGGGGTCGAGGACGGGCATCCAGAGCGGCACGCCGGCGATGCCGAGGTCGGCGACGTCGTCGGCGAGCCGGGCCATGTGGGGCGCCATGTGGGGGGAGTGGAAGGCCGCGCTGACGTGCAGATACTCCCACTTGGGTTCGAGGGGCGAGCCCCCGAATCGCCCGGCCTTCCGCGCTTCGAGCTCGGTCCGGGCGA
>CAZFPM010000172.1:740-12868 GCA_964520965.1 uncultured Myxococcales bacterium
GACCTCGCAGGACCGCTGACGACGTTGCGCGTGCGCCCGTTGTGGAGCGCGATGCAGACCCGGCGGTCTTCGGGGAGCCGCGCGTTGAGGGCGTCTATCTCGTGCTGGAGCCTGGCGGTGGTGGGGCCGGCGACCGCAGCCATCGGCGTGGCACCGTCGGCAGACCCCGCGCCCGCGCGGTCGCGCCACGTGAGCGCCATGTGCTGTCCCTGCCAGGCGAGGTAGCGCACGAAATCGACTGCCCGGTCTAGTTCGATCGTGCCGCCGGGAGATTGTGCGACCAGGAGCGCCGCCATGAGGCCTTGGGAGTGGCCTGTGGCGCCGACGATGGCGCCGGCTCCGATGGCCTCGTCGAGCCCCTGCTCGAGAAGCCATTGGTGGCGGGCGAGCTGGGCGAGGAAGATGAGGGGCTGGGAGATGGCGCTCGAGGTGGTGTAGTCCGCCGGTGGCCGTGACGTGGGGTCACCGACCCAGCGGGAGACCTCGAACCCGGCATCGTAGAGACCGCTCCAGCGCCAGGATTGCTTGGACGCGAGCTGTCGAAGCGCGGAGTCTGCGGCGGCGATCAGGGGCCGGCAGCCGGGCACTTCGTCGTGCAGTCGGGCGAGCTCGTCGAGGCTGTCTGCACCCTGACCGGCGAAGGTCAGAATCGCGCTGGCGCGGCCCTCGGCAAGTCGTCGGAGCACAGACTCGGAATGGGTGCTTTCGGGTTCGCTCGGCGTGACGACGGGAAGGGCGGATAGACGCTGCGGGTGTCCCTGACGCGACATGGTCGGCTCGGTGTAGAAGACTAGACTGGTGGGTCTATTCCTCCTCTAGTTTTCGCCGCTCGCGGAGTCAACGAAAGATCCCATTTCGCGCAATGTGCCTGCAATTCCAATAGTTACGGCACCATAGCGGGCACCGACCAAACAAACCGACCAGTCGAAACTCCGCCGCCCCTGCGGCCCATACCCCCGAGAATACGGAAGGAATCCAGTATCTCCGCGTACAGCACGTCCTCGAGTTGGCGGTGTCGGCGCTGCCGAGTCAGGGCGCCACGACACGCCGATGCGAGACAGCGCCGACCCGTGCCAACGCCACGAAGAGTGCGGGCTAGCTCTCCGAGTCGCCGTCGCGGGTGTAGGCGTCGAGGAACGCCCTCACTTCGTCGACCGCGTCCACCCGCTCCGGGTCCGACGTCTCCTGCATCATGATGCCGAGGTACGCGCCGAACGCCATGGCCGACGCGCCCCGGATCTGGGCGTCGTCGAAGCGCCCCCTCAGCGCCGGCCGCAGAATCTCGGCCAGCGCCGAGCGGGCGCGCCGGTAGAACTTGGCGAGGGCCTGCCGGATCTCCGGCTCGTGGCGGCCCAGGACCGCAAACTCGATCCACAGCGGAACGACGGCACGGCCCCGGTGGATCTCCTTCTCCAGCGCGTCGGCGATCGCCGAGGCGTAGTCTTCCTCGAGCACCGCGTCCTCGAACTGCTCGTAGAGCTCGTCCATCACCTCGCGCGTCCACGCCTCGATGATGTTGACGAAGACGTCGAGCTTGGAGGGGTAGTGCCAGTAGAAGCTGCCCTTCGAGACGCCCGCCTCGTGGCAGATGCTGTCGACGCTGGTGTGGGCGTAGCCCTCGCGCCGGAAGCACGTGTAGGCAGCGTGCCGGATCTGGTCCCGCTTCTCACGACTCTTGGGGTGGTCCTTGCGCGCCATGGGGAGATCTGGTCGTGGCGGTGCGTTGGTGTCAAGGGCGGCCTGGGCCTCCCTGGGTGACCCGTCGCACCACGACAGCGCCGGGGCCCGGGTTCACTGGGGTTGCCGCCCGAGCGCCTGACCCCGCGCGATGGCCCACGCCGCCGCGGCGATGTCACGTTGACCGGCCACCTGCGCCAGCTCGGCGGCAAGCTGGGCCATCGCTTCGAGATCGCGGTCCTTCGCATCCGTCGTCTCGATCGAGGCCAACGCGCGGGCGTGCTCCGCGTCCCAATCGTCGAATTGCCCCAGACCCGCGAGAACGACGAGCCGGAACACGTGAACGTAGGGCAGGAACGCAGTCTGGTGCGTCGCCCGCATCGAACGCTCCAGGCTGTCGAGACGCCGAGACGCCGCATCGTAGGCGCCGCGCCTGAGCTCGACGATCGTCAGGTTCAACCGCGTGATGTTGGCCCCCTTCGAGCCGACCGTCTCCTGCAGTTCGAGCGCCTCGGCATACATCGCCTCGGCGGTCTCCAAGTCGCCGTCCAGGCGAGCCACTTCGGCCAGACCGTTGATCGCATTGGCGAGCTCGTTCCGCTCGGCAAGCTCCTCGTACGCATCCCGTGCGAGCTCGTAGAAACGCCTCGCTTCGGTGGTGTTGCCCGTGTCGCGCCCGATGTGTCCGAGACCGAGGGCGCAGTTCGCGGCCCCGCGCGGCTCACCGGACGACGAGTACATGCGTTGGGCCTCGACGTAATGCTGGCGAGCGGCGTTCGGATCACCGCCGACGCGCGCCAGGATCGCCCGAGACAGCAGAGACTGCGCCACGCCGATGTCGTTCCCGAGCGCCGAGAAGAGCGCACCGGCTTCGGTCGCGTGGTCGAGAGCCTGGTCCCGATCACCCCGCTGGCGGCAGACGTGCGACAGCATCGCCAGCGCCTCCGCGCGGAGCCCCGGCCAACCGAGACGGGTCGCCGGCGTCAGTGCGCGCTGCGCGGCCGCAGCGGCCTGGCCGAACTCCCACTGCAACCCCAAGACGTCGGCCCGAATCAGGTTGGCCTCGGCGCGCCGGCGGTCGTAATCATCGGCCGCGAGCGCATCGAGCAGCCCGTCGTGTTCGTCGAGGAGACGGAGTGCGTGGGCGAAGTCAGTGGCCGAGCGATAGCCGCGCGCCGCATCGCGCAGCGATTCGGCCGCATCGCGGAGCTCCCCGGCAGCGATCAGGTGATCGGCTCTGCGGGCGGCTGCCGCATGACCGCGGGGCCCCGCCGGACCGAGCAGGAGCGCGGCGCAGGTCCGGTGCAGACGCCGCCCTTCGTCCGTGTCGGCCAGCGCGGCCGCGATCACGTCACGCAGCATCGGGTTGTGAAAGGTCAACTCGCCCTCGGCTGCGGCGACGAGCCCGCGCTCGGTGAGCGTGTCGATAAGGGTCGGGTCCCACACCCCATGCAGAAGGAGCATCGCCCGGCGGAGCTGATCCGTCTCGACGTTCGACCCGAGCACGGCGGCGAGGTCGAGGGCTCGCCGCGCGTCGGCATCGAGCCCGTCGACCGCCCGCTCCAGGCGCTCTGACCAGAGTTCCCGCAGGTTGTCCGGCACCTGGATCGAAGCGCCGGGCACGAGCTCGAAGCCGCCGCCGCCGACCCGCAGCTGATTGCGGCGCACCCAGTCGCCGACCAGCTCCACGGCGAAGAGCGGCACCCCTGCCGCGCGGTCGACGACATCGGTCGCCAGTGCCCCCTGCAGGTGCAGGAGGTTGCCGACGAGCTGCTGCATCTCAGCTGACGTGAACGGCCGCAGGTCGACCCGCTCCACGCGGCCGTCGCCTTCCAATTCGGTGAGGAGCTCCGCCTCCAGCGGGCGCCCGGCCACGTCCTGGTTCTGAGACGTGCACACGAAGAGCACGGGCACGGGCTCGTCGCCGCGGGCGAGCACGTATTGCACGAAGCCGAGCGAGTCCCAGCCCCATTGCACGTCGTCGAGCCACACGATCAGCGGCCGACGGCGAGCGGCCCGGCTGAGAACGCGAGCCGCCAGCGCGTAGCGCTCGCCCCGGTCGCGGGTCGTCGCGGCGTCCGATGCGACCATGATCTCGACGAGGGCCTCTACCTCTCGGCCTTCGACCTCTTCGTCGGCGAGCACCACCTGCAGTCGCTCGCGGATCTCGTCGCCCTCCAGCCCGAAACACCGGAAGTGGTCGACGATCATGCGCTCCACGCCGTGCGCGGCGCTCATGTTCTCGTCGTGCACCGCGCGCAGACAGAGGGCCGCGCCCGCCTCGTCGGCGGTCTCGCACAGCCATCGGGCCAGCTCGCTCGCGCCCACTCCCGCCTCCGCGTGCAGGGACACGACCCGGGGCGCGCGTTCGTCGCGGACGTCGAGCAAGCGCCGCCACAGGAGGTCGCGCTCCGGCGTGCGCGCGAGGGTGGGCACGCGGCGGAGACCGAAGAGACCGATCCCGGCATCGAGCATGTCGACCGTCGTCGCCGCTCCCGGGGTCTCGACCTGGGTCCAGGACGAGGGCACGGAGGCAACATCGGCCCACGCGAGCATTCCCTCCGGGGCTGTCTCCAGGCGCGTCCAACCCCCGGACGCGCCGATCACGCGAGCGCGTTCGTCGTAGCTGAGGTGCGCGGTCGGACCGGCGGCGAGGGCATCGTCCGCAGGTTCGGGCTGCGCCTCGGGCGGATGCTCCCCCACGGGGTCACCCAGCCGCTCCAGGGCATGCGCCGCGTCGCGGGCGCGGACGAAGCGCCAGCGGTGCTCCTTCGCGGTCATCCGGGCGAGCCAACCCTCGAAACCGGGCGGGACGGCCATCGTCGGCGCGATCAGCGGCAGGGGCTCGTTGATCTGCTTGAGGATGATCTCCATCTGGGTCTGCCCCTCGAACGGGGCGCGGCCGTGGACCAGCTCCCAGGCGACGATGCCGACAGCGTAGAGGTCGGTCCACGGTCCGTGATCGCGCCAGTGTCCGAGGCATTGCTCCGGCGGCATGTACATCGGCGATCCGCAGACCAGGTCGTCCTCTTCGACCGTCGCTCGACCGATCGCCTCGCCGACGTCCTCGGCGATGCCGAAGTCCGCGACCCAGAAATCGGCAGCGTCATCGCCCGTCGAAATCAGGACGTTCTGGGGCTTGATGTCCCGGTGGATCACGACGCGGGCGGCTGGTCGTGCGACGATGCCGAAGACGGCCGCTGGTGCTTCTTTGCCGGGGCGGGGGTCGTGGCTCGGCCTGGCGCCGACGCTACCGGCCTCGCCGAGGCGACGACCATCCTCGGCGAGCAAGTGGCCGAGCGCGACCGACTGATCACGGAGGGCGGCCTCGCCGGCCAGACGAGCTTCCTCGCCGAGCGGCCCCTCGTGATCGGTGTCGTCGGCGAAAACGGCGTCGTCGGCGAAAACGGCGTCGTCGGCGAAAACGGCGTGATCGTGCGAGGCGTCGTCGGCGAGAACGGCTTCGCGGCGGTGGTCGGCGAGAACGGGTTCTGACACCCACGACCGGTGAAGTCGCGCCTCGATGAGCGCGTCGACGCCGAACCGGAATCACGGCGCAGCGCGGCAATTCGCGACCTTGCCGACCCACCGACCGTCGGCTATAGCCTGCCGGTCTGGGAAATACGTCGTCCCCCGCGTTCCGCGTGGCGACTCCCATTCGTCCTGACGCCCCCGACGGCTTCTCGGCGTCCGAAACGCCGTTTTTGTCCCGCCGGAGTTAGCCCCTCCCTGCCGACGAGGAAGACCGACCATGAGCGACATCGTCAAGTGCGGACTGATCCAGTGCGCGAACCCGATCAACGACGAGAGCGTCCCTGTCGCCGACATCAAGAAGGCGATGTTCGAAAAGCACGTCCCGCTCATCGAGGAGGCCGGCCGCCAGGGCGTCCAGATCCTGTGTCTGCAGGAGATCTTCGACGGTCCCTACTTCTGCCCCAGCCAGGACGGCCGCTGGTACGACGCCGCCGAGCCCGTCCCGGGGCCGACGACCGACCGCATCGCCGAGATCTGCAAGAAGTACGAGATGGTCGTCGTCGTGCCGGTCTACGAGAAGGTCATGCGCGGCATGTACTACAACACCGCCGCGGTCTACGACGCCGACGGGACCTACCTCGGCAAGTACCGCAAGCAGCACATCCCCCAGGTCGCCGGCTTCTGGGAGAAGTTCTTCTTCACCCCCGGTGACGGCGGATACCCCGTCTTCAAGACCCGCTACGGCACCATCGGCGTCTACATCTGCTACGACCGCCACTTCCCCGAGGGCGCCCGCTGCCTCGGCCTGAACGGCGCCGAGATCGTCTTCAATCCCTCGGCCACCGTCGCCGGCCTCTCCCAATACCTCTGGAAGATCGAGCAGCCCGCCCACGCCGTCGCCAACGGCTACTACGTCGGCGCGATCAACCGCGTCGGCACCGAGGCGCCCTGGAACATCGGCAAGTTCTACGGCACCAGCTACTTCGTGAACCCGCGTGGCGAGTTCATCGCCGAAGCCTCCGAAGACCACGACGAGCTCGTCATCGCCGACCTCGACCTGTCCCTCATCGACGAGGTCCGCAACACCTGGCAGTTCTACCGCGACCGCCGCCCCGACGCCTACGACGAGCTCCACAAGAAGCAGGGAGTCTGAGATGTCTGCGATCCTGATCCGCGGTGGCACCGTCGTCACCGCCGAAGGTGAGTTCCGCAACGACGTCCTCGTCGAAGGCGAGCAGATCGCCGCTGTCGGCCCCGACCTCGACGCCCCCGCCGGCGCCCGCATCATCGACGCGGGCGGCGCCTACGTCATGCCGGGCGGCATCGACACGCACACCCACATGGAGCTGCCCTTCATGGGCACCGTCGCCAGCGAGGACTTCTTCACTGGGACGTCGGCTGCCGCGGCCGGCGGCACCACGACGTGCATCGACTTCGTCATCCCCGGCCCGCAGCAGCCGGTGATGGACGCCTGGGCCGACTGGAACGGCTGGGCCGAGAAGGCCGCCTGCGACTTCTCGTTCCACGTCGCCATCACCTGGTGGGACGAGACCGTCGAGCGCGACATGCGCAAGCTCTGCCGAGAGCACGGCGTCAACTCGTTCAAGCACTTCATGGCGTACAAGGGCGCCATCATGGCGGACGACGAGACGCTGGTGAACAGCTTCAAGACGGCCGCCCAGGAGGGTGCTCTCTGCACCGTGCATGCGGAGAACGGCGAGCTCGTCGCGACGCTCCAGCAGGACATCTACGACAAGGGCATCCACGGCCCGGAAGGCCACCCCCTCTCGCGGCCGCCGAAGGTCGAGGGCGAGGCCGCCAACCGCGCGATCCGGATCGCCGACGTGCTCGGGGTGCCGCTCTACGTCGTGCATACCTCGTGCATCGACTCGCTCCAGGCCATCACGCGAGCGCGGCTCGACGGCCAGATGGTCTTCGGTGAGGTCCTGGCACAGCACCTCGTCATCGACGACTCGGTCTACCGCAATCCCGACTGGGACAAGGCCGCTCACTACGTCATGAGCCCGCCCTTCCGGTCCAAGAAGCACCAGTCGGCGCTCTGGCGTGGACTGCAAGCGGGCATGCTCCAGACCACCGCCACCGACCACTGCTGCTTCTGCACTCCGCAGAAGCGCATGGGCGTCGACGACTTCCGCAAGATCCCCAACGGCACCGGCGGCATCGAGGACCGCATGTCCGTCCTCTGGCAGCACGGCGTCAACACCGGACGGCTCACCCCGTCGCAATTCGTCGCCGCCACCTCGTCCAACGCGGCGAAGATCTTCAACATCTTCCCGAAGAAGGGCGCGATCATGCCCGGCGCCGACGCCGACGTCGTGATCTGGGATCCCAAGTTGACCCGCACGATCAGCAAGGACACCCATCACCAGAACATCGACTTCAACATCTACGAGGGCATGGAGATCACGGGCAACGCCGCGATCACTCTGTCCCGCGGAATGGTCGTCTGGGAAGACGGTGAGCTCAAAACCCAACGCGGCCGCGGCCAATACGTAAAACGCCCCTGCCACGCGAAGTACTGGGACGCCATCGCCAAGCGAAACGCCCTCGCCGAGCCCACCCCCGTCTCCCGAACCCGCCCGGTCGAGTAGGCGCGGCAGGCGCCCCCACGTTGCCCCCTTTGCGCCTTTGCGCCTTTGCCCCTTCGCGCCTTTGCGTGAACCCCCCGTTCGCAAAGCACCGCCACAACCCAGACGGCGCATACCCGCGCACAGCCAAGGCAACCCCCCGTGAGTGAGTTCGTGCGGCCGATCGAGGCCGATCCATCCCTGATCAACGACGACATCGCGCCGGTCCCGGCCGAGGGTCGTCACTGGTCCGTGATGAACATGGCCAGCCTCTGGGTCGGCATGGTCGTCTGCGTCCCGACGTACATGCTCGCCGCCGGCCTGATCGACCAGGGCATGAGCTGGAGCCAGGCGGTATGGACCGTCATGCTCGGCAACCTGATCGTGCTCGTGCCGATGGTCCTGAACGGCCATCCGGGCACGAAGTACGGTGTGCCCTTCCCGGTGCTGGCGCGAGCGAGCTTCGGCATCCAGGGAGCCCATCTGCCGGCGATCCTCCGCGCGCTCGTCGCGTGCGGATGGTTCGGCATCCAGACCTGGGTGGGCGGCTCGGCGATCTACCAGCTGCTGAACGCGCTCTTCGACGGTGCCCTGGTGGGCGAGGCGTTGCCCTTCCTCGGGATCGATCTCGCCCAGTTCCTCTGCTTCATGGCGTTCTGGGCCATCCAGCTGGTCATCGTCTACAAGGGCGTGGAGTCGATCCGCATCCTGGAGACCTGGGCGGCGCCCTTCCTGATCGTGATGGGCCTCGCCCTGCTCGGCTGGGCCTACGTGAAGGCCGGTGGCTTCGGCGAGATGCTTCGTACGCCGAGCCAGTTCGCCGACGGCGGCCCGCGAGAGGGAGAGTTCTGGAAGGTGTTCTTCCCCTCGCTGACCGCGATGGTCGGCTTCTGGGCCACGCTCTCGCTGAACATCCCGGACTTCACGCGCTACGCGAAGAGCCAGCGCGACCAGATCCTCGGCCAGGCGATCGGCCTGCCGACGACGATGACCCTCTTCGCCTTCATCGGCGTGGCGGTCACGAGCGCGACCGTCGTCATCTTCGGCGAAGCCATCTGGGATCCGACCGTGCTCCTCGGCCGCATGGGCGGCGGGTTCGCGGTCGTCGTCTCGCTCTTCGCGCTCACCGTCGCGACCCTGTCGACGAATATCGCCGCGAACGTGGTCTCGCCGGCGAACGCGTTCATCAACGTGAACCCGGCGAAGGTCAGCTTCCGCCTCGGCGGCATGATCACCGCCGGCATCGGCGTCGCGATCTTCCCCTGGAAACTCCTCGAGTCGACCGGGGGCTACATCTTCACCTGGCTGATCGGCTACTCCGCGCTGCTCGGCCCGATCGGCGGGATTCTGATCGCCGATTACTTCCTGCTCCGCCGGACCGAGCTCGACCTCGAGGGGCTCTACAAGCACCGCGGCCCCTACCGGTACCTCTCCGGCTTCAACCCGGTCGCGATCGTGGCGTTCGTGCTCTCGGTCGTCCCGAACCTCCCGGGGTTCCTGCACGCCGCCGGGTTCGTCGAGAACGTGGGGCAGGCCTGGCAGGACATCTACACCTACGCATGGTTCGTCGGCTTCGGGCTGGCGGCCACGCTCTATCTGATCGGCATGAAGCTCATGCCCGGCGCTCCGAACCCCGCGGCGACAGCGTCCGCGGCGGAGCCCGCAACGTCGGAGGAAGCCGCATGACCCTCTCGAAAGACTTCTCGTTTGCCGCCCGCTCCTACGGCTTTCAGCCCTACGTCGACTGCCTGAACTGGATCGGCGGAGAGCTCGTCCCCGCCGAGTCCGGGGCGACGATTCCGGTGACGAATCCGCGTCACGGCAAGGTGTTGGGCCAGGTCGCCGACTCGTCGGGCGCCGATGTCGCCCGCGCGGTCGCCGCCGCGAGCGCCGCGTTCGACGGCTGGCGTGAGACCCCCTTCAAGGAACGCGCGCAGGTCCTCTACCGCCTCAAGCAGCTCATGGAGCGCGATGTCGAGGAGTTGACCTGGCTGCTCTCCCACGAAAACGGCAAGACCTACGCCCAGGCCAAGGGCAGCGTTCTCAAGGGCATCGAGTGTGTCGAGTACGGCTGCTCGCTGCCCAACATGGCGGCCGGCGAGCAGATCGACGTCAGCCGCGGCATCAACTGCCAGGTCACCTTCGAGCCGCTCGGCGTCTGCGCCGGAATCGTACCGTTCAACTTCCCGACGATGGTGCCGCTCTGGATGCTCCCGCAGGCGCTGGTCGCCGGGAACACCTTCGTGTTGAAGCCGTCCGAGCAGGTGCCCTTCGGTGCGATGAAGCTGGCCCTCCTGTTGAAGGAGGCCGGACTGCCCGACGGCGTGCTCAACATCGTCAACGGCCGCAAGGACACGGTCGAGGGCATCACGGACCACCCCGACATCAAGGCCGTCGGCTTCGTCGGATCCACCAAGGTCGCCAAGATCGTCTACGAGCGGTCCGCGAAGACGGGCAAGCGCGCCCTCTGCCTCGGCGGAGCCAAGAACCACCTGCTGGTCGTTCCCGACGCCGACACCGAGCTCACCGCCGAGACGATCGTCGCATCGTCCTACGGCTGCGCCGGACAGCGGTGCATGGCCGCCGCGATCATGGTCGCCGTCGGTGACGTGCAGCACATCATCGACAGCATCGTCGAGCGGGCCTCCGCGATCGAGCTCGGCCAGGGCATCGGCGCCATCATCAACCCCGAGGCCGCCGCACGGATCACGAACTTCATCGACACCGCCGAGGCCGCCGGCGCCAAGGTGCTCGTCGACGGCCGTGGCGCGTCCCTCGCCGGTGCGCCCGGCCACTGGGTCGGGCCCACGGTCATCGATCAGGTCACCCCCGAGATGCCCGCGGGCTGCGACGAGATCTTCGGGCCCGTCCTCTCCATCATCCGCGTCGACACGATCGACGAAGGCATCGCGATCGAGAACGCGAACCCCTACGGCAACGCGTCGTCGGTCTTCACGACGAACGGCGCCGTCGCCCGCTACGTGATGGAGCGGGTCTCCGCCGGCATGTGCGGCGTCAATATCGGCGTGCCCGTGCCCCGTGAGCCCTTCGCCTTCGGAGGGTGGAACGACTCCAAATTCGGCCACGGCGACATGACCGGGCAGGACGGCTTCCGCTTCTGGACCCGCCCCCGCAAGATCACCGCGCGGTGGGAGATGGCCAAAGACGCCACGTGGATGTCATGACGAACGACCACGCGCCGATGACTTCCGACGAGATGGTTCGGCTGTGTAAGCAGCACACGTTGTATACGTGGGCGGCGACGGGGGCGGTGAATCCGCTGCCGATCGAGCGCGCCAAGGGGATCTACATGTACACCCCGGACGGGGACCGGGTGATCGACTTCAACAGCCAGTTGATGTGCGTGAACATCGGCCACGGGCATCCGCGGGTGTTGGCGGCGATGCAGAAGCAGATGGAGACGCTCACCTACGCGTACCCGGGCACAGCGACCGCGGTGCGGGCGCGGGTCGGCAAGCGACTGGCGGAGATCACCCCCGGCGACATCAACACGTTCTTCTTCACCCTCGGCGGAGCCGAGGCGAACGAGAACGCGATCCGTGCGGCGCGGCTGTACAGCGGGCGGCAGAAGATCATCGCGCGGTACCGCAGCTACCACGGAGGCACGAACGCGTGCATGCAGCTCACCGGTGATCCGCGGCGGCTGGCCAACGAGCCCGGGACGCCCGGCGTCCTGCACGTGATGGACCCGCGGCCCTACGACTTCTCGTTTGGCGATACGGACGCAGAGAAGGTCGACAACAACCTGCGCTACCTCGAGGAGACGATTCTCTACGAGGGGCCGCAGACCATCGCCGCGATGATCTGCGAGACGGTGACCGGCACGAACGGCATTCTCGCGCCTCCGGAGGGGTACTTCCCGAAGCTGAAAGCGATGCTGGAGAAGTACGGCATCCTGCTGATTCTCGACGAGGTGATGGCCGGCTTCGGACGCACCGGGAAGCTGTTCGCGTTCGAGCATTTCGGCATCGTCCCGGACATCGTGACGATGGCCAAGGGGCTGACCAGCGCCTACGCGCCGCTCGGCGCGATGGGCGTGAGCGATCCGATCGCGGCGCACTTTCAGGACAACGTCTTCTGGGGCGGGCTGACCTACAACTCGCATGCCCTGTCGCTCTCGGCGGCCGAGGCGGCGATCGACGTGCTCTACGACGAGGGCCTGATCGAGAACGCGGCGCGGATGCAGCATGCGATGCGGGACGAGATGGACCGCCTGATCGCAAAACACCCGTCGGCGAAGGAGGGCCGGGCGCTCGGCCTCTTCGGCATGATGGACGTGCAGAAGAACTCGCGCGGCGACCTGATCGCACCGTACAACGGCACGCACCCGGCGATGACCGAGCTGGCCGGCTTCTTCCGTGAGGAGGG
>CAZFPM010000172.1:12878-13650 GCA_964520965.1 uncultured Myxococcales bacterium
CCTGTTCACGTTCGTCCGGTGGAGTCACTTCATGTGCAACCCGCCGCTTTGCATCACCGAGGAACAGCTCCTCGAGGCCTTCGCGATCATCGATCGCGGCCTCGACATCACCGATCGCGCCTTCGAAGGCTGAGCAACCCCGAAACGACGATTCCCATGTCCAACTCGATCGATCCCAACCGGTCCGAGGCGTGCTTCGAGGACTTCAAGCCGCCCTACGACGCCAACCAGGCGGCCGTCGAGGCGAACCGCTGCCTCTTCTGCGAGGACGCGCCCTGCACGCTGGTGTGCCCCACGCATATCGATATCGCGCAGTTCATCCGGAAGATCGCGACGGGCAACCTCAAGGGGTCGGCCCGCACGATCTTCGAGTCGAATATCCTCGGCATGAGCTGCGCGCGGGTCTGCCCGGTCGAGACGCTCTGCGTCGGCGACTGCGTGCACAACAACATGGACGTCCCGCCGATCCAGATCGGGAAGCTCCAACGCTTCGCGACGGACCACGCGTTCGACGAGGGATGGCGGTTCTTCGAGGCCGGTCCGGACACCGGGAAGAGCGTCGGCCTGATCGGCGCCGGGCCCGCGTCCCTGGCCTGCGCGCACGAGCTCCGTCGGCGCGGACACGCGTGCACGATCTACGAGAAGAGCGCGTACGTCGGCGGGCTGAACGTCAGCGGCATCGCGCCGTACAAGATCAAGGCCGACCGGGCCTCCGAAGAGGTCGAGTGGGTGCTCGGCATCGGCGGCATCGAGCTGAAGACCGGCGTCGAGG
>CAZFPM010000173.1:0-13625 GCA_964520965.1 uncultured Myxococcales bacterium
CGGATGCCCATCGCTGTGCCGGCCCCGGGGCCGGCACAGCGATGGGCATCACGGATCGGGCCGCCACTCGGGGAGTGTTCTCAACCACGCGCTCCGGCACGCGGTTGGCCAGCGCTCTCGGAGCGAGCTTCGGCGAAGGCGAGGACTGGTCTTTCTCGGGCGCGGTAACGGAGTTCTCTATTCGGTGCTTCACGGTGCCGCCGGGCGGCGAAATTCGGAGCGATGGCGGTGGCGTTGGTGGTCCGTTCGTCCGGGTTCCTGACATCGAACTCAGTTCCGACTACTGCCGAGGGGTCCTCGATCGGGTGGGGCTCTCTGGCCTTGCGGGCGACTGATCGTTTCGCCCGTCACGAGCGGGCATCGCCTCCCGTGACGCGTTGTCAACTGCCGCCGACCTCTCCCGGGGTCCGCCGGTTGTGCGCGCTTGAGACCGTCGACAGCGTGGCGGGCGGGCACAACAGGCGGATCAGCGTCAGGGACACGAGCATCTGCTCGACCCGAACGTGGCCCGCGCCGATCGCGTCGAAGAGGTGGGGCTCCGCGATCGGTGTGCGTTCTGCGCATTCCACGCGCCGGGGTAGGCACGATATCGGTACGCCCGACGCCCACCACCAGACGCGGCCTGCGAACCCGGTCTCGGGCGTCGGATCCGGGCGGACGACCGGCTCGCGCGTGGCGACCGTGACCGTGACCCCCCGCGCGGCCAGGGCGCAGGCGACCTCGGCGCCGGTGTTTCCGGCACCGACGACGACGAGCTCTTCGATAGGGCCGCTCAAGCCGGCTCTCCTGGTCTCGGCATTGTTGGGTCTCTTGCGTCCACACCATGGCCAAAGGCGCTCGCCGTCCAGCCCACGCCCGCGCACCACCGGGTCCGCCGGATCGTGCAGATGGGATCTTGCCGGACTGATGGTCGGGTGGTATGACCAGTTGGTGTGGCGCCGAACGCCGTGAAGGCCGATCCGGTGATCCGAGACGACCGGCCTCCTCCCCCCCACCGGTCCCCATGCTCGAGCCCGTCCGCCGAACCTCCCTCGCCGCGCAGGTCTTCGCCCAGCTCCGCGACCAGATCGTATCCGGCGCCCGGGCGCCCGGAGACCCCCTGCCGTCGGAGCGTGTCCTCGCGGAGACCCTGGGGATCAACCGCGGCGCGGTCCGCGAAGCGCTGCACAGATTGGTGCAGGCCCGGCTGATCGCCGTACGGCAGGGCGGGGCATCGCGGGTGCTCGACTACCGCGAGACCGCCGGAATCGAGCTCCTCGGCGCCCTCGTCGTCGACGCCGACGGCGCCGTGAACACCGATGTCGTGCGGAGCATCATGGAGATGCGCACCGTGCTCGCGCCGTCGATCGCCTTCGCCGCCGCCCGTCGTGGGGGACCGGCGCTCGCGGAGCCGCTCCGGACGGCGATCGACGACCTGGCCGCAGCGCGTGACGGAGTCGAGCGCTCCTGCCGATCCCGGGTCTTCTGGGGCGCATTGGTCGATGGGTCCGAGAACATCGCCTATCGGCTGGCCTACAATTCGCTCAACGAGACCACCTCCAAGCTCGACGCCGTGCTCGGCGACGTGCTGTCGTCGGAGCTCGGGGCGATCGGGATCTACCGCGCGCTGGCCGATTGTGTCGCGGCCGGCGACGCTGACGGCGCGCGGGTTCGCGCAGCCGCGTTGGTCGCCATCGGCGAGCGGACGATCCGCCGGGTCCTCGATATCCTCGACGCCGGCGGAGCCGCGCCGTGAGGCATTGGGACCATGTCGACCAGGCGCGGCCGTCGGGCACGCCGGACACTTTTCCAGGCGCCGTGCGCCTCTTCCTCGGTCACCCCGGCCCGCTGATCCTCGCGTGCGTCGTGGCCGTGGCCGCTGCGTGCCGCATCTGGCTGGGCGCAGGCTCGTGGCTCGAGCTGGTGATTCCGCCCGTCCTCGTCGCCTGGTGGCCCTTCCAGGAATGGCTGATCCACACGTTTCTCCTGCATCGCAAGCCGACCACGCTCCGAGGCCGGGTCATCGATCTCGAGAACGCGAGCAAGCATAGGGCGCACCATCGGGACCCCTGGCGCACCGAGCTGATCTTCATGCCGCTCTTCTCGCTCCTGCCCGGCATCCCGACGGTCGGGATCCTGTGCTGGCTGCTCATGCCGACCGCGACGGCGGCGGCGACCGCCTTCCTGTCGTTCATGGTGCTGACGCTGCACTACGAGTGGGTGCACATGATCGCCCACACCCGCTGGGGCCTTCGCTCGAAGCTATGGACCCGCGTCGTGCGCAATCACCAGCTCCACCACTTCAAGAACGAGACCTACTGGATGGGCGTCAGCATGATCCTCGGCGCCCGCGTCCTCGGCACCTCGCCGTCCCCGGAGACGGTCGAGCGGTCCCCCACCGTCCGCACCCTCGGCGTCCCCGCGCCGTCGTGACGCTCATGGCGCGATCGAGCCGCAGCCGTCTCCCATCAGAAGAGGTCGTCGAGCCCGAAGAGTAGCGTGCCGTCAGCTTCGGCGACGGTGCGCAACTCCTCGGTGAATGCCCCGGCGGTCACGAGGCAGGCGCGGTCGTCCTCCGAGGCGCCACCGGAGCGGGCGATGTGCCCGCGAAGCCGGCCGAGATCGGCGACGCCGACCCGCCCGTTCGGGCGCCACTTGCACTCGACGAAGACGCGCCCCTCGTCTGTCTGGACGACGTGATCGATCTCGGTCTGTCCGTCGCGGCTCCAGTACGGACGCGGCGGGTGGTGGGAGCGGAGGCCGAGGGTACCACTCTGGAGCGCCTGTCGGACGACGGCCTCGAAGACCGCGCCCATGTGATCATCGAGACAGGGCGCCATCTCGTTCTGCCAGATCTCGTGCGGGTCGGTGCTCAGCAGGGCGACCCGATTCGCCGGGATGTGGCGGAACCAGAAACGCACGAGCGGGTCGCAACACACGTAGCGGGCGAACCGGGCGCCGGGCTTGTCGCCGTGCCGGACCTGTCGCTCGATGATTTCGAGCGCCTGCAGCTCCTCGAGGACATAGGCGGCGCGGGGCCCCTTCAGGCCGGTTCGGGCGGCGATGGGCCCGAAGCGGTTTTCGCCAGCGGCCACGGAGGCGAGCACGGCGTGTGCCTCTGGATGAGCGCTCAGATGCTCGGTGCGGAGGATGTCGAGGGGCGCGTCGTGCAGGGGCGCAAGCGGGTCGATGATCGCGTCGACCGCGTTGTCGGCGAGGGCTCGTTCGGGGTCGACCTCTGCCAGGTGCCGTGCGAGCCCGCCGAACACGCCGTAGAGCAGGAGCTGGTCGACGCGGGACCACCCCGGCGCGAACTCCGCCGCTTGGCGATAATCGAAGGGCGCGAGCTTCATCTGCAAGTCGAAGCGCCCGTGCAGTGGCTGGCCCGCCCCGCCGAGCTGGGCCAGGGTCCCGAGCGCGGACCCGCAGAGGATGATGTGCAGCGCCGAGTGCGCGTGGAGCTCGTCCCAGAGTCGCTGGAGGATCGACGGCAGGGCTGGGTCTGCCGCGATCAGATACTGTACTTCGTCGAGCACGAGGACGAGCGACCGCCCTGCCGAGACTGCCGATTGGAGCAGTAGGGTGAGGCTCGTTCCCCAGTCGGCCTGCGCTACGTCGGGCCACGTGGGGCCGCCGAAACCCGACCCTTGCACGACGTCGTGGAATCGGGCGAGCAGCGACGTGCGCGTGCTCTCGTCGGCGATGAAGAAAATCGCGTCGTCCCGGTCCTCGACGAGTCGCTGGAGCAATCGAGTCTTTCCGACGCGCCGTGGGCCGTAGACGAGTCCGAATGAAGCCGGCCGCCGGAGCCGGTTCTGGAGTGCGTCGAGCTCCTTCTTTCGGTCGCGGAAGCGCCTCATCGTTCGTTGTTTCTTGGATGTTTAGTTGCCCATGGTCAAGTAAACACAAAATGACTTGGATGTGTCAACGGAAGACTCGACCGGTCCGTCCCAATCGCATCGGCGCAAAGCGGCGCCCCGCGCGGGCGAAGACGACCCGCGGCGGTCTCCCGCCTCGAGGCGGTCCGGGGGTCTTCGTCCGGCGCCGTCCGGCGGTCCGACGGTCTTCGTCCGGCGCCGTCCGGCGGTCCGGGGGTCTTCGTCAGGCGCCGTCCAGCGGTCACAGCGGCGGGACCTCGTCGAGGATGGACCGCGCCGCGACCGCGCGGACCTGCTCGGTCATCGGAAAGGTCGCCTGCCCCGCGTGGACCACGTCGAGCCGCTCCAGCTCCAGGTCTGCCAGGGCCGAGTGCATCGACTTCGTCATCCGCGGCGTCTCGGTACGCTTGAACTCGAAGCCCAGGCGTCGGTTGCCCCGCACGACGAGCAGGTCGAGCTCGGCCCCGCTATGGGTGGCCCAGAAGAAGCACTCGTCGTGCCGCGCGCCGAGGTGGGCGACGACCTGCTGCATCGCGAACGACTCCCATGAAGCGCCGAGGACAGGGTGACGCTCGAGATCCTCCTGGGTCTCCAGCCCGAGCAGCGTATGGAGCAGACCGGTGTCCTCGACGAACACCTTGGGCGAGCGGACCTGGCGCTTGCGCACGTTGGCGTGCCACGGGAGGAGCTGCCGCACTACGAAGGCGCCGGTCAGCGTGTCGAGGTAGCGCCGAACGGTGGTGTCGGAGATGCCGAACGACCGGCCGAGCGCCGATGCGTTGAGGAGCTGGCCGTGGCCGTGGGCGAGCATCGTCCAGAAGCGGCGCGCGGTGGTGGCCGGGATGCTCCCTACGCCCAGCGCGGGCACGTCCCGCGTCAGGAACGTGTCGACAAACTGCCGGCGCCACTCCGCACTCACCGCGTCGTCGGGCGCCAGCGTGGACCGCGGGAAGCCACCCCGCAGCCATAGGTCCTGCCAGCGATCGACGCCGATCTCGGCCAGGGAGAAGCCGGGCAGCCGGTGGTACGCGATCCGGCCGGCCAGGGTCTCGGATGCGCCCCTGACGAGGTCGGGTGAGGCGCTCCCGAGCACCAGGAAGCGCGCCGGCGAGTCCGGTCGGTCTGCAAGCACGCGTAGGAGCTCGAAGAGACGGGGCATCCACTGCACCTCGTCGACGACGACCAGACCGTGCAAGGGCCGCAGCACCAGTCCGGGCTCGGCCAGCCGTGCCTCGTCGGCGGGATCCTCCAGATCGAAGAAGTGCGTCGGCTCGTCGCGCTCCGCGGCCAGCATCCGTGCCAGCGTGGTCTTGCCCGTCTGGCGCGCGCCCACGAGCGCGACGACCGGGAACCGGTCGAGCAGCGTGGCAATGCGGGTCAGGTGTGCGGTCCGGGGGATCATGCCGTCGTCTCCTGGGCGCCCGGCGGCGTTCCCAGTGCTTCCTCTTCGATCAAGAGCATGATCGAGGTGTCACCGCAACAGCGATCCATGAAAAGTCGATCCTGAGAGTCGATATTTCAAGGATCATGATTGGGCGCCGAGTCCTCCCCAGGGGAGCACACCAAGGCGTGAGGCCACGAAACGAAAACGCGCGCCGCTGAGAGCGACGCGCGCCGAACCGTCGGTTGCGGCCGATACCGGCGCGCCCCTACCCGCCGCCGCCGAACAGCTTCATCCAGTCGATGAACAGGAACTCCATCCGCCCGACCAGCAGCGCGATACGCCCCATGACCGTGTAGGCGAAGGCCGCACCGAATGTGATCATCAGGATCCAGATTCCGATGCGGGACGCATGTCCGAACGCGCCTTTGTGTTCGACCGAGAAGAAGAAGTAGATCAGCGCGGCGAGCAGGCCGAGGACGAGCACGAGGGCCGAGATGGTGGCTATCCAGTTCACACCGTCGGCGTCGATGACGAGCAGTGGCATGAAGTTCGGCTCGATCTGCTTCGTGAAATCGCTGACGAGGTAACGGACGAGGTTCGTACCGGCGGCCCAGCCGACGATGACGGCCAGCGGCCAACGGGCGATCCAGCCGCCTTTGGGCGCGAGGCGCCAGATCAGCATGATGCCGAAGATCGCCGGCAGCACGCCCATCCAGAGGCGCGTCCCGAGGGCCACGTTGGTGTCGACCTCCGCGACCCAGCCCATCGACGACACCAGCTCCGGCCACAGCTTGGTCATCAGGTTCTTGATCAGCTGATCCCAGACCCCGAGCACCATGTAGTAAGCGGCCGAGATGCCGATGAAGAGGTGCTCGGAGAACTTGTAGAAGGGGTTGTCGTCGTACAGGAAGCTCATCACGCAGAGCGACAGGAACGCCGCCAGCCAGAGCCCGAGTCCCTGGCCGGTGAACGGGCTGTCCATCTTGCCCATCGCCGTCCAGACGACGAGAAAGAGCAGGAACACGCTGCCGACGCCGTACCAGACGGCTTTGTTGGGGCCCTGCTTGCTATCGGTTGCAGTTGACATGGGTGCCTCCTAGCTCTGCAGGGACTTCAGGCGTTCCCGAGAGCGGCCCCGAAGGGTCGCGAAGAACGCGATGTTGCCGACGATGATGAAGAAGATGATGACCATGTGGGCGAAGGTCTGCGGGGTCATGCGACCGACGCCGTCGTAGTTCTGCAGGTCGGCGTAGTAGGGCTCGCAGTCGTGGCCGTGCGCCTGGGCGTACTCGGTCCCCGCGTTGGTCGCGCAGCCGTAGTTCTCCCAGATCAGCGACTCGTACTCCGCCGCGGCCTGGATGCCGCCCATCAACCCGAAGAGCTGAGCCGGGTAGTAGGGGTAGAGCAGCGGCGCAGAGACCGCGGTCACGCCGCCCGCGATCGGCACGTTGCTCGGATCGCCACCGAACTGGACCCACTCCTTCAGCCCCGGGTAGCCGGCGCTGACGTTCAGGAGCAGGTCCATATCCCGAAGATTCGTGATGTCGGACATCATCGGGATCTCGGTGAGCGGCGTCCCCTGGAAGTCCGAGTCGTACATGGCGCGCAGGTCGTTCAGGATGACCTGTATGACGCTCTGATCCCCGGGCCGGTACCCGAGCATCATATAGTTCGTGCCGTACTCGAAGTCCGGGAACTCCACTTCGCGCACCTCGACGACCACCGCTTCGTCGCCCTCGGCGGCTTCCGCTGCTTCGTTGCCCTGGGCGGCCTCTCCTTCGGCGGCCTCTCCTTCGGCGGCCTCTCCTTCGGCGGCCTCGCCCTCGGCGGCCTCGCCCTCGGCGGCCTCGTCCTCGGAGACCTCTACGGTGGCGGGCATCGGATAGAGCAACTCGATGACGTCGCGCGCCTCGGCCTGGCCCATCGGCCACAGCGCCATCGTATAGACGCGGTGTCCGCGCAGCGCGAGGTGCCGCATGTAGCTCATCGCCATCGGTCGCAGCTCGGGGCGGCTCGGAGGGTCGAAGTCGAACGAGACGAGCACGTTCGAGCCCTGCGGCATCTCTTCGATGCGGTCGAAGATCGTCTCGACCTCTGTCGACGCGGGGGTCGGCAGGCGCACGTCGAACGCCATCGGAATGACGACCGACAGGCCGATCAGGAGGAAGATCCAGCGCCGGTCGATCGCCTGCGCCTTATCCCAGAAGGTGTTGTGTTCTTGGTTGGTCATGCGGTCCTCCTAGTCGTCCGAGCCCAAGTGGGACCGCTCGACACCCATGATGATGCGGAGCGACATCGAGATGACGCCGAGACAGATGCCGATCATGATCGCGCGCTGCCCGGCGAGCTGCGGCGTGACCATGATCCAGCCGACCAGCTCGGGGATGGTGATCACGTCGACAGTGCCGTCGCCGAGATTGCCGAAGAAGCCGTAGAGGCCGTAGAGGCCGAGTCCGGAGGCGACGGAGCCGATGATGCCGGCGCCGACCCAGTTGCGGGCCCGGTATTGACCCCAAGCCACGTAGGCCAGGATCGCGCCGAAGAAGAGCTCGACCGCGCCGGGCACGTACTCGGTGATCACACCCTGCAGCAGCGTTCGCCCCATCAGGATGACGAAGGCCGCGACCAGCAACATCGTCGCTTCGCGGCTCTTGGCTCGGAACGCCCGGTACGACGCCGAGGCGACGAAGAACGCGAGCAGCGAGAACATCGTGGCCTGCAGCGGGCTGAACAGGTTGACGTAGATCCAGTTGAACCAGCTGCCGGGTTCCTCGAGCGCCCCGGTGATGCCGGCGGGGTTGCCGATCTTGAACAGGCCGCAGATCAGCGTGACGAAGAATCCGACGACCGTCACCGCGCTGTAGCCCCATCCCTTCTTCTGCTTGAGGACCGCACCGAGGTGGATCCTGAGCAGGTTGCCGGCGCCGAGCACGAGAGCGAAGGCGGCGAGGATGGCGAAGATCTTGGAGACGTCGCCGTCGAGTGTGTCGAAGGGTGGGTGCGGGATGAACGCCGAGACGATCATCAGCACGCCGACGACGAAGGTGATTGCCAGGGGTACCTGTTTTCTCATCGTCGTCGCCTAGTGGAAAATCATGCGGAGGAAGCCCAGCACGGCGTCGAACAGGTCGCTGTCCGACTCCGTGAAGGAGCCGAAGGTGGCGGCGAGGCTGCCGACGGCGATGGCGACCATCGCGATCGCCTTGCCGACGTCTTGCCCCTTGAGGCTGCCGAGCTGCTTCGGGTCCTTGGAGAGGTAGGCGCTGGCGGCGAAGAGCTCCTCGCCGATCAGCGTGTAGTCGCAGGCGGCGACGAAGAACGGGAGCTGCGAGGGCATCGCCGTGCCGGCGATCTGGATCGCGCCGGCCGAGTTGCCCGTCTCGGCGAGAATCAGCGACTCGGCGTAGAAGGCGCCCATGTAGATGCAGGTCGCCGGCTCGTCGCGGACGATGATGCCGTTGACGCCGGCCACGTACCCGAACTGCTCGTCGGTCAGGTAGTGGACCATGTCGTCGTTGTAGCCGTCCGGGCGCCCGGCCTCGGTGTACGACTGCTTCACGACCTCGCGGCCGGCGGTCATGACCAACGACTTCGACACCGGTACGTTCAGCTCGGTGTCGTACTCGGCGACCATCTTCGCCGTATGCCCCAGGATCGTGAGCCCGGCCAGGGTCTGGACGTTGTTCATGTCCATGATGCCGGGCACGTAGAGGATCGAGCGACCCATCTCCGTGGCTCGCCCGATCGCCTCGTCGACCGCGTCGAGGCCGGCCAGCTTGCGGACGAAGAGCTCCTTGCCCCGACGGGCGCTGGAGATGAAGAAGATGATGAAGAAGCAGATCACCGCGCCGAGGAAGAAGATCCACAGCTTGTCGGTGCGGAACCACTCGGCCTGTGGCGCGAAGGGCCCGGCGATCTGCGACTCGGTCGAACCCGATGCGTTCCCCGACACCACCTTGACGTAGTACTCGGTGTCGCGCGTCGCGCCATTCCACGTCAGCGTCATCTCGGGCGCCGAAACCAACCCGACCTCGGCCCACTCTCGTTCGGCAGCGTTCGCCGGGAGATCGGTGATCGCCTCGCCTTCGCCGGAGCCCTCGACCACGACGGGAGACACGAGGACGTTGTACGTGGCGACGTCCGCACCCTCGTGCCAATGGACCTCGAGGGCGGTTCCGTTGTCGCTCGGGACCTCCTCGATGGTGACGTTCTCGGGCGCACCGGGCGCCTGGCCGAACGCGGTAGCGCTCGCCCCGAGGACAAAGACGGACGCGAGCAGGGCGGTCGCCCACCGACGCCACGTGCTCGCGGATCGCATCGACCGGTCGCCGGAGCGTCTCGCGTTTGCGAGGGGAGATGTTTGGACGATGTTCATTCTTCGATGATCTCCACGTTGGCGCGCGGCAGAATCAGAGACTCTCCTTCGGCGGTCTCGACCTCGACGACGCGGGCCTTCGAGCCCGAGTCGAGCACGTGCTTCTCGGATGGCAGCGACTTGACCTTGGCCAGTAGCCCGAAGTGCGGCGCCCGGATGACGCGCACGGCCGTGCCGGGGTCGAGCTGACCACCGGTGTGCTTGATGTCGGTCGGGACGACGTCGCCCTCTTCGAGGGGGATGATGACCTCGGGTCGGATGACGCCGGCGCGGATCTGGGTCGCGCCGTTGATCGACGCCCGGTGCCCCTCGTACTTGTGGAGCAGCTTGTAGGTCCGCGGCGCCATGTCGATCTGCCCGAAGCCCTCGGTGACGATCAGCGTGATGCCGAGGTTCTCGTGACCCGTGATGGCGACGCCGAGGTCGAAGCCGAGGAACTCGCGCAGGTCCTGGTCGTCGAACCCGCCGACGACCACGCCGGCGGCGCCCACCTCGATCGCCTTTCGCAGCGCGGCGTTGGTGACGAGGCTGCCGCCGCAGAGGATCTTGTCCTTGTGCTCGTTCTTGATCAGGTCGGGCTCCAGGACCTCGGTCGGCGACGCGGTCGCCATCACGACCTCACCAAAGACCTCGCCGCCGATTCCGAAGATGCCCTGGATGAAGGCGCCCTTCGTCTCGACGACGACTCCCTCGTCGGGCACGACCTCGACGACGTCTCCCTCGACGTAGGCCTTGACCTCGATCGGGATCGGGTCGCCGCGGAGGATGACCTGCCCGGTCACTGCCGAGACGCCCTCTACGGTGCCGCCCATCGTCGCGTGGGCCTGAGCCTTGAAGAACTTGCCGAACAGGCCCTTCGACTCGGCGATCATCTCGCCTTCCTCGACCCGCTCGCCCTCCTTCTTCGTCATCGATCCAGGCACGTCGCCCTGGTCGACGCCGAGCTTGTTGGCGACGTTGATGATGCCGACCCTGCCGGGCAGGAAGGTGCGGGCGACGACGGTGTCGGGGTGCACGTTCGAGCCGCTCTCGGCGACGACCTCGCCCTTGACGGGCAAGATGCGCCGCTTCTGCAACACCTCGTATTCGGAGACCTTGAGTCCCGGCGTGTATGCGGTTGCCATATCAGGCCCTCCAGATCTCTTCGGGGTAGACGTCGAGCGCCTTCATCCACGAGGTCAGCGACGCGACGCGCGTCTTCGGGTCTTCGGTGATCGCCAGCGGTCGACCGCGGCAGTCGAAGATCAGGCCGGCTGTGCCGCCGACGACTTTCGCCTCGATCGGCACGCCCCGGCCCTTGCCGACATCGAACGCGCGCGCCGGGCTGAGCTTGATGTCGGCCTCGGCGCCCACGTCGAGGCGGAGCATCTTCATCTCGCCGAACGTCAGGCTGCCCGAGTCGGTCTGTCCGCCCGGGAGCGTCAGCGTGTAGTCGAGGCAGGGCTTGCCGGCCTTGGCGGTGCCGACGGGCGCGATGCAGGTGCCGAGGTAGATCAGGCAGTCCTTCTCGAAGACCTCGGTCGCCGCGTCGGGGTGCACCGACGAGAGCACGCCGAGGTGGGGCATCATGAAGATGCTGTCCTTGGCGAGTCGCGTGACGCCTTCGGGGTGGAAGCCGTCGATGAGCATCAGCGCCGTCTGCTCCATGCGGGGGGCGTGGCTGAGCACGCCGCCGGAGCCGACCAACAGGTCGAGCGCGAGCATGTCCACCAGCGAATCCTCGCCACCCTGGTCGAAGGAGTCGGCGACGGTGCGCTGTTGCTGGACGCCCTTCAGGCGCGTGGCGAACGACTTGTGCTGGATGAACGCGAGCCGCAGGGCCTCCTTGGCCAGCGCCTGCTCGAAGACCAGCTCCTCAAGGCTCTGCGGAATCGTGGTGGGCCGGATCATCTTGTTCTTGACCCGGTTACGCAGGTCGCGCTCGTCCATGTCGAAGGGCACCCACCGCATCACGTTGTCGAGGCCGGCCTCGGCAAAGACGTTCGAGATCGAGTAGCTCATGCCGAGGTTGGCCGAGACCGTCCGGTTGAACTCCTTCTCGAAGACGCTGAAGACGTCGGTGGTCGCTCCGCCGATGTCGACGCCGACCGCGTTGATGCGCTGCTCCTCGGCCACGCGCCGCAGGATCAGTCCGACGGCGCCGGGGGTCGGCATGATGTCGGCGTCGGCCCAGTCCATCAGTTTCGAGTAGCCAGGCGCCTGCTGCATGACGTGCTCGAGGAACATGTCATGGATCTTCTCGCGCGCCGGCAGCAGGTTCTCCTGCTCGAGCGTGGGGCGCAGGTTGTCGACGACGTGCAGCGCCGTCTTCGCCTCGAGGATGCCACGCACGTCCTCTTGCCGCTTCTTGTTGCCGGCGTAGATGACCGGGAGGTTGTAGTTGGCACCGAGACGGGGCTTCGGGTCGGCGGCCCCGATCGTCTCGGCCATCTTCATGACCTTGTCGGTGTCGGCGCCGTCGGTCTCGCCGGCGATCAGGATCATGTCGGGCCGCAGCTGCCTGATGCGCTCGATGCGCTCCCAATCCTGGCGCTTGTCGTTGAGCGCGATGACGTCCATGACGATCGCGCCGGCGCCGAGGGCCGCGCGTTCGGCGCTCTCGCCCGTCATCGATCGGACGACACCCGAGACGAGCATCTGCAAGCCGCCGCCCGCCGACGACGTCGAGATGTAGATGTCGCATCCCTCGGTGTCGGTGGCCGGACGAATGATCTGCCCGTCGTCATCGACCAGCCGGCGCCCGGCGAGCTCGCCGATCTCGGTGACGGAGTTCACCACGCCGATCGTGACGTCCTCGAAGGGGGACTCGACGGTCGTCGGCGCCTCGCCGCGATGGGTCTGCCGGTATTCGTCGCCGACCTTCTCGATCAGGATCGCCTTGGTCGTCGTACTCCCGCAGTCGGTCGCGAGAATGACGCGAATGTCTTCGGGCTTGATTTCCATCAGTCGGTGCCGTTGCTGTTCGTCGTGTCGCGGATCGGCTCGTCGTCGTCCGGGCCCGGTTCCTCCGCTGCCGGGGGTACATCCCCCGTCGCGGCCTGCATGTCCAGCAGCCTGTCGCGTCCGAGGGCGTCGGCCTCTTCGACGAGACGCATCAGGGTCTCGATCGCGTGCCGCCGTTCCAGAATCCGGCGCATCTCTGCGTATTCGGTCGTGCTGAACAGGCTGCGGACGATCGGCTCGAAGAAGGCGAGCGTCTGGCTGCCGATGTAGTTCAGCGGCTTGCCCATCTCGAGGAAGAGGAGCGCCGGGACGGTCATGCCCCGGACCACGATCGTCCGTGCGACCCGCTCGAGCATCGCGAGCTCTCGTTCGGTGAGCGGCTCCTGGTAGGCGTCCATGGAGAACGCGTTGGCGAGCCACGCCCGGAGCCCCTTGCGTTCGCCGTCATCCGCCATCGCCCTCACACCACCCCCGAGACCTGGCCGGAGCTCCGAGCCATGCGCGCCTCGATGGCCGCCAGCACGCGCTCCCGGTTTCCGTCGAAGCGCAGGTAGATGCCGCGGTGGGCCTCCATGCGGCTTCGACCTGCGAACGTGCTCACGAGCACGCCGCGCGCGTCGACCTGGAACGATCGCAGCTCCTCCCAGCGTCGCGCTCGTCGGAAGACCGCGGTCCGCCGTCGTACTCCCCATTCGTCGACCGTGAAGGTCGTCGGCAGCAGGAAGTCGTAGAGGCCGAGCATCAGGAACGCGTCGCCGACGAGGGCCCAACCCACGTTGCCGGTGGCGACGAAGAGCGCGATGCCGGACACGATCAGCACGCCGACGAAGATCGCCGTCTTGCCGTGCTCGGTGCGAACCGGATGGCTGTTCCAGCTCAGCGTTACGTCGCCGTTTGCCACTGCGCGGATCGACTCGTAGGCGGAAATGGATGGACGGACAGCCTCTTAGACCGCGCGCGCGTAGGTTGGCAAGGAGATGGGGTCGCCGGACTCTTGCGGTGGCCGTCAGGGGGACCGATCAGATCAGGCGATTCTGCTTTACAGTTGACGCAGGTGTTCGTTCCT
>CAZFPM010000174.1:0-13619 GCA_964520965.1 uncultured Myxococcales bacterium
GTAGTACTCGAAACCTCCGGCGAGCACCTCGGTGCCGTTCTCGTTGGTGACGCGCACGTCGGCCGGCCCCGCGACCCCGGGCGGCAAGATGAACTCGATCTGTTCTGCCGACAGCACGCGCACGTCGATTCCGAGCCGCCCACCGACGCTGACGAGGGCGTCATCGGTGAAGCCCGCGCCAGACACGGTCATCGGCACCCCGCCGCGTTCCGGGCCGGTGACGGGCTCGATGTCCGTTATCGCGAGCTCGGCGAAGTAGGTGAAGCCCTGGATGAGCACCGCCTCTTCGGCGGCATTGACCACCTTCACGTCGTAGATGCCGGCGGGGTTGGCCGGAGACCGCGCGAGGATCGTCTCGTCGTCGACGAAGTCGATGTCGTCGGCGAGGTGGCCGTTGATCAAAACGTCGGTATCGACCGTGAAGCCGTAGCCGAAGACGATGAACGGTGTATCGCCCTCCTCGGGTCCGCGGTCGGGGTCCATCGCCAGGATGCCGAGGGGCCCGGTCGGAGTCGTGGTGCCGCCGCCGTCGCCGTTGGGCACGTCAGGATCGAAGAACGTACCGTCTCCGTCCGCCCCGTCTGCCGTCGCTTCTGTTCCGTCGGGGTCCGGCGTGTCGGCCGTCGGCGTGTCGGGGCTCGCGTCGCTCTCGGTACCGGCGTCCTCAGTGGCCTCTCCGGTCGGGGATCCATCCCCGTCGGCGTCGGCTTCGCCGGAGGTACCGGAGTCGTCGTCCGGGTTGGTGCCGCCCTCCTCACCGCAAGCGGCTACAGCCGCGAGCAGGCATAGGGCGAGCACCAGCCAGAGGAAGCGAAGGGGGGGCGTGGTCGGCATCACCGTCTCCCAGTGGCGTTCTGCATGGGCCAAGGCCGCACTCTCTCTAGCAGTTCCCTATGGCAAGGGTCAAGCCAAACCCAGGGAGTTTCAGCGGTTTTCTGTAGTTCAACGGTCTGAGATGTCCCTCAGATCCAATCCGCCCGGATAGCCGTAGCTGACGAACGAGTCGTAGCCGTGGACCGTGAGCCCGACCGGCAGGTCAGCATCGAGGGTGTGGACACCATCGGTGATCGGCAACCGAGCGACCTTGAAGTCGCCGCGGCCGAAATCTTCCCAGTCCTCCGATTCGATGTCGTCTCCGTCGATGCGCACCTCGGCCTCCTCGGGCGCCGTGACGGTGACGTAGTCGAACTCGAAGGCGTTGGGCGCCAGGAAGGTGTACTCAGTGCGGTACTGCTCGGCTGGCACCGCGAGGATGAACGCGGGGTCGCCGGTGCCGGCATCGGAGTGAGGCGGCTGCTCGGCGTCGATCGATTGCGGGTAGGGGGCGAATTCCGCCGCGAGGAACTGGCCCACCATGATGGGAGCCGACGCGGAGATCTCGAAGTCGACCGGGCTCTGAAAGTCTACCCACTCCCCGGCGCCGAGCTCGAACTCGCGACGCGACGGGCTTGGCAACAGGCCCGGCAACGGCCAGGTGTCCGGCAGCCCGATCAGGTTGACCCGTGTCCCATCGCGCGACGCCAGGATCCGCCAGCTGTCGGCCTCGTCGCCCCGCGGAACGCTTCGCGTGGCGTTGAACGATCGGCCCCAGGCGAAATCCGGCAACATCTGGTGCTCGAGGTGGTCGGCGCAGCAGGTGATGAAATCCGAGCAGAGGGTGATGTCGGGGTCGCCCGAATCGTTCACGCACGGGGTCGGGTTGAAGCTGCGCCGATCGCCGGCGCACACCCAATCATCGAAGCTCGGCCGGAACACGCAGTCGTCGTCATTCGGCGCGTTCGAGGCCTCCGACCCACCGAACACGGCGACCGAGCGGTTCGCTTCGACCAGAGTTCCCGTGAGGTCGGCGCCGGGCCGGTTCGTCTCGATGTTCAGCACCTGGTACTGCTGAAGCGTGACGCTCATCGACTGCCCCCCGCGCAGCGGAGGGATCGGGTCCGACGTGTCGACGTTGACGCCCGACAGGGTCACCAACGGGTTCTCCGGCGTGTGCTCCGGGAGGGTGACCGTCACGTCGGTTTCGCCTTCGAGGACGGCGACCACCGTGACATAACCCTTCAGGCTGTCGAACGTCTGGCGGCGTGTCATCACCCAGTAATCCTGGCCGAGTGACGAGGTCGGGAAGAGCAGCGAGGCGTCGTTCGAATAGACGGTCTCATTATCCAACGGATTGAACTGGTAGGCGATGATCGGCATCGTCGACTCGATGCGGAACGCCTCCGAGCCGATCATCGTGCCCTGGATGTCCGACAACGGGGTTCCGGTCCGATCCGAGGCGTTCGCGTAGTGGTGGAGCGTCACCACCTCGAGGTCCCCGGGCAGGATCGCGGTCTCGTGCACGAGACCCTCGCGCCGACGCACCGTCACATCGGCCGTGACGTTTTCGCTCGGGTTCGACAACACGACGGCGAAGGGCTTTCCGTCGGCGTCGATGTATTGGCCGCCGCCGGCGGGGACGAAGGCGTTGTCCAGATCGACGGCCCAGTATTCGCACCCGATATAGGTATCTCGTTTCCGGATGAATTCGCACTGGGCGATGCACTCACCGAGATCGCATACGGTGGTCTCGTCGTCGTCGAAGCAGTCCGTGGCGAACACCCACTCCTGTCCGCACTCATCGCATCGCTCCAGGTTCCGATCGCTGTCCGGCTCACACCGGGTCGAGTTCGGAACGCACGTGGAGTCGATCAACTCGGCGACACCTTCGTCGCTGACTACGCACGTCATGGTCACCGGGACTGGGAACTCACCGATGGCGGTCCCGCCGCCGTTGCATCCGATGTAGTTCCGACAGTCGGTGCAAGACTCGACCTCGAATGGCTCGCAGACCGGGGGGTTGCAGAATCCGTCGAAGCAGACCTCGTTCTCGTCGCAGAAGAACGTGACCCACTCGCCCTCGTCGCCGCACAAGTCGTAGCCCTGCGCACCAGAGGTCAGACATCGCCGCTGGCCGGGCACGCACAGCGCCGGCCCGGTGTCGATCCCTGTTCCGCCATCGTCCGGCGGCGTGTCCGTCGCTGCGACATCGGTGCTGGTCTCCCCGGCGTCGGTGTCCACGGGGGTGTCGGCCGCCCCGGCGTCGGCCGGGTCTCCGTCGCCGTTGGCGCCGCAGGCCGCAGCCGGCAGGCAGAGCGCAGCGAGGAGGAGCCATCGGAGGGAGAATCGGGTCATCGGAGCCTCGTGTAGGGCCGGGCGCGGGCGTCAGGGCGCGCGGTGCGAGTCGGGTTCCGGGCGCACCTGTTCCGCAGGCCGCCCACCCTAATCAACGTGCCGATCGCCTTCAAGGGAGCCTGCCCCTCGTCGAAGCCGGCGCTCGCGCGGCAAATAGACGGCACCCACTATTGAACCGGCGCGACTTCCGCTCTAATGCCTAAGGACACGTCGCGCCTGCCGCGTCGGGTAGTGTCCATGACGACAAGAAGTCCAATATCCAACAGCGTTTCGCCGCAATGCGCGCCACGGTGAACGCCTCTGCGCACAAACCCCTCGCCGGGGCCCTGACGCCCACCTCCGGCTCCACCCTGCCCCGACTTCCTGCTGCGGGCGGCGGGGCGGCGACGACGTCGGTCGAGGCTCTCGCCTTCCACCGACTCGGGCCCGACGAATCGACCTCGACCGGGCTGCTCCCGGGGGTGGTGTCGGCGGCGCTGGTCGCGGCGCAGAGCGACTCGAACGGTGCGCTCTTTCCGCTTCATCTGCCGGCAACCGGGCCCCCACGGCCGCTCCCTGCGCTGCTGGACGCCGCGTGCGCCGACCTGGGCCCGACCTCCGCCGTTGCCCGATGTCGCGACCGCTTCCTCGAGCTGGTGGCGGAAGCGATCCGGACCGAAGGCGCTGCGCCCACCTCCGAGACCCTGGCCGCGGCGTGGGCGTCTTTCTTGTCGAACTTCGAGATCAGCGACCAGGCCGAAGTCGAGGTGGGTGCGGACGCGAACATCGTCGCGGGCCGGCTTCCGGCCGACGGGCTCCTGCTCGCACCGCGCACGGGGACGGCACTTCGCCTCTACTTCGCGGCGCTCGCTCGCGGCCGTGCCGATGCCGTTGCAGCCCTGGATGCCCGTGCACGGCGCACACTCACGCGACTGAACGAGCTGCTCGCCGTCGATGCCCGCAAAGCCCCAGAACACGCGTCCGCAGAGGTGGTCGCTGCATCGCTCGGCGCCGGCGCCCGACTCATCGACACCAATGCCTTCGCCGCGCTGCACCCCTCTCGCCCGGGGTCGAAGCGATTGACGGCCGCGGAAAGCCGGCGTGTGGAGGGCGCGCGCATCGCGATACGGGCCTTCCTGGCTCGAGGCGTCGCGGCGCACGCACCGATCGTCCTCTCGACGGGGCCGCTTCCGCACGGAGCGGTCCCCGCGTCCGCCCACGCGACCGTCACTCCGGACGCCTTCGACGTCATCGTCGACGCCTTCGAAGAAGCCGCGGCCGAGCGCGTCGAGATCCTCCGGTGGCTCCGCACGGCCGACCTCGCGATCGCGCACGACTGGGACGACGCGTTGCACGGGCCAGCGCTGGCGTCGTTGACCTGGGAGGCTTGCGAGCCCAACGAGCTGCTGATGCTCCCCCCGGTGGTGGTCGTGCACGTCGCAAGACCCGGGGAATCGCAGCGCTCGGACGAGTTGTTGGCCCGCTTCTCCCGCGTCGTTCGAACGGGGCAACCGATTCACGCCATCATTGTCGAAGAGACGGATGGGCTCGGGAGCGATCTCGCCCGCGGCCGGGTCGCGGCTCATCACCGGGCCGGCGTGCTGACCGCCGTCATGCAGCGGGAAGCCTTCGTCGTCCAATCGACGCTGGCGAACCCCGGTCATCTCGACAGCGCGCTCTGTCGGCTGGCGGCAACGGTGCGTCCCGGGATCGCCCAGATCGTCGCACCGGCTCCCAATCCCTCCGGCGCGGACGCGGCGTTGCTGTCCGCCATGTCCGAAGGCCGTGGGGCGGCGTGCTTCGTCTACGACCCTGGCCTCGGTCCGACGTGGGCTGATCGCTTCGAACTGTCCGGCAATCCTCAGCCGGACCTCGCCTGGCCGCGTTATGCACTGCGGTGCCGATCTGAGGGCGGCGCGCGCCAGCTCGACGTTTCGGCCACCTTCGTCGACGCCGCGGCACTCGCCCCGGAGCTACGGCGGCATTTCCTGGTCATCCCGGTCGAGGAGTGGGCCGACGACCAGCTGCCGGTGGCCGAATTCCTCCACGCGGGCGTGCCGTGCGACAGGGTTCCCTTCGTCTGGGTCATCGATCCGGACGGGTCGCTCGGCCGGGCGGTCGTTTCCCGCGAGTTGGTCTGGGCTGCGCGCGACCGCGCACACCAATGGCGCTTCGTGCAGGAGCTCGCCGGGTTCGGGAACGAGCACGCCGTGCGGGCCGTCGCGCAGATCCGGTCCGAGACCGCGCCGCGGCACGAAGCGGCACTGGCGGCCTTGGAGGCCGAGCACGCAGACGCGGTCGAAGGCGCTCGCGAGCAGGCGGTCGTCGAGGCGATGGAGGGGCTGGTCTCGTTGCTGCTCGGGCTGGACGCTCCGGTCGCGCGCGCGGCCGGATTCGCGTTGCGCGCACCGCGGTCGGCGGACCCGCCCCCGCAGACCGAGCCGAGTTCCGTGGAGGCCGACGCGGTTCCGCTGGCGCCGGAGCCCACGAGCGCCGAGCCGGACGACCCGTTCATCGAGAAGACCTACTGCATCAGCTGCCACGAGTGCACGAATCTCAACCCGCTGATGTTCGTGTACGACGAGAACAAGCAGGCCGAGATCGTCGACCCGCGTCTGGGAACGTACGCCGAGTTGGCCCACGCCGCCGAGAAGTGCCCGTCTCGATGCATCCACCCAGGAAAGCCGCGGCTGGACGACGTGACGGTGACGGCCGAGCTGCTCGCGCGTCTCACGGAATTGGGGCTCGGGACGCGCCCGGATCCCGTCGTCTACGTGATCGACCCGCACCTCTGTGACGGCTGCACCCTCTGCTACGAGCGATGCGAAGACTCGGCGGTCATCCGCGACCGTGGCACGATCGCCCTCGTCATCGACGAGGAGCGCTGCACCGGCTGCGGTGGCTGCTTCGAAGTCTGCCACTTCGACGCGATCGCGAAGGTGCCGAAACCCGAGAGCGCCGACACCCCCGAGGCTCCGGGCTCCGTTGTCGGTATCGTCGCCCGAGACGTGGGAGGCTGAACATGTCCCACTCCATCACCGGGAAGTGCGACGGGTGCAGTGCCTGCTTCGGGCAGTGTCCCACTGCAGCGATCGTCGGCGTGTTCCAGAGCCGATACCGCATCAACCCGCTGATGTGCATCGACTGTGGGGTCTGCGGTGCGATCTGCCCCGTCGACGCGGTGCTCGATCAGTTCGGCGAGGTCGTCCCGCGGATCCCGCGCGATCAGCGGCCGCGGCCCGTCGTCGCGCTCGATGCCTGCACCGGCTGCGGCAGCTGTGTCGCCATTTGCCCTTTCCTGTGTCGCGTGGTAATCGGCGGCCCCCATGCCGGGATCTCCAGCCTCGCTGCCCCAGAGCGCTGCGTCGGGTGCGGCGAGTGCGCGCGAATGTGCGGCAAAGGTGCGATATCGATGGGGCCTGTCGACGTGCGATCCTACGATCCGGAGCAAGAGGCCGATCGCCTGCGCCTCTACCTCTCGGAGCATGAGTAGCCCGACGGTTCGACCGGCATGCTCGCGCCCAGGAATCACCCCATGGAGCGAAGACCCAGGAACCCGGCGGATGACGCGACGGCCACTCGCGAGGGCGGTTCGCTCTTCGGCCGTCGGGACCTGCTGACTCGATCCGGCTGGGCTCTGCTCGTGTCTGCCTTCGGCCTATCGGTGGCCGGAACCGTTCGACTCCTCTTCCCGCGGGTCCAGTACACGCCGCCCACGACGGTGGTTCTCGGCGAGCCCGGCGATTTCACCGTCGGCGAGGTGAGCGAGCGGTGGAAACGGAGCCACGGGCTCATCCTCGTGCGGGATCCCGATGGGTTCTATGCGCTCAGGTCCGTCTGCACGCACCTGGGCTGCATTCCGCACTGGCGTCCCAGTCAGCAGATCCTGAAGTGTCCCTGCCACGGTTCGGGCTTCCGGCGTTCGGGGATCAACTTCGAGGGCCCCGCCCCGCGCCCGTTGGAGCGCCTGGCGATCTACCTCGACGACACGGGGCGCATCGTCGTCGACACCGCTGTCCGCCTGCGCCAGGAGCAGGGAGAGTGGCTGAACGACACGGCATTCCTGAGCTACTCCACCGAAGGCCGGCATGACGCGACCTGAGGACCGGGCCGAGGAGCAGGCGGACTCGGCGACCCGCGAAGCGGTGCCTCCCGAGGATCCCACGGCAGCCGAGACGCCCCCGGAGGGGCTGGTGCGGACGATCTGGCGGTCGATCGTGCGTGTGCCGTCGAGGGACACGCCGCGCAATCGAATCCTCGCGATCGCCAACACGGTCTGGCTCCACATCCACCCAGGAAAGGTCCCGCGCCACTCTGTCCGGTACGGTTTCACGCTCGGCGCCGGCGGCATCTCGTTCCTGCTCTTCCTCGTCACCCTGGTGACCGGGGTCATCCTGATGCTCGTGTACCGGCCGACGGTGGAATACGCCTACGCGGACATGAAGTACCTGGACTTCGACGTGCCCTTCGGGATGTTCCAGCGGAACCTCCACCGATGGGCGGCGCACGCGATGGTGATCCTGGTGTGGCTGCACATGATCCGTGTCTTCCTGACCGGGTCGTACAAAGCACCGCGCCAGTTCAACTGGGTCGTCGGGGTGTTCCTGCTCACCCTCACGATGCTGCTTTCCTTCACCGGGTATCTGCTGCCCTGGGACCAGCTCTCGATGTGGGCGGTCACGGTGGGTACGAACATGGCGGGGGCGACGCCGTTCGTGGGACATGAAGGCCCGTTCGCCGAGATGGTGGGGGTGACGCGGGACACCGATGTCCGCGCGGCGCTCCTCGGCGGGCCGACAGTCGGCGCGGCTGCGCTGCTGCGCTTCTACGTCCTGCACTGCATCATTCTGCCTCTATTCCTCGTGTTCGGGCTGGTCCTGCACTTCTGGCGCGTGCGAAAGGACGGCGGCATCAGCGGCCCCGGGTTGGGCGGCGAGGAGCCGGACTGACACATGGACCACCTGCTGGAGATCCTCCTCAAGCCCGACAACATCCCGGTCGCCGCGATGGTGCCGGCCACGATCGTGTTGCTCGCGCTCTGGTGGCGGGTCGCTCGACGCAACGATCGGATCCTCGCACGAGGTGGAGAGCGCGAACTCGCGAAGCACATGGAGGGGACTCGGCCGGCCGGAGCCAAGCCCGTCGACGGCGAGGTCGTGACCCGCGTTCACACGTGGCCCTATCTCGTACGCGTCGAGTTCATCGCGGCGCTCATCGTCATGTTGATCCTGACGGTCTGGTCGATCACGATCGACGCCCCGCTCGAGCAGATTGCCGACCCCGCGCGGACGCCCAACCCCAGCAAGGCGCCGTGGTACTTCCTCGGCCTGCAGGAGATGCTCGTCTACTTCGACCCGTGGATCGCGGGCGTGATGCTGCCGCTCCTGATCATCGGCGGGCTGGCGGCGATCCCCTATGTCGACGTCAACCCGAAGGGCAACGGCTACCACTCGTGGCGCGACCGGCGGTTTGCCATCGCGACCTTCCTCTTCGGGTTCGTCATCCTGTGGGAGCTGCTGATCCTGGTCGGGGTCTTCTGCCGTGGGCCCGGCTGGGGTTGGTTCTGGCCGTGGCAGCAGTGGGATCCGCACATGGTTCCGGAGGCGTCCGCGGTCAACCTGACGGACTACCTCGGGGTGCAATCGCCCGGCGCCGCCATGTTCCTCGGCGGCGTCTTGATGACCGCCTACTACGGACTCGGCGTCGCTTTTTGGTATTGGAAGCGCGGCACGGAGACGATGCGCCGGCTCGGGGCGATCCGCTTCGCGATCGTCGCCTTCCTCTTCCTGACCATGCTCGGCCTGCCCATCAAGATGTTGCTCAGACTCGCCTTCTCGGTGAAGTACGTCTGGGTCACGCCCTGGTTCAACGTGTAACCCCGTGCCAAGGCGTCGAAAGACTCGGCCCCCGGTCGAGCTGATCAGCCACCGATGGCTCTTCTTCGTGCTCGCCCTGCTGACGATGGCGAGCGTCGCGTGGGTCGTGTGGGACGAGGCCGTGACCCGGAGACCCTGGAAGGACTACCAGGCCGAGTTCAACGTGCTGTTGACGCAACGAGCCGACCCGCCAGAGCCGATCCGCATCCGGCAGGTCACCAATCCGGAGCTCGACATCGTAGACCGCTGCGAGAGCTGCCACCTCGGCATCGACCGCCCCGGGTTCGATGATCCCGAGGTTCCCGCCGTCTTCCGAACCCACTCGCGGAGAGACGAACTGCTCGGGTCCAACCACCCGATTGATCACTTCGGCTGCACCACCTGTCACGCAGGCCAGGGCCCCCAGACCAAGGGCGTCGGCTGGGCCGACTTCGATCACGGCAGGGACGACCCCTATTGGGAGGACCCGATGCTCACCGGGGTGTTCGTCGAGTCGCGGTGCGTCACGTGCCACGCCGACGAGGACCCGATTCCGGGGGCCGACGCGTTCAACCGGGGCGCACGGCTCTTCGAGGAGCTTCGTTGTACGGGCTGCCATGAGAGTCCCCTGGTCGAGCCCGTGCCGGCGCCCGGCATTCCGTTCGAGCAATTGCGGACGAAGGTCTCCCAGGAGTTCGTCGGGCGCTTTCTGCGCGACCGGGCCAGCTACCGTTCCGTGCTACGCATGCCGGAGTTCTGGCCGCCGCCGGCAGACGACAGCGAGCTGGCCGGCTGGCAGGAGCAACGGGATCGCGAGATCGATGCGATCACCGCCTTCATCGGCAGCCTGGAGTCGGGCGCGCCTCCCGAGGAGCCCCTGCCCGACGACCTGGACGACCCCGAACGCATCGCCCGTGGCGCCCTACTCTTCGACCAGGTCGGCTGCCGTGGGTGTCACGCGACTGGGGCCATCGAGGAGCCGCCAGACCGCGCCGCCCTGCCTTTCGGCCCGAACCTGGAGCGCGTGGCGGAGCGGGCGACGGTGCCATGGCTGGCCGCCTGGCTCCGCGACCCGGAAGCGATGTGGCCGAACCTGCGCATGCCGGATCTTCGCCTGACCGACGACGAGCGCTTCGATATCGTCGCCTTCCTCGGGACGCTCCGATCACCGGAGGCGGTCCCTCTGGAAGCCCGTTGGGACCAAGCGGCGCCCGACCTCGTCGCCGACGGACGCGCGGTCGTCGAACGCTACGGCTGCTACGGATGTCACGAGATCCCGGGTTTCGAGAACGCCGGACGGGTCGGGGCCGACCTCGACGACTTCGGTGACAAGACACCGGACCAACTCGCCTGGGGTGAGAGCGACGTCGAGTGCGAAGGGCCGGAACTCGAGTGCTGGACGACGGTCAAGATCCAGTCGCCGAGGAGCGTCCAGGGTCAGGACCTCACCTTGACGATGCCCGACGCCGATCTGTCGGACGACGACGCCCGGGCGCTCGCCGTCTTCGTGCTGGCCCACCGAACCACTACGGTCCCGGAGGCGTACCGGCATCACCCGTCCGAGGCGGACGTCGCGCTGCAGCGGGGGGAGCGTCTCGTCGCGCAGCGGAACTGTCGCGGTTGCCACGAGATCGGCCGGAACGAGATCCCGGTGATGTGGGACGATGAGGTCATCGACGTCGACTACGAGCCGATCGGGGGCGAGATCCTGCAGTATTACGACGTGCCGACATCGGGTCCACCGCCCCTGACGTTCGCCGGCTCGAAGTTCCAGTACGACTGGGTCTTCGAGTTCCTGTCGGCGCCGACACGCATCCGGCCCTGGCTCGTTGTGCGCCACCCGAGCTTCGTGTGGACAGACGAGCAGAAGGAGACGGTGATCCGGTTCTTCGCCGCCCGTAACGACTCGCCCTACCCCTTCGTGGTGCAGGACGAGCCGGTCCTCGCGGAAGAAGACCGGGCAGAGGCGATCGCCATGTTCGAGCACATGCAGTGTATCCGCTGCCACATGTTGTCCTCCGCCGAGTCGCTCGAGCCCGGCGAACTCTCGCCGGATCTGGCCCTGACGTCGACGCGACTCCGGGTGGGCTGGCTGCGCGGCTGGTTGTTGGATCCGCAGCACGTGCAGCCCGGCACCATGATGCCGACCTACTTCCCCTTGATCGACGAGCAAGACCCCACGAGCGCGATCACGACCTCGCCGGACTTCCTCGACGGCGACGTCGCCCGGCAGGTCGAAGCGATCATCGCGCTGACCTTCGAGTTCGGTCGAGGCGCGGTCCACCTCACCCAGACGGAGCCGGCGGCGGCTCCATAGGGTCAGCGGGGCGCGATGATCGGCTGGAGGTCGACCGAAGTGATGGCGTCGGGGACGACGGTGACGTCGACCACGCTCATCCGCACGAGCGGACCGCCTGCCTCGACCCGCACGAACGCCTCGACGGTCACGGTTCCGGGCGCCACGTTGGGGATCACGAAGCGCCCGCCGAACGCGGTCGCGGTCGCGTCGACGGCGGGCATGAAGTGATCGGAGCCGACGCCGGACTCCGAGTCCTGGTAGCTCGGGTCGTCGAGGTAAGTGACCCCGTCGAAGTTGTCCGACCAGCGGATGAGCGCGTTGGAGACCCCGAATCCGTCGCAGTCGTGTACGGCGCCGACCAGGAACCCGGTCCCGGCTTCCAGCATGACGCCGGCCTCGGTGGCCTCGCCGGCCAACTCCTCCTCCGTGATCAGCCACGCCCAACCGGCTGGCGGATCCCCACTTGCCGGAGGCGCGTACACCTGGCTCGACCGGAAGTGCCAGTCGAGGTAGCCGTCGGCCGTGGCCACGAGCGTCCCGGAGAAGGTGTCCGTCCTCGTGGGGATCGAGAGCGTCGTGCGTCCGCCCCCGGTGTCGGAGAAGCTGACGCCGAGCGAGGTGCCGGCGTCATCGAGAGCCTCCACGCGAGCCGACGGTTGGAGCTCGCCGTCGTTGTCCGGGTCGGCCCAGGTTCGGATCCAGGCAAGCAGTTGGATCGTCTCCCCGGTGGCGGCCGCAGGCGCTTTTCCGCCGAGGCAGGTCAATCGGCCGTCGGCGAGGTCGGCGGGCGCACCCGCCGGCTCCGTCTCCAGGGTCAACAACTCGACACCGGTCTCGTCTTCGTCGTCCGGGCCGCACGCGAGACAGAGGGTCGTGCAGAGGGTCGCGAGTGCGAGGTTCAGGAGGTGGGATCTGAGTGACATCGGCTATTCCTCGGGGCGCTGAGGGACCACGTGATTCGTCAACATCCGGTTGATCAAGGCAACGTCGAGCGGTCCGGGTCCGCCCAACTCGGCGGCCTCTTCCGAGACGGGCAGGTGAGTAGACGCCGCGATGGGCTCGGCCGACACGGCGGGCCCCGCGGGCAATCCTGCCGTGGGATCGTCGAACTCGCCATCGCCGTCGAAGTCGAGCGCGACGAGGCGATCGAGCAGGTGCCGCCGTCCCTCGCCGTCGACGAAGGTGAACCGGTCGGTGCCAAATCCAGTCGCGCGGGCGAGCGCTTCGGTGTCGTCGACCACCCCGTCGGCACGCGGGTGGCACCCCTGACAATCGCGCGGCTGCTGGCGGATCGTGTGGTGGTGCACGGGGTTGTGCTGATTTCCATCGCCGGACATCCCGTCGACGGTGACCAGAGGCTCGGCGTCGATCAGGATCTCGCCGCTGCTGTCGAGATGGGTGAAGAAGATGCTCGTGCCGACCATCGGCGACACCCGCCCGCGCGTGTTGATCCCCAGGGCCAACGCGTCTGGGACCACGGACATGGCGAGGTTGGTGATGCGTCCTGCCTCCACCTCGCCGGTGACCTGGTTGGTCACCGTCTGTCGGTCGTCACGGACCACGTGGCAGCCGTAGCAGTTGACCGTCCAGGCGTTGTGGCAGGCGAAGCACTCGAGTCGTCCGTCGCGCTCGCCGACATCGTCCGGGAGCAGCGCTCCTTCAGGAAGGCCGGGGAAGGCGTCGTCGACGTAGTCGGGCTCGGTCTCCCCCAGCCACTCGGCGAGGTGCCCCCGGAAGGCCGCACTGCCGGCGTGGAGCCCGCACCCCATCAGCATGCGCGGGTTGTAGGGGATGTTCGCCGGCACCATGCGGCGCGCGATCTGGGTCAGCGGGTGTTGCTGACCGTCGAGCTTGCCGAGCTGCTGCAGCTCGCCGGTGATCTCATTGACGGTGACCATCTGAGGATTGTCGGCATTGCCGCCGACCTGGCTCGATGCCTGGACGAAAGGCAGCTGGACGCGGCTGATCTCCCGATCCGGCACCCCGTGGCATGACTCGCAGCGCACCTCGGTCTCGAACTCGCGGCGGACCGCCATATGATCGCCGCCGTGGAGCTCGGCCATCGTGTGGCAGTCGATGCAGGCCATGCCATTCTCGGTGTGGATGTCGGGCGGCGTCTCGTCGACCTCGTTCGTGCCGTCTTCGTCTTCGATGTAGAACGGGAACGGCTTCCCATAGAGGTTGAACCGGCCGAGGAAGCGTACGTAGTTCTCGTTGCCCCAGAAGACCGCTTCTTCGGGATCTTCGAGTCCGTGATTGATGCCGCCGATCGCGGTGTCGCCCTCGGGCTCGGACCGATCGCGGACGCCCTGGCT
>CAZFPM010000175.1:0-11154 GCA_964520965.1 uncultured Myxococcales bacterium
CGTGTTCCGCCAGCATCTCCCAGCCGAGGCCGCCGGAGAGGCCGGCGGCCACACCGACGCCCGAATCGTAACGGTCGGTCGCGACCGCCACCGCGCGCCCATCGAACCCGGGCTCGGCCGCGAGCGCTACCCGATGCAACGTCGACGCTCTCCCGTCGGCGTCGTGCCGCTGCAGCACCGCGCTCCGCACCACGGGCAGGCCATCGGCGTCGAGCACGTGGAGTTGTACGCCGGCCTGCTCCGAGCGCGGCCCCTCCGGGCAGTCGCTGTGCGGCCCGCAGATGTAGGACTCGCAGAAGGGACAGTTCGGCGCGGCGACCGACGGCGCGTCGTCCGCCGCCGCCATGAGGAAGCCTCCCGCGTACCCCGCGACGTCGGCGACGGCACCGAGCGGACTCGTGAACATCCACCACGGGCGGATCGGGAGCAGGTCTGCATCGAGCAGCAAGGCGCCGACGCCGCGGGTCAGCGTGAGATCACCGAAACTCGTCACCAGCACGCGCCCGGTCTGCGGGTGGGCGGCAATGCGAAGTGCGCCATAGCGCCGCTCGTAGAGCTCGACCCGTTCGGTTCGCGGCTCGCCGATCCGCGAGAAGCGCTGGATCTCGGCGCGGCACGACCAGTTGGACGGGCCCTCGCACATGCGCCAGGCGACGACGATGTCCCCGTCGCCGGTTTCGACGGTTCGACTGACGCCGAGGAAGCGACCGGACCCCTCCCGCACGTAGGTGCGCGCGGTCCAGGTCGACTCGATCGCCCGGCCCTCGAGGTCCGATACCGTGAAGACGAGGTGCTCCCGGGCGCACTGCGCGGGGCATTCGTCGTCCGGGATGTCCATCTCTTCGCAGTCCGGGCACCACACCTCCTCGGCGCTCCGCCATGACCAGAGGATGCCGATGTTCCCGTCTGCGAGCGGCACGATGTCGTGGAACATGTGCGGCGGTGCGGCCAGATCCGGCTGCGTCGGCTGCTCCTCGAAGACCGACCCGTCTGGGGTCGCGTCGGAGGGCTCCGTATCGACGGCGTCTTCCCGAGGGGTCGGAGCGTCGGCGGCCGACGGTGTGTCGAGGTTCGGGGGAGCGTCAGGCTCCGGTGTGTCCCCCGACGAGGCGTCATTCGTCCCGGAATCGACGTCGGGCCCCAGCCCGGAATCGGCGTCTACCGTGCCGCCCACGACCCCGGAATCCCGGGCCGCGTTGTTGCACCCGGCGGCCGAGGTGGCTGCGACGACGACGAGCACCCCGGCGAGACGGACGGCGAGGCCCCGGCAGGCCACGGCCCGTGCGCTCATCGCGTCCCCAGCGCACGGGCGAGGTCGCGGGCCTCGATCATGTTGTCTTCGATCGAGCAGTAGGTCCACGCACCATAACGCCCGATCGAGTAAACCCCGCGGCCAGCGAGCCTCTCGCGGACGTCGGCGACCAGGGCGTTGGACGCGCCCGTGATGTGCACGTAGGCGGGGTCGAGCACGATGTTGTGCTCGGCGACCACGCGATGTCCGTCGATGACCCCGGCCGTCTCCAGATCGGCGAGCACGCGCGCCCGCTCGGCGGCGACGTCGAGCCGCTCGTCCGGTCGGGCCCCGATCTCGACGTAGAGGCTCATGCGGTCGGTCCCGAAGATGTTGTCGTAGAAGCCGATTCGGTAGAAGCGGTACTTCTGTTCGGGGAAGTAGATCCAGTGGTGGTCCTTCCACCCCTTCCGGTCGAAGCCGAGGTTGAAGATCAGGACCTTGTTCCAGGTGAGGGCGTCGGCGTCGTAGTCGAGCCCGGTCATCGGGAGGAAGCGGTTGAGCGGCACTGCGGAGACCAGGGTCTCGAACGCGATCTCGCGGCGCGTGGTGGTCGCGACCTTTCGGTCGAGGTCGATCGACACCAGCGCCTCTTCGAGGGATATCCGCTCGTCGGGGACCTCCGACGCCAGGGCGTGCACGTATTGGATTGCGCCGCCGCGCGGGTAGGTGAACGTCGCGTTGTACGAGGCGTTGTCCGGCTGCTTGAAGTTCCGGATGATCTCGTCGATGTCGGCGTAGGGGAAGAAGCGCCCCATCGCGTCGACATCGAGGGTCGCCAGATCGCAGGCGTAGAGTTTTTCGTTGTACGGAATCAGGAAACGGTCGGCGATGCCGGCGCCGAACTTCCTGAGCAGCATCTCGCGGAAGTTGGCCGGCGGGCTTCCGTCGCTGCCCTCGTCCTTGAAGTAGAGCTCGTAGAGGCAGTCGACGAAGTCGGCCTGCGGGAGCTGGTGGATGTTCTTCTGGAAGGGGAAGTCGACGAGGCGATCGGCGAAGCGGATCCGTGTGCTCTTCGTGACGACCTTCACCTCGTCGTCCATGCGGTCGACCAGGTACTGCTCCAGCTCCTTGTTCTTGAAGTGGAAGAAGTGGCCCGAATAGTCCCAGACGAACCCGTCGCGCCGGATCGTCTTGCAGTAGCCGCCGATCTCCGTGTCGGCCTCGACGATCAAATAGTCGTCCGAGTCGACGAAGTTCGCGAACGCGAGGCCGCTGACGCCGGCGCCGACGATCAGGTGCTGTGTGCGGTCCATCGGGGCCTCGCGGGCGAAGTGCGTCGCGGGTGAACGACGCGGGTGCCGATGTCAGCGGCATACCCGAACCCGCGCCGCGCCTCAACTCGCGGGCGGCGTGGGCCAGGCCGATCGCAAAGCCCGGGCCATCCGCCATCAAGGGCGAGATCCCATCTCGCCCCCGGCTCGCAGAGCCGGTCTACCGCGCAGGTGAACACGACCAACGTCCGCGCCGCGTCACGCACGGCGTCCCCGTCGTCGTCCGCGCCGGCCGTCGCAACGCCGAATCCGGAGACGACCAACATCACGGCGGACTGCGTCATCCAATCCTGGAGCAGGAGCAGCGGCGCAAGCAGCGCGACCGCGGACAGCAGCCACCACAGCCGCCCGCCGCGGAGCAGGAGTCCGAACGTCCCTACGCCAAGCACGATCGAAGCGAGGATCCACCCGCCACGCGTAAGGTCGACGAGGGTGAAGCGGGCGAGCACGGCGACGGTCCATGCGGCGACGAACCAGCGGTAGGGCCGCGACGTCGGCCCGCTGATCCAACGTCGATCGAGCGCCCGTAATCGCGCCTCGCGCGTCCGCAGTCGCGCGGCGTAGCTGTCGGGATCGTCGAGAGTCACGACACGACCGCCGCCAGCGGCCGCCCCGAAGTCAACGCGCCCGCAGGTGCATGCGGTGGAAGATCCACACGCCGGCGCCGAAGAAGAGCGCCGAGAGCGCCGACAGCCAGCCGAGCTCCCAGCCGACGTCGCCGAGCCCGGCGCCGAGCGAGAGGATCTTGTTCAGCGCGATGACCGCATGGGTCGCCGGCAGGATGTCCCAGAGCCCGACCACGTGCCCGCTGATCTCGAACATCTTGATCTTGGGCAGCGGGTAGATCGCGCCGGAGAAGAACATCATCAGCGCGAAGGGCACGTTCACCACCGGGAACGCCCGGGTCACCGTCCGCGTCAGTGCGCCCACCGCCAGGCCGACGCCGACCCGGGCTCGGACCTCGGCGCTGCCGGCGGCGCGCGGAGCGTCGTCCGCCGTCAGGTCACCCGAAGAAGACCCGCTTTCGCTTTGCCGCCAGTTCGCCGACGGCCTCACGGACCAGATCCTCGAGGTACGACAGCGACGCCCGAACGTGCGTATCGTCGCTCGGATCGGTCCACCCGAGCTGCCACAGCCTCACCGGCTCGAGCACCCGCATCTCGACCTTCGCCGGCAGGGGCAACGCGGCGAACCACGGTCCGAGGGTGAAGCCGAACGGGAAGCTCACGATGAGGGGGAAGACGTTCAGGCGCATGCGTTCGGGCAGGCCGAGCGCCCGGGCGATCCGCCTGCCGCTGGCGAGCACGAACAGCGTCTCGTGGGTCCCGACGTGCGCGAAGGGAACCAGCGGCGCGCGCTCTTCCATCGCCATGCGAATGAAGCCCGTGTGGCCGTGGAAGGAGACCTCGTGCCGGTCCGAGAACGGCTTGTGGGAGTCGAGGTCGCCGCCCGGAAACACGACGAACTGTCCCGCCTCGTGGAGGACCTTCCGCGCGACCGGCCGGCTTCCGAGGACCGCGCCTACCCGAAGTAGCCGTCGCCCGATGGGCGGGATCGCCAGCAGGCCCTCGTGGACGAGGAAGTAGAGAGGGTGGTCGGGGCCACGCTCTCTGAAGATCGCGCAGGCCAGGAGCCCTCCCTCGACCGTCCAGGTGCTGCCGCAGTGGTTCCCGAAGTAGATCGCCGGACCCGTCGGCAGATGCTCCGCACCCTCGAGCTCACAGCGGAAGTACCGCTCGTAGAGGACGTTCCAGTGGCGGAGCAGCCGAGCGATCACGGCCGGGTCGCGCATCGTGATGTCGCTCGGGTCGAGCGTGGGCATGGCGGGGTCCGGGACTCAGGCCTCTCCGCCGCCGCCCATCATGAACGAACCGGGTGTCAGCCCCAGCTGATTGAGGGCGGTGTCCCAGATGTCGTCGTCGCCGTCCCCGAAGAGCAGGTCGGGGTCGAGGGCCAGTGGGAGCCACGCGCCGGCCATGATCTCGTCCTCGAGCTGCTGCGGCGCCCACCCCGCGTAACCGAGCAAGAGCTTGAACGGCGACTGCGTGCGCGCGGTGACGAACTCGCCGAGTACCTCGAGGGTCGCGGCCAGGTGGATGTCGCTCGACACCGTGAGGACATTCTCGCGCTCGGTGGCCGCGTCCGGATTCTCCCGGAAGAGAATCCACCCCCGCTCCGGGGAGACGGGGCCGCCATAATGGACCGACTCGTCGGTCACCTCGGGCGCGAGGTCGAAGCCGATGTCCGACGCCAGGTCCCCGAAAGTGTACGGAGTCGTGCGGTTGATCACGAATCCGAGCGCACCCTCGTCCGAGGCCTCGGCGAGCAGGATCACCGTCTTGCGGAACCGCGGGTCGCCCATCGTTGGGGCAGCCACGAGGAGCCCCGGTGCGAGTGCACTGATCATGGTCTCAGACTAATGCAGGGGGTAGTCGCGAGCAAGACGTGGCGGCCGCTCTGCGACGAACGTTGAATCGGCTCGGAAGAAGCTCAGGAACGCTTCTTCTTCTTCTTCCGGGGCGATTTCGACGACTCCTCCGGAGGAGCCTCGCGTGCCTGCTCCTCGGGCGGTCCCGTCCAGGCCATGTAGTCCGGATCCTTCGCCAGGCGTCCGCCGAACCACCAGATCCAGACACCGAGCGCGAGGAGCACGATCGAGCCGATCTGGCCCGGCGTGACGCCGGCTTCGACGATCGACGTGAGGTACCGCCGATCGGCCCCCGAGATGTCCACAGCTCGCAGCGTATCCAGGTAGAACCGGTACGGCGCGTACGGCAGGATCATCCATGCCGCGTACCAACCCGGGCGCAGGTTCTTCCGATGCCGCGCCCAGAAGTAGAAGAGCGCCATGATCGGAATGCACCACAGCACCTCCATGAACCCGAGGTCCATGCGCGGCGTGAAACCGGCGGCGCCGATGTCCGCGTAGCCAGGCACCCCGCCCCGCCAGCCGTCCGGGAAGTTCACGGCCAGGAAGAAGTCCGTCGCGACCCCGACGTGATCGTGGGCGCTGAAGCAACCGAGGCGGCCGAAGAACCAGCCCACGGAGAAGCCCGCGATCAGGCAGTCCAGGTACTTCAAGATCGGCCGGTCCTTGCCCCCGACGAGCTCGAAGACGCCGGGGATGATCTTGATCCGCTTCATGCGGAAGAAGGTCACGAATCCGAGGAACGCGCCCAGGAACCCGCCGTAGGACGAGATGCCGTTCCAGATCCAGAGGACGTTGAGCCAGTCCCCGTTCGAGCATCGCCCGTTGTCCTGGCAGACGAACTGCTCTTCCTCGATCAGGCATTCGCTCGCCGCGGTGCAGGCATCGCCGAACACCCGCTCGGGGAAGTAGGCGAACACGCTCACCTGGTGCGCCACGATGAACCCGATCACCACCACCCAGAGCACGAGGTCGGCACACACCCGTGGGTCGAGGCCCATCGTCTCGGCCCGCTTCTGGGCGATCCAGCTCCCCAGCAGCACGCCGATGCCGACGAGGATCCCGAAGACGTGGAACTCGATGACGTCCGGGACGATGACGATCGGGTTGGGGTACCAGAAGGGGATCATGAATCGCGACGGGAGGGTGATGCGAGCTCGCCTGCGGCACGGCCGACCCGAGCCCGGGCCGACCGCGGTCGCCTGCTAGCACGGAGCGGTGTCGGAGCCAACCGCGTGCGTCTGCTCCGCATTCCTCTCGAGAAGACGGGCGCCGGTCTGTCGGCGAAGCCGCTCAGAAGAACCAGCTCCCCCGTCCGCCCCGGGCTACCCAGCGCAGGAAGTCGCCGATCATCTCCAGCTCTCGATCGTCGTTGCGCGTGTCCAGGAGCGGGGTTCCCGCCTGCGACGCCGCCGTGACACCGAGCGGATCCCGGGGGGGCGGCTGCGGTGCGGGGGCTTGGCTGGTCGCGAGCAGACGCACCTCCCCCGGATCGAGGAAGACGGCCCCGCAGGGCGAGCAGACGTCGACCTCGATCTCGCGGAAACGCGTCACGCCCATCGCCGCCCTGCACCCCGGGCATCGCCGCTGTCCGGGCACCGCTTCGGCCGCCGCGATCGCGGCCAGCTGGCCGGCGACGTCTGGCTCGTTCGTCCGCTTCGCGACCACATCCATCGTGATCCAGTACCCGCCGCAACGTTGGCAGCTCCGCGCGACGGGCGTCGGCTCGGCCATGAAGGCGTCGCACCGGGGGCACCTCGAACGCATGGCTTACTCGGGGGGTCGTGTGGACTGTGGCGAGACGGCGTCGAACACGCGATTGGCCCACGTGAGCACGCCCTCGAAGCCGAGGTGCGGGGTCGGCCGCAAGAAGTGGGCCCGCTCCTGCGGGTAGCCGAACTCGAGGACGGGCAGGGCGTCGGAGTGGCCGACGAGCGCGCTGCGCTCCCAGGCACTGCCGACCAGGAAATCCAGGCCGCCGCTTTCGCGCGCTCGCTCGACGTGGTGTCGCAGGCTGTCCAGGCTCGGGTCCCAGGTCCGGTCGAGGTCGCCCGGAGCCGGTGCCTCGGACCCCGTCTCCGTGGGCAGCCGTTGGCGGGCGATCTCGCCCACGACGACGATCCCGAGATCTTCGGTGAAGCAACGCACGATGCCCGGCAGCCAGTCCGGGGTCGCCACCACGATGGCGCGCTTCCCGCGCAGGCTCCGCGTCACGACCCGGTCGAGCCGTGGGATGATGCGCCGGAGCTCCGACTCGATGAACGCCTTCGCTCGCTCACCCGTATCCGTGGCCTCGGCCACCGCCTCCAGCCACTCGATCGTGTCGCCGAGCGAGACGGGCAATGGGCGTGACACCACCGACGCGCCCGACGCAGTCGACAGGATGTCGGCCGCTTCGGCTCCGTAGGGAAAGGCGAGCAGTGTCGACGCGTTCAACGCACGACCGAGGTCCGCCCAGGCTTCCCCGGCGAGCCAGACCGACTCGATGTCGATGCCCAACGCGGCGAGCAGCCGACGCAGCTCACCGAGGTCACCCTCGGTGTCCCCGCCGTGACGGGCTTGCATGTATCCGATCACGGCCGCGGCGGCGGGTCGAACGTCGATGTCACGGGCGCGCTCCACGACCTCTCGCGCCAGGCCCTGCATCGCGAAGTCGAACGCACCCGTGAAGTCACGGTTCACCTTCGTGGCGTCGAGCGGGACGCAGGGCCGATCGAAGTGCGCCGCCAACTCGCCGCCGATCGCGCTCAGGGACTCGCCCATCACCACGTAGCGCGTCAGCTGAGCGAGCAGGAGCACGTTCGCTTCGCGTCGAGCGAGGGCCGTGGCGGCCGCCTGAACCGTGGTGTGCTGGCTGCCCATCACGGACGCCGAGGCGGGATCGCCGGAGACGACGAGCCGTGCTCCGCGGACGTCCGGGTCGAGCTGGTGGTCGAGGTCGTGCCCGTCGAAGGTTTGCCACACGTGCTCGGCGACGCAGGTCGAGCCGCGGTAGATCAGCAGACAGTCGTCGATGGCGTTCGCCACCATGAACGCCCCGCCGGTGAACGTCGGCGTCGTGCGCAGCGAGTAGTCCCCGGGTGCCGTCACGCGACCTCCGTCCCGCGGTCGTGGGGCCGATCGGTGAGGTACCGGCTGTATTGCCGGTATAGGGAGAAGCGCCGCCACGATGCCAGCAGCTGCTCGTTCGCCTTCGCTCCGGCGAATCCCATGCGGAAGTCGAGAAACTCGACGGGCACACTGCCCGACCGCTTCGCCAACTCTCCGTGCCCGACCTCGCAATAGACCACGTCGAAGGCGAGCTCCGTCAGGAAGTCGACCGGGTCGGCGTCGACCTCTGCGGCGACGAACGAGGCTCCGGCACGCTCCACGGCGGCGATGGCGTCGTCGTCGTGGCTCTGGTCGGCCGCGCAACGCGGAAACGCGATCAGCGTCAGGTCGCAGTCGATGTCCGCGAACAGCTCCAGCACGCTGCTGCCGAAGAACGTCGTCGGTTCCAGGAATCCCTGCAGCGTTCCCGCGTCGAAGCAGACTGCGATGCGCGGCGGATCCACCGACCCCACGCCCGTCGACGCGCGGCTCCGGGCGGCGAGCCCCTTCAACCACCGCGCGCGGACCGCGTCGCCGATCGGCGGCCCGGACACGGCGTCGTTCACGGCCTCGAGCCACCGCATCGTGCCGCCGACGCCGAAGGGCAACGGGATCCTCGCGTAGGGAAGATCGGCGTTGTCGAGCGCCGAACCGAATACCCGCGACAGTGGCGCCCAGGGAGAGAGCAACGTCAGCGACGCCGAGGCAAAGACGTCGCGGCTCCCGGGGCTGGCGAAGGGCAGCACCACCGCGTCGACCGCGATGCCGATATCGCCCAACAGCCGGCGGAGCTCGGCGATGTCGGCCTGGTGGTATGCGCCGTAGCCAGCCAGGTTGACCGACACGCGGTTCGCGGGCCGCTCCGGTTCCACCCGTGCGACGCACTGCCTGACGAAGTCGTGCCACAGGTCGGTGTCCGAGATGTCCGTGTAGCCAGCGACGTGCGGCGGCACGTAGTCGACTTCGGCCTCGTTCATCGACGCGCAACGCGTGCACACGCCAGCCACGGCGTCGCCGATCAGGTGGTAATCGCATGCCGTGAACACGCGGACCGACGCCGACGACTCCGGCGACATCGACGCGGCCAATGCGCTGGAGATCCGGGACTCGCCACCCATGATGACGGACACGTCGTCCATACCCGTGACGAACGCTCGCTCCAGCGAGACGTCTTGCTTCGGCCAATCGGACCGCCAGGGGGTCTGGCCGGAGTACAGACAGCGCGACAGGAGCGTGGTGCCCCCGGTCGAGCAGTCGAGCCCCGAGTGAGCGACCACCGCGCCGTGGTCGAGGTTCTCGAGCAGCAGGGTCAGCCCCAGCGCGTCGAGCTCGGTCCAGGGTCGGAAGAACACGCTCGGCCAGATGCCCGTGTCGCCGGTGAGGTCGCCCCGCCCGTACGAGCACACGTCGACGAGGCTCGCGCCCCGGTCGGCGTCGTCGGACCAATCCTCGGGTTCGCGGTCGGGGTCGGGCGGGTCGTCGGTGGGTTGGCCCCACCGCAGGTCCGCCGCCTGGAGCCGGGCGGCGACGAAGCGCAGGGCCCGGGTCAAGCCGGCGAGCAGCGGGTCGTCGCCGACTTCCTCTACGGAGAAGTGGCCGATGGGGGTCTCGATCGCCACGTGGTCCGGGAGCGCCGTCTGTGCGAGCGACACGCGGGTCGACCGGTCGTCGGCGCGGAAGTCGAGCCAGAATCCGTTGGGGCTCGGCTCGATGTCGGCGAGCTGCCAGCTTCCCCAGAACGGGCTCTCCAGGCCGATGTCGTGCCCGAAGAAGTCGAGCGCCGACTCTCGGTTCGGCACGACTTCGTCACGTCGCGTCCAGGCGCCGGCGAGCCAATGCTCCAGATCATCGGTTCCGACCGCCTCGACGGCGCCGGCCGCGGCGTCGAGGACCGCCTCTGCGGCGTTCGGGTCGCCATCCGCTCCGGCCAGCGTGATCTGCACGGGTCCGAGGACGCGAGACGGCCCCGATGCGGGCCTGTCGTCGGCCGCACAGATGACGATGCGACCCGAGCCTTCGGGCCTGTCGTACCGGAGACGGCCACCTTCGACCGAGCTGGCCGTGCACTGGACGCCAGCGTCGGAGATGCGCGCTGCGATCTCGGCAAAGCAAACGTCGATGCCGCGTCGTGTGCTCCGGTCCGTCGGCCGCGCGTCAGTGCCATTTCGGCCGTCGGGGGTCGGTCCCCGGCTCGGAGGGGTCTCGCTCATGACACGTCTTGCCGAATGTGTGTGAAGATCCCCCGCAGGTCTTCGTCGGTCAGTGGAGCCGGAACCACACGTTGGTGCGCATCCGCGTCCGCCATCGTCTCGAACGTCTTGCGGCACGCGCGGCTCCAGTCGGAGTCGGGCTCGAGCAGGTCGAGTGGGGTGCCCTCGGCATCGGCCAGGAGCACGGAGTCGCTGTACGGAAGCACGCCGAGCACTCGGCTCTCGATCATCGACGCGAAGCGCTCGACGGCGGCAAGGCCGAGGTCGCTATGTATGCGATTCCCAATGACCCCGATCAGTCGAGATTGACCCACGGTCGTCAGGTTGCTCAACCCCTTCGCGATGTTGTTGGCTGCGTAGAGCGACATGAAATCTTCCGATGTGACGAGACACACGTCGGAAGGCACCGGAGACCGGAGCGGCGTCGCGAAACCTCCGCACACAACGTCGCCGAGCACGTCGAGTACCACCACGTCGTAACGATCCTCACGGATCGCCTTCGAGCGGTCGAGCAGGTCCAACATCAACGCAACCGCGCGGCCCGCACAACCCATGCCCGGCTCCGGACCTCCGGCCTCGATCACGTGGACACCCGTCTCGGTGTCCGTGACGATCGACTGGTCGAACTCGTCCGGGCCCATCGTGCCCGAGAGCCGGACGAACTCGTCCATCACCGTCGGCACCGGCACCCGCGGGCCGTGCCGGATATGAGAGTCGTGCTTCGGGTCGCAACCGACGTGGAGGACGCGTGCACCGCTCTCCTGGAAGAGGGTGGCCATGGCAGACGACACCGTCGACTTCCCGATACCTCCCTTGCCGAAGAAGGTGATTCGTCTCATTGACGCGCGTTCCTGAGCAGCC
>CAZFPM010000175.1:11164-13550 GCA_964520965.1 uncultured Myxococcales bacterium
CATGGGTTGCGCTCGCGGGTGGTATCGTATCAGACCGGGTGTCCGTACGGAAGGTGACCCCCCCCCCGCACGGAAGACAGCGGAATCCCGTGGCACTGCAGGCCGACGACCGTGTCGAGGTACCCGGCATGCGCTCGCCCACGGCGCCAGTCGACCCGCACGCCTGCTGCGCGAAACGGTGCTATCGTGCAGCAACGTCGGTGGCGGAGTCGCCGCCGCGATCTGCCGATGCGCGCGAGGACCCGGGAGCGTCCGGGCGCGCGCTCGCGCTCGACCTCCAGGAGACGATCGAATCCAATGCGATCCCGCTTCGTCATTGCCGCCTTCCTCTTCGGGGTCACGGCGGCCTGCGCCGTCGACAGCCCGCTCCCGTCGGAGCGCTACGAGACCACGTTGCAGGAGCTGGCGCTCGAGAACGCCCGACGCTGCGACAGCGGATTCGAATACCCGGCGTCCCTCGTCGAGGGGATCAGCCTGCAGCTCGTCGAGGAGCTCCGCTGTCTCGATGACACGTGGCTGGAGTTCTACGACGCTTGCCGGGGCTCCGGCTGCATCTGGCCCGACGGTCCCCAACCTCACGCGATCAGACCGGAGGTCGTCGCCGCTCTGCACGAAGCAGCGACCTCGGCCGACGACTTCATCTCGATCACGGCCGGGTACCGCGACATCGCGATGCAGTACTACTCGCGATGGTACAACGAGAACTGCGACGCTGGCTTCGATGCGGCCATCCCCGGAAGGTCGAACCACCAGGGGGGACGCGCGATCGACGTCCGGCATTGGTCCTATTGGTGGGACATTCTCCTGGACCATGGATTCGAACACCCGATCCCGACGGACAACCCCCACTTCGAGCTCCGCTCCACGGCCGCCTATCGGGCGGAGAGCGAGGAGCTGAAGCGCCTGTCCATCACCGCGTTCCAACGCCTGTGGAACCGCAACAACCCCGACGATCTCGTCGCCGAGGACGGCGTCTACGGGGCGGCGACCAAGACCCGCCTGGGATGGTCACCCGTCGAAGGATTCCCAATCGGCGCCTGCCCGCCCGGCTCCGGCGGTGCCGACCCGGAACCCGACACCGGGGCAGAGGACACCGGTGGTGACGCCGGCGTGCACGATGCGGGAACGGTCGACGCCAGCGACGACGCGATCCCCGCCGACGCGACGCCCGCCGACGCGACCACCGAGGACGCGACCACCGACGAAGGCGGGGCCGATACGGCCGACGCGGGCACGCGCGACGCGTCCACCCCGGGCGACACCGATCCGCCCGACGTGGACTCGTCCGCAGCGGAGGATTCGTCCGTAGCTGACGGCCCGCGCGACGCCACTACCGACGGAGGTTCTGGCGTTGACTCCGAAGGCGGCGCCGAGGGCTCCGACGGCGCCCACCCCCCCGTGATCCACCTCTACACCCTCGCGTCCGATCATCCTCCGGCACGGCGCGGTTGCGCTGTCTCGGGCTCGCGAACGGGAACCATCGGCGTCGTCGCGCTGCTCCTCTGTGGGGTCCTGCGACCTCGCCACCGCCGCCCCCTGGAGAACGGAGCTCCCCCGGGAAGCAGTCCGATGCGATCACCCGCGCCACGTCGCCGTTGACGGGCTCCGTTCGAGGGTCGAGGATCGCGCCCCCGACGCCCCCCGACCCCTGAGGGTGATGACCGACCACGCCGGCCTGATCGAGCACCTGAACGGACTCCTCGCCTGGGAGCTCCGCGCCCAGAACGTGTACGCCCACTACGCCGCGTACGTGAAGGGCATCCTCCGGCTGCACCTGGCACCCTACTTCACGGCCGAGTCGGCGGAGTCCGTCGTCCACGCGACCCAGGTGAGGGACGCCATCGCCGGGCTCGGTGGCGAGGCCGTGCGGACGCCGGATCCGACCCCCATCGTGCACACGACCGACTACAACGTGATGCTCGTCGAGGCGCTGAAGACCGAGAAGCACGCCTGCGCCGGCTACCGCACGGCCCTCGAGCACGTCGACCCGGAGCACGAGATGTACGACGTGCTGCAACAGATCGGCTTCGCCGAGGAGCGCGCGATTCTGGCGCTGGAGAAGCTGCTCTGACACCGACCGATCGGTATTTGTGGGTGACGCACTCGCCTGCACGGGAGAAGTCCAGTGTCGGCGGGGTCATACCGACCAACCCAGCCTGGCGATTGCCCCGCTCGGATCCATGAGAAACACGTTCCGGGCTGGCGCCGTGTCGCGAATCGTGCAAGGGAGGGCTTGATCGTTGCCATGGCACCGTGCCGGGCCTCCGAAGCGGCGGCGCGCCGCACTGGACCCCGAGAGCATCGTGACGAATCGAGAACCAGGGCGCCCCCCCCCCCCCGGCGGCGCCGGACTCTGGCTGGCGGTCGCAGCGCGCGTCGTCGGTTG
>CAZFPM010000176.1:0-13502 GCA_964520965.1 uncultured Myxococcales bacterium
GTCTCCGAGCGCACAGCACTCGGTACCCCGAAGGTTTATGTTCCCTACCAAATAAGTCAACAATCGATTCAGAGCCAGCGTTCTAGCGCCAGAAGATCGCTTGTGGGCCGGCCGTGCGGAGGTGGGCACAGCCGGCAGCGTCGCTCCGTTCGAAGAGGCCGTGGGCGACGAGGTAGCCCGATGCGAGCACGCCGCCGCACGGCTGTCCGGGTGACGGACCGGTGCCGATCCAGACGCCCCCGTGACGCCACCACTGGGTCAACGAGCCCGCGGCGAGGGCGTACCCGGAGGTCGCACGGACGCGCAGATCCGGGTCCGCCTCCCGGTCACTGCAGGCCCCGTCGCAGCCGGGGCCGGCCGGGATCGATCGCTCTCCGGACAAGAAGCGGAGGGCACTCGTCGCCGACCCGGACCAGCCCGTCAGCACCGCCCAATCGCCGCTGGAGAGATCCAGGACGAGGATCTCCCGATCCGCAGAGACGCGATCGGGGGGCATGTGTCCCTTGCAACCGTCGCTGCCGGAGAGACGAGCGCAGAACGCGTCGTCGTCGACGATCAGCCCGCCCTCGTCTCCGCGAACCACGGAGATCAACGTCCATCCCCGGTCGTTCGTCTCCATGTCGCAGTAGCTCTCGACCGCTTCGTTCCGGTCGAGCGCCAGCGAATAGACGCCCGACGCCGTCGCCCCCCCGTCCCGGAGCTGTTGGCAGCTGCCCGCGTACGTACATGTGCCGTCAGCGCAGTATCGGGAGGCGCAATCTCGCGACTCGGCGCAGGCGATGCCGGTGTCGCATGTCGCGCACGTGCCGCCGCAGTCAGGACCGGTCTCGAGTCCGTTCCGGACGCCGTCGTCGCATGCCGGCGCGGCACAAACCCCTCCGTCGCAGACACCGGTCGCGCAATCGCCGGCATCGCGACAGGCCTCGCCGGGCTCGCATGGCGGGCAGGATCCGCCGCAATCAGCGCCCGTCTCGTCGCGATTCCGCACGCCGTCGAAGCAACCGCCGCCCGCGCACGACCCGGAGGTGCAAAGCCGGCTCTCGCACTCGCGGCCTTCGGTACATGCTTGCCCGTCGGCGCACGCTTCGCAGTCGCCGCCGCAGTCCACGTCCGACTCGGCGCCGTTGCGTACCCCGTCGCCACAACTGGCGGCGACGCAGATACCCTCGGCGCACACGCCGGAACCGCAGCCCGAGGCCCGCAGGCAATCGGCCCAATCCGCGCAGGGCCCGCAATCGCCGCCGCAGTCGGAGTCGACCTCGGAACCGTTGTGCACGCCGTCCGTACAGGCGGCCGTGCGACATGTACCTTCGACGCAGACCCGGCTGACGCAATCCTCTCCCCGGCGACAGGACACGTCGTCGGCACACGGCGGGCATGGGCCGCCGCAGTCCGGGCCTGCTTCGGCGTCGTTGCGCACGCCATCGTCGCACCGTGGCGCGGCGCAGGTCTCCCCGACGCACACCCCGGACCGGCAATCGGACCGGTCCGCGCACGCAGCGCCGTCGGCGCAGGCGGCGCACGGGCCGCCGCAATCGGCATCGGTCTCGAGGCCGTTGTGGGCGCCGTCGTCGCAGGTGGACACGTGGCAGGTGCCGTCGCGGCACACGTGGCTCGCGCAATCCGACGACCGCTCGCACGCGCCCCCGTCGCTGCAGGCTCGCGGACAGGAGCCGCCGCAGTCGATCTCCGGCTCGTCTCCATTTCGCACCCCGTCGTCACAGGCGGGCTCGGCGCATGCACCATCGCGGCAGACGCCGCTCGCGCAGTCCGGGCCCGCGGTGCACCGGCGCTCGATGGCGCAGGGGGAGCACGTCGCACCGCCGCAGTCGACATCGGTCTCGAGGCCGTTGAGAACCTCGTCGCCACAGTCGTCGTCGCGGCACGCTCCGTCGCGGCAGACGCCGCTCACGCAATCCGCGGCGACTCGGCACGTCGCGCTCGGCGAGCAGGGTTGGCAGGGCCCGCCGCAGTCGGTGTCGGTCTCGTCGCCGTTGGGTGTTCCGTCACGACAGCTCGGCACCTGGCACACGCCCTCGTCGCAGACCCGACCCGTGCAGTCGTCGTTGTCGTCGCAGGCGCCTCCATCGGCGCAGTCGTCGCAGCTTCCGCCGCAGTCGATGTCGGTCTCGTTGCCGTTGCGAACGCCGTCGTCGCAGGCCGACGCCGCGCACGCCGCGTCGACACACTGACGGCTGACGCAGTCCGGAGCTGCCCGGCAGACGGACCCGTCGACACACGGGGCACAGCTCCCGCCGCAGTCGACATCGGTCTCGTCGCCGTTGCGAACCTCGTCGTCGCAGACCGGTCGTCGGCATCGTTGGTCTCGACACACACCGCTGTTGCAGTCGTCGTCGCCGTCGCAGGCCCGGGACTCGACGCACGGCGCGCAGGGCCCCCCGCAATCGGCGTCGGTCTCGCCCTGGTTGCGCGTGCCGTCGTCGCAGGCCGCCGCGACGCAACGTCCGACCGTGCATACGGCAGACGCGCAGTCATCCCCGTCGCGACATCGAAGCGCGACCTCGCACGGCGCGCACGGTCCGCCGCAGTCGACGTCCGACTCTGCGTCGGCGCGCACGCCGTCGCCGCAGCTCGCGTCGCGGCAGGTGCCGTCGACGCAGACGCGGGTGAGGCAGTCGTCGGGCGCCCGGCACTGGCGGCCGGCGCGGCACGGCGCGCACTCGCCTCCGCAATCGGTGTCGGTCTCACCGCCGTTGTGGACCCCGTCGTCGCAGGCAGGCGAACGGCACAGACCGCCTCGGCAGGCGCCGGATGCGCACTCGCTCGCCGCCTCGCACCGCGCCGCGATCGGGCAGATGTCGCAGCTCCCGCCGCAGTCGGTGTCGGTCTCGTCTCCATTGCGCACGCCATCGTCGCACGCCGCCGCGCGACAGATTCCGGCGGGGCAGGTGTCCGTCACGCAGTCGTGCCGGCGGCGACAGGCGGCGCCCACCGGGCATGCCTCGCACGCCGGTCCGCCACAGTCGGCGTCGGTCTCGTCCCCGTTGTGCACGTCGTCACCACACGTTGGCGCGGCGCAAGACCCTTCGCGGCACACCCCGGTGGCGCAATCGTTGCCGCGACGGCAACCGCGGCCGATGGCACACGCCCCGCAATCGCCGCCGCAGTCGAGATCGCTCTCGCTGCCGTTGACGGTCCGGTCGCCGCAGGAGGGCGCGGCGCACGTTCCACCCGCGCACACGCCGGTCTCGCAGTCGGTGTGCGACCGGCAGCCGCTGCCCACGGCACAGGGCCGGCAAGCCGATCCACCGCAGTCGATGTCGGACTCGACCCCGTTTTGCGTGGCGTCGTCGCACGCCGGCGGGGCGCAGACGCCCTCGTGACAGGCCCGCCCGCCGCAGTCCGCGGCGGACACGCACGGGCCGGCCGGACAGGTACGGCAGCTGCCACCGCAATCGGTGTCGATCTCGTCTCCGTTGCGGACGCCATCGTCGCACGAGGCGGGCCGGCAGGCTTCGTCCTCGCACACCCCGGTGACGCAGTCAGCGGCGGCGCGGCAGCCGTGTCCGGCGCGGCACGGCTCGCAGGTGTCTCCGCAATCGGTGTCGGTTTCGTCTCCGTTGCGGACGCCGTCCCAGCACGTCGCGGTCCGGCAGATCGAGTATTCGCACACACCGCTGCGGCAGTCGTCTCCCAGGCGGCAGGGCAGATCGTCGTCGCAGGGAAGGCAAGGTCCCCCGCAGTCGGGTCCGGACTCTCCGTGGCCGAGCACGCCGTCGAGACAGGTCGGTTCGAGGCAGCGCCCCTCGACGCAGAGGGTCGACGCACAATCGCCCGCGTCACGGCACCGTCGCCCGTTGTTGCAGCTGGCGCAGGAGCCCCCGCAGTCGACATCGACTTCGTCTCCGTTGCGGACGCCGTCGTCGCACCGGGGGTCGAGGCAGTGGCCGTTCGAGCAGACCCCGGCCGCGCAATCGTCGGGACCGCCGCACCGCGCGGCCGGGTCGACGGTCGCCGCGGAGGCCGGCGTCGCCGACTCGGCCGGCATGTCGGGGGTTCCGCTCTGCCCGCATGCGGTCGCCCAGCACGCCAGGGCGGCAGCGGCGAACCACAAGGGGCGGATGGATGTTCTGCGCACGGGTGCTCGGGTGCTCGGCCGATGTCCTCGTGGCTGCTGGCAATACCATACGGGGATCGCCGGTGGGAGGAGGTCGGCGAAGCCGGTCCGGACCGCGCGACCATCAGCCGCCGACGGCTGGCGAGGTCGGCCCGCCGTCGATCCGTCGCAGTGCGCGACTCAGCCGGGGAAGGTCAACACCACCTTGCCGACGGTCTCGTTGCGACGGAGCATGCCGTGGGCCTCGTCGGCCCGGTCGATCGGCATCGTCGCGTGGATCACCGGCGACACCCCGCCGCTCGTTACGAGCGGCCACGCGCGTTCGAGCAGCGCTGCCGTGATCTCGACCTTTTCGGCCCGCGACCGACTTCGAAGCACCGAGCCGATCACGCGCAGGCGGCGGGTCAGTAGCAGGCCGATCGGCAGCTCCGCCTTGGCGCCGCCGAGCAGCCCGATGTTGACCAGTCGGCCGCCGCGGGCGAGCGCCGCTACGTTCCGGGTCAGGTAAGCCCCGCCGACCGGGTCGAGGATCACGTCGACTCCTCGGCCGCCGGTCACGCGGCGGACGACGTCGACGAAGTCCTCCTCCTGCCGGTCGATCACGGTGTCGGCGCCGAGCTCCCGGACGCGGTCGAGCTTCCCGGTGCTCGTCGTCGCGAGGCAGCGGTGGCCGAACGCGCGGCAGAGCTGGGTGGCCGCGGTGCCGACGCCGGACGCGGCGGCGTGCACCAGCACGCTCTCTCCCGGTTGGATGGTCGGCTCGAGGAACACGTTGAGGAACGCGGTGTACAGCACCTCTGGCAACGCGGCTGCCTCGACGGCGGTCAGTCGTTTGGGCACCGGCAGCAGCATCGAGGCGTCGACGGCGACGAGCTCGGCGTAGCCGCCACCCTCGAGGAGGGCGCAGGCCTCCTGACCGACCCGCCAACCGTCGACCGCGCTTCCGGCCTCGGTGATCACTCCCGCGACCTCGAGGCCCAGGATCGGGCTCGCCCCCGGCGGCACGGGGTACAGACCCTTGCGTTGCAAGAGGTCGGCGCGGTTCACCGCCGTCGCGGCCGAGCGAAGCAGGACCTGGTCCGGGCCGATCTCCGGCCGGTCGGTCGTGCCCCACTCCAGAGACCCGTCATCGTGCACCAGGATCGCGCGCATGCCTGCCTCTCTGAGCGTTCGGGCTCCGGAGCCGTCCGGAGCGGTTCACCGGTCGCTGCGTGCGTTACTGGCGCCGTCATACCATTGGCGGCGCCGCGGCAATAGGGCAGACAGTAGCAATCGCCCTCGTTTCGGACCCTGATGACCGCCCTGATCACCGACCGTCGGATGCTGGAGCACGATGCCGGCTTCGGCCATCCGGAGCGGCCGGACCGCCTCGCCGCGATTCTGGACCGTCTGGAGCGCGACCCCCCACCGAACGCTCGCTGGGTCGATCCTCCCCCGGCACCGGACGCCAGCATCGAGCGTTGCCACGACCCGGATTACGTTGCGAGGATTCTCGCACTGGAGGGCCGAACAGCCAGGCTCGACGCCGACACCGCGGTTTCGCCGGGGAGCATCGCGGCAGCACGGCTCGCCGCCGGCGCTTCCGTGCGTGCCGCGGAGATCGCGATGGGAGCCGACGGGGGCCCGGGAGAGCCGGCGTTCGCGCTGGTCCGCCCGCCGGGCCATCACGCAGAGTCGGCGGTTGCCATGGGGTTCTGCCTCTTCGACAACATCGCGATCGCCGCCGAACACGCCCTCGCCGAGCTCGGCTGCCGGCGGGTGATGATCGTCGATTGGGACGTGCACCACGGAAACGGCACGCAGCACATCTTCGAGGAGCGAGCCGACGTGCTGGTCCTCAATCTCTTTCAGGAGTGGATCTATCCGGGCACCGGGAGGTTGAACGAGCGCGGTCGCGGGCCCGGGGTCGGGACGACGGTGAACATGCCGCTGCCGGGGGGCAGCGGCGACTCGACGTGGCTGGCCGCGGTCGAGGCAACCGTGCCGCGCGCGATGGAGCGTTTCTCGCCCGATCTGGTGCTGGTCTCGGCGGGATTCGACGGGCATGTCGACGACCCGTTGGCCGGCATGGCGGTGACGACGGCCGGGTATGCCCAGATGTGCGCGCAGGTGACGTCTGCGGCCCGACGCTTTGCCGATGGGCGCGTCGCGCTGGTGCTCGAGGGCGGGTACGACCTCGACGCGCTGTCGTCGTCCGTGCGTGCCTGCGCCGGGGTGCTGAGCGGTGAGGCGGCGCCGGACGTCGAGATCGGTCCGGGCGCGGTGCGCGATCGGATCCTGTCACTCGAACGCCTTCACGGCTGGGTCGACTGAGTCGGATTCGCGATCCGTACATTTTCGTAGGATTTGGGGTATAGGGGAGTTTCGCCACCCTCGGAGAGCCCGATGACCCCATCGAATCTCGGCGACGCCACGCGAGAAGCAGCGGAGCTTCGCCTCCTGCACACGGTCGCGCAGACGCTGAACGAGAGTCGGGATCTGCACGAGGCGGTCAGCACGGTGCTCCGGATCGTCGTCGAGCAGACGACGCTGATGCGGGCGACGATCACGCTCTTGGATCCGGAGACCCACGAGATCTTCATCGAGGAGGCGTTCGGCCTGTCGACGAGCGAGCAGGAACGCGGCCGGTATCAGCTCGGCGAGGGTGTCACGGGCCAGGTCGTGGAGTCGGGGCTCCCGATGGTCGTCGAGCGCGTGTCGGAGCACGAGGCCTTCCTCAACCGGACCGGGGCCCGCCGAAAGCTGCGTCGGGGCGACTTCTCCTTCGTGTGCGTCCCGCTGACGATCGGTCGCGAGGCGATCGGTGCGATGAGCGCCGATCGCCACCACAACGAGGACGTCGACCTCACCGACGACGTGCGCCTGCTCCAGATCCTCGGCGCGCTGGTCTCCCAGGGCGTGAGCCTCCGTCGGCGGGCAGCCACCGAAGCGCGGCGGCAGCTCGAGGAGAACTCCCGGCTCAAGCGGTCGCTCGGCACGCGGTATCGGCCGGACAACATCATCGGCCGGTCGAAACCCATGCGCGCGGTCTACGACCTGATCGGCCAGGTCGCCGCGACGACGACGTCGGTCTTGATCCTCGGAGAGAGCGGAACGGGCAAGGAGTTGATCGCCAACGCGATCCACTTCGCCAGCGACCGCGCCGAGCGGCCGATCATCCGTGTGAACTGCGGCGCGCTCCCCGAAGGCGTCGTCGAGAGCGAGCTCTTCGGGCACGAGCGCGGTGCGTTCACCGGAGCGACCGCCCAACGCAAGGGCCGCTTCGAGCTCGCCGACGGCGGCACGATCTTCCTCGACGAGGTCGGGGAGCTCACCGCGGGGTCGCAGGTCAAGCTGTTGCGCGTGTTGCAGGAGCGCGAGTTCGAGCGCGTGGGAGGAACGCGGACCGTCCCGATCGACGTTCGGGTCATCGCGGCGACGAGCCGAGATCTCGAGGAGCTGATCGATCGCGGGGAGTTCCGACTCGACCTCTACTACCGGCTCAACGTGTTCCCGATCCGGGTGCCGCCGCTGCGCGAGCGACGCGGCGACGCGATCGTGCTCGCCGACCACTTCGTCGCTCGGTACAACAAGGCGCACCTGAAGAACGTCCGCCGAATCGCGACCTCGGCCCTCGACATGCTCGGCGCCTACCACTGGCCGGGCAACGTGCGCGAGCTGGAGAACGTCATCGAGCGGGCCGTGCTGCTGTCGACCGACGACGTCGTCCACGGTCACCATCTGCCGCCGAGCCTGCAGACGGCCGAGGCCAGCGGCACCGACTTCGAGGGCACGCTGCAGAACAAGCTCGACAACCTCGAGCGCACGCTGATCCTCGACGCGCTCAAGTCGACCCGCGGCAACATGACCCGCGCCGGCGCGCTCCTCGGAGTCACGGAACGCATCATGGGACTGCGGGTTCGCAAGCACGGGATCGAGCCGAGGCGCTTCAAGGGCCGCTAGTGTGCTTCCTACCAATTCGTAGGATTCCAGTGTCGCATCCTACAAATCGGTAGTCTCGCGCTCTATCACTGACGACGAGAGAGGAGAGTCCCGAGGCCACGATGTTGGTACTACGGCCGGGAATGGCGCATTGCGTCAGGGTGGCACGGCGGTTGCACAAGGGGGGGCTCGACTGCGCCACTCCGCAGCGCTCCTCTCACGACCCCGTGCCACGCATGAGATTCCTGCTGCCACTCGCTCTCGCCGTCCTGGGGCCAGCGCTCTTCGCCGCGCCGGCGTTTGCCCAGGAAGAAGCGGCCGCTTCGCTGTCGCCCGACGACGTACTCTTCGTCGTCAACAACACCTGGATGCTCGTCTCGACCTTCCTGGTCTTCATGATGCACCTGGGCTTCGCGATGCTCGAGTCCGGCCTCACGCGCGCCAAGAACACGGTCAACATCCTGTTCAAGAACGTGTGCATCGTCGCCATCGGCGTCCTGACCTACGCCGCGATGGGATTCAACCTCATGTATCCCGGCGAAGCGGCCGCCGGCGGCGTCTTCGGGTTCGCCGGCTTCGGAGTGTCGGCTTCCCCCGCCGACCTCACGACGGCCTACAACCCGGGCTACACCTACTGGACCGACTTCATCTTCCAGGCGATGTTCGCCGCCACCGCCGCGACCATCGTCTCCGGCGCGGTTGCCGAGCGCGTGAAACTCCACACGTTCCTGATCTTCTCGGCCCTCTACGTCGCGACCATCTACCCCATCGTCGGCATGTGGCATTGGGGTGGCGGATGGCTCGCCGAGCGCGGTTTTCACGACTTTGCCGGCTCCACCCTCGTTCACTCGGTCGGCGGCTGGGCCGCGCTCGCCGGGGTGATCGTGCTCGGACCGCGGGCGGGCAAGTACGTCAACGGCACGATCTACCCCATCATGGGCCACAACCTGCCGCTCGCCACCGTCGGGATGTTCCTGCTCTGGTTCGGCTGGTTCGGCTTCAATGGCGGCTCGGTGCTCTCCGCGGATCCCGCAGCCGTCTCGCTGGTCTTCGTGACCACGACCCTCGCCGCCGCCGCCGGGGTCATCGCCGCCATGGCCGCGTCCTGGGCCTTCCAACACAAACCGGACCTCACGATGGTGCTCAACGGCGCGCTCGCCGGTCTGGTCGGCATCACCGCCGGCGCCGACTGCGTCAGCCCGATGTCTTCGATCGTGATTGGCGCCGTGGCCGGCGTCATCGTCGTATTCTCCGTCATCTTCTTCGACCGCATGCGCCTCGACGACCCCGTCGGCGCCATCTCCGTGCACCTCGTCTGCGGCGCCTGGGGAACGCTCGCCGTCGGCATCTTCGGAGAGGGCAAGGACATCGTCGCCCAGGCGGTCGGCGTCGGCGCCACCGGCGTCTTCTGCTTCGGCGCCGCGTTCGTCCTCTTCTTCGTCCTCGACAAGACACTCGGCCTGCGGGTCGACGAGGAGGAGGAGCTCCGCGGCCTCGACATCGGCGAGCACGCGCAGGAGGCCTACGCCGGATTCCAGATCTTCACGAGCAACTGACGGAGAAACCAGCCATGAAGCTCATCATCGCCTACGTCCAGCCGGAGAGACTGCCGGCCGTCAAGCGCGCGCTCGCCGAGGCCGAGGTCTGGCGCATGTCCGTCACCACCGCCGTCGGCGCCGGGTCCCAGGGCGGCTACCAGGAGTCCTACCGCGGCGCCGAGCTCGAGGTGAATCTGCTGAAGAAGGTCCGCGTCGAATGCGCCGTCAACGACGACTTCGTCGAGCGCGCGGTCGAAGCGGTCATCAGCGGCGCCCGCACCGGCAAGATCGGCGACGGCAAGATCTTCGTCGTGCCGCTCGAGCGGTGTATCCGAATTCGCACCGGTGAAGTCGGGAACGACGCGATCGGCTGACCGCCTCACCCGGGTCGTCCGCGGACCCGGACAGATCGGCACCCCCGCCCGGCCTCACGGCCCGCGGTCCGGAGACTCCCGACCCAGCGACCCGGGGCGGCTCGCCTACCCCCACCGTCGCATCGCCTCGCGTCGCGTGGTACGATCTGAACGCTCCAGGCGAGGCGATGACCGACGACTCCCAAATCCTCGAAGGCGGCTGCCACTGCGGTGCGGTGCGGTTTCGCGTCGAGGTGAGGGATTGGCGCGTCGTCGACTGCAACTGCTCGATCTGCACGATGAAGGGATTCCTGCATCTGATCGTGCCGCAGGAACGCTTCGTACTGACCACCGACGAGTCGGCGCTCGCGACCTACCGATTCAACACCGGTGTCGCCGCCCACCACTTCTGCCGCACCTGCGGCATCCACTCCTTCTACGTTCCCCGCTCCCACCCCGACGCGATCGACGTCAACGTTCGTTGCCTGGACGGGACGCCGATCGACCGCTTCGACATCGAGGCGTTCGACGGCGGGAACTGGGAGGCGAATGTGCAGTCCATTGAACACTTCGGTTCTTGAGCAGCTCCTGGGTCCCGAAGCGACCTGGGAACCCTGCGACCCTCTGGAGCGGATTCCGCGCGACCGGTCGCTCGTCCGGGACCCGTCCGGCGATGGACTGACGATGCGCTTCTTTCGGCGGCCGGAAGCTCCGCATCTGGTCGCCAAGGCCTGGTTCGGGCCAGGAGCCGAGGGACCGCCGTCCCACGCGCACGGCGGCGCGATCATGGCCGTCCTCGACGAGGCGATGGGCGCCGCGGTCTGGGCCGAGGGGCACGCCGTGGTCCTCGCGCGGTTCACGATCGATCTCAAAGCCATGGTGCCGCTCCTCCAGGTGGCACTCGCCGAGGCCTGGGTCGAGTGCGTCGACGGCCGTAAGATCGAGGCGCGGGGCCGGCTCATCGGCGCTGACGGACTCGACCACGCCCACTGTCACGGGCTGTTCATCGCGATCGGCACCGAACGCTTCGATCGACTCAACGACGTCTCCGGCGAGGGGCGTCCCAGCTCCGAGACACCCCCATGAGCGACGACTCCAGCGCGGTGATTCGGCGGCTGCTCTCCTCGATGGACTCGTGGGACGCCTCCGACATCTTCGTGTGCGAAGGGCGGCGCCCTGCCGCGAGGGTCAACGGGGCCGTCGTGCCCGTCGACCTTCCGGCGACCACCACCGCGGACATGCGGTCGGCGATGGCCACCGTGCTGTCCGAGCGCGCTCGGCGGCTCTTCGAGGAGACCGGTGACGTCGACGTCGGCTACTCCCTCGCCGACGGACAGCGCTTTCGGTTCAACTTCGCGCGCCAGCGCGGCGCGGTCTCGTTCGTCGCTCGTGCGCTGCCCAGCGGTCGGCTCGATCTCGACGCGCTCGGTCTGCCGCCGGTGGTCGCCGACTTCGTGGACCTTTCCCGCGGTCTCGTCCTCGTCACCGGAGCGACCGGTAGCGGGAAAACCACGACCCTGGCGGCCCTGCTGCACCGAATCAACTCGACTCGGCGTGTTCACATCGTCACGATCGAGGACCCGATCGAGTTCACGCACAATGACGTCCGCGGGCGGATCACCCAGCGCGAGGTGGGCAGCGACACCGAGAGCTTCCACACGGCGCTCCGCGAGGTCGTGCGTCAGAGTCCGGACGTGATTCTCGTCGGCGAGATGCGCGATCTGGACACGATGCAGGTCGCGTTGTCCGCGGCCCTGACCGGACACCTCGTGTTCGCGACACTGCACACCATCGACGCCACCCAGACCCTGCAGCGCATCCTCAGCTACTTTCCGGAGCATCTCCGCTCCCAGGCGGCGATGGACCTGTCGATGTCGCTGCAGGGCGTCGTCTCGCAGCGGTTGATCCCGCGCGACGACGGCAAGGGCCGGGTCCTCGCCACCGAGATCCTCACCGTCACTCCGGGTGTGAAACGCCTGATCCAGGAGCAACGCGTCGAGGAGATGGTGGACATGATGCGGGCTACGAGCGGGCCCGGCATGCAGACCTTCAACGACTCGCTCCACCAGCTTCACGCCAGCGGAGCCATTTCCTTCGAGATCGGCAAGGCGTACGCGAGCAATCCCGACGAGTTCGCCCTCGCCGCACAGGGGATGAGCACGGGAGTGAAGTCGTTCCAGGGCGAAGCCGGCTTGGAGACGATCAGCGGCCTCGACATGAAGGCGCTGCTCGGGCTCGCCCTCGAGAAGGGGGCCTCCGACCTGCACCTCACCGTCGGTCGACCGCCGATCTTCCGGATCTCCGGCCAGCTGCACCCGCTGCAGGTCCGACCGCTCTCCGCCGCCGATCTGCGCGTCCTGCTCTTCTCGATCCTGACCACCCACCAACGCTCCGTGTACGAGCTGGAACGCGAGCTCGACTTCGCGCTGGCTCTCGATTCGGGACAACGCTTCCGCATCAACGCGTACTTCCAGAAGGGGAAGATGGCGGCGGCGCTGCGCTCGATCCCACAGGAGATCCCCGACTCCGAGGCGCTCGGATTGCCCGAAGTCATCCTCGACCTCGGTGCGCGGTCTCACGGCCTGTTGCTGGTGGTGGGGCCGACCGGCAGTGGAAAGTCGACGACCCTCGCCTGCCTCGTCGACCGCATCAACGCCTCGCGGGCCTGCCGCATCATCACGGTCGAAGACCCGATCGAGTACACCCACGTCGGCAAGATGGCGACGATCGATCAGCGCGAGGTCTACGCCGACACCCAGAGCTTCTCGGCGGCGCTGAAGTACGTGCTGCGCCAGGATCCGGACGTGATCCTCGTCGGCGAGATGCGCGACCTGGAGACGGTCCAGGCGGCGATGACCGCAGCCGAGACCGGGCACCTCGTCCTTGCCACCCTGCACACCAACGACGCCATCCAGGCGATCGACCGCGTGATCGACGTGTTCCCGCCGCACCAGCAGGGACAGGTGCGATCCCAACTGGCCAGCGCCTTGCTCGGCGTCGTGTCGCAGCGGCTGCTCCTTCGGGCCGACGACTCGGGTCGGGTGGCCGTATTCGAGGTTCTGGTGGCGAACGCCGCGATCCGGAACGTCATCCGCGACAACAAGATGCACCAGGCGCAGTCGATCCTGGAGACCCACGTCGGCGACGGGATGGTGACCATGGACCGCTCGCTGCGCGGACTCCTCGACGCCGGCGTGATCACGCGGGACGAGGCGCTGCGCCACGCCCAGAATCCGAAGGCGGTGGTGGAGCAGGCGAGCTTCACGGGGCGCAGCACCGGCGCGACGAAGGCGGTGGGCAAGCGGGGCCGCTGAAAAAGATCGTCGGGCGGCGACTCGGGTCTCCGCTCGCGAATGTCGTGCATTATCCCACATGTGTGGCCCAGTAGGATGACGACTCACCACATCCATGGGGCGCCTGAATTGTCCGCAAATCCGGAGAAACCGGGCTTCCGGCGTCCAACACGGGCTTGTTTGCCCACATGTAGGCTGATGTGCCACTTCCCAGTTCAGACTCGGGAAATCCCTCAGGTGGAGAGATTGATGTCCTCATTGCACCGTAACCGTTCAGGGGGGCGCTTGAGCTGACGCTCACCGGGAGCGCTTGCGGGAT
>CAZFPM010000177.1:0-13474 GCA_964520965.1 uncultured Myxococcales bacterium
TCGAGGACGAGTCGGCGGTGGATGGTGCCGGCCACGTCGGCCGTACCCATCAACACGGATTGCGCTACCGACGCTCCGCTGTGCACGCGGCATTCGCCTCCGATCACCGCGTATGGGCCGATGCGTGCACCGTGTTCGACCACCGCGCCGGGCGCGACGTAGCACGGCCCCGCCAGTGTGGCGCCGGGATGCACGGAGCGGTGGTCGGGCACGTACACTCCGTCCGATCGGGACTTCACCGGGCCGTTGGCCAGGCGCGTCGGCTCGTCGAGCACGGCACGCGTCGCCTCGAAGTAGCCGGCCGGAGTCCCGGTGTCCGCCCAGAAGCCGTCGAATCGATGGGCCGCGATCACCGCGCCGTCGGCGAGCATCGGGCCGAGCCCGTGCCGGACCATGCACGACACCTCGCGGCTGAGCTGTTCGAAGACCGATGGCTCGACGACGTACACGCCGCCGAACGTGACCGGGTGCGCGGGCTCGTAGCGCGCCGAGCGCCATTGGCCGTCGGACGACGGCACCTCGGCGACGAAGTGGCTCGATTCGTCGAGGTACACCGCGCTCTCACCATGCCGTTGCGGGATGACGAGCATCGTCGCGACGGCTCCGGTTCGACGGTGGGTCTTCAACATGGTCTCGAGCGGCGACGATGTCCCCGTTGACCACGATGACTCTTGCCTGCGGCGCACCGAGCGCCTGCCACACGCCGAGCGCTCCGCCACCGGTCCCCATCAGCTGCGGCTCGACGACGACCTCCCAGCGGAGCCCGCGCTCGGACTCGCCGCGCTCGGCATCGACGGTGCGCAACAACTCTGCGACCTGCTCGGGGAGGTGGTGGGCGTTGGCGCCGATCGCCTCGACGCCGACGGATCGCAGGGCGTCGATCGCATAGCGCGCCGTCGGCCGTCCGAGAAACGGGATGAGGGGTTTCGGACGACGCGACGTCAACGGCCTGAGTCTGACCCCAAGGCCGGCGCACAGCACGATGCCGAAGTCCGCAGTCACCATCACGCGAGTCCGGGGTCGAGATCGGAGAGGACGCGTCGCAGACGCCCGAGCTCGGGGAGCCGCTCGAGCGCGAGCCGCACATAGACGACCGAATCATCGATGTAGCGCAGGAAGGAGGGATTCCCCTTCACGCGGTCGATGTACACGAAGCGCCCGGCGTCCTTCAGCTTGCGCTGCACTGTCTGCAGGTGGAACCAGCGCTCGACCTGCGCTGCGTCGGCCGAGCCGGCCGCCGAGAGCGACGCCGCGGACTCGGCGAAGATGCCGACCAGCTCGTCGAGCTCCGACGGGTCGAGCGTCACGTAGCTGTCGCGCAACAACGCTACGGCGTCGTAGACGAGGGGGCCGGTCATCGCGTCCTGGAAGTCGAGCAGGCGCAGGGTCGGCCGGTCATCGACGACCATGATGTTGTGACTTTGGAAGTCCCGGTGCATCGGGATCTTCGGCATCGCGTCGAGCTCTGCGACGAGCAACGAGAACGTGGCGTCGAGCTCCTTCCGCTGCTCGGGGTCGGGCGTGACGCCGAGGTCGGCCTCGAGGCGCCACTCGACGTAATGCTCCAGCTCCCAGCGGAGCAGCTCCGCGTCGAACACGCGTTCCCGGACGCAATCCGGCGGCTCGGCGGCCGCGGTGGCCCGCTGGAACCGCTCGAGGACACCGAGGGCGGCGCGATAGGCGGCACGGCGAGAGGGCGCGGAGTTGCTGACCCACTGGTCGAAGTCGACGTCGCCCAGGTCTTCGAGCCACAGGGCACGTCCGCCGATGTCGATGTCCCGGAGCCCGACGACGGGGATGTCGAGCCCGGAGAGCCAGCGTTGGACGACGATGAACGGGTCGTGCTCGATCGGCGCCGGCGCCCCGCTTCCAACCTCGTCGAGCGCGGGCCCTTCCGGGGGCATCAGCATCACGATCTCCGTCTCGCCGCCGAAGTGAACGCGGGCGTAACGACGGGTCGAGGCATGCGGCGGCAGCAGTGCCAGGTCGGTGTGACGACCTCGGGCCGCGGCGCGCCGGTCGGCGCACGCGATCGCGCGCTCCGTCCACCATGCGTCGCCGGGTCGAGCGGTCATTCCAACAATGCTCCGTGGGTCGCGGTAGCGGCTTCCGAGCGGGAGGCCGGGTTCACTGAAAGTAGATCAAGTAGAGCACGAGCACCGCCCAGCAAGCCAGATTGGCGACGAAGGGCGGGTCGCGGACGATCTGTTCGGTCGGGCTGGCCGAGGTGCGTGTCTGCCCGGTGAGCATGAAGAACCGCGTCAGACCGATCACGCAGAACGGGATGGTCGCCGGGAGAAAGTCGGTGCCGAAGTCGTGTTGGTGATCCTCGACGGTGTACGCGGTGTACGCGGCCGTCGTGGCAAGCGCGGCGCCGATCATCGCGATGGTCAGCGGTCCGAGCTGGTAGTAGGAGAGCACGCTGCGCTTGTCAGCGACATCTCCCATGGTCTCCAAGAGTTCGTGGCGGCGCTTTCCCATGCCCATGAAGAGGGCCAACAGGAACGTGCACGCGAAGAGCCAGACACTGACCGGGACGTCGATTGCCAGGGCGCCGGCGACGATGCGCACGAGGAACCCGAACGCGATGGTCAACACGTCGACGTAGGCGATGTGTTTCAGGCGACGGGAGTACGCGAGGTTCACGACGAGATAGGTCGCGGCGGCGGCGGCGAACTTCCACGAAAGCGCGAATCCCGCGCTGATCGCCACGGTCGCGACCACCAGGCTCGCCCTCCTCGCTGCGGCCACCGACAGGTCTCCAGCAGCGACCGGACGCTTGCGCTTGAGCGGGTGCGCGCGGTCCTTCTCGACGTCGAAGCTGTCGTTCATCAGGTAGACAGCACCCGACACGCCGCAGAAGAGCAGGGTCGCGAGCACTGCGCGGACGATCGCCGTCGACGACGTCAGCTCCTGCGCGAAAACCAGCGGCGCGAGGACGAACGAGTTCTTCACCCACTGGTGCGGGCGCATGCTCTTTATGACGGGCCGAATCACCCTGCGTGTATCGCCGACGCGAGCCGCGGCGTCAAAAGCCATGTCACCCCGCCGACCGGCGACCCTCGAGCCCCGACAGGGGATCATCGATCGACCGGCGCGGCGCCATTGCGCTATCGCCCCCTACGAGTCAGGTTGTCTCGATGCATGTGGTTCACGCACTCGTACTCGCCGTCTATTACGCGTCGCTGACGCTGCTGGTCTGCTACGGGGCGCACCGGCTGTGGCTGACATGGCTGTACGTGAAGCGTGGCGAGGAGCCGTGCGCCGACCCGGGCGACACCCCCTTGCCCCGGGTCACCGTCCAGCTCCCGATGTACAACGAGCGCCTGGTGGCCGAGCGGTTGATCCGGGCGGCAGGGGAACTCGACTACCCCCGGGACCTGCTTCAGATCCAGGTGCTCGACGACTCGAGCGACGACACTCGCGACGTCGTCGATCGCGTCGCGGCAGAGCTCGCGCGTGACGGGCGCGACATCGATGTCGTCCGGCGAACCGATCGGAGGGGGTACAAGGCTGGCGCGTTGGAGCACGGCTTGGCGAGTGCTAAGGGCGCGTTGGTCGCAGTGTTCGACGCCGACTTCGTTCCGCCCCCCGGATTCCTGCGCGATACGGTCGGGCACTTCGCGAGCCCCGACGTCGGAATGGTGCAGGTGCGCTGGGGTCATCTCAATCGCGACTCGAGCCTGCTGACGCGGGCGCAGGCCGCACTGCTCGACGGGCATTTCGTCGTCGAACAGACGGCGCGGTCCCGGGACGGGCGGTTCTTCAACTTCAACGGGACCGCCGGCGTCTGGCGGCGGCGAGCGATCGAAGAAGCGGGCGGCTGGGAACACGACACGATCACGGAGGATCTCGACCTGAGCTATCGGGCGCAGCTGGCGGGGTGGCGCTTCGTGTATCGCACCGACATCGTCGCCCCGGCGGAGCTGCCGGCGGAGCTGGTCGGACTCCGGTCGCAACAGCACCGGTGGGCCAAGGGCTCGATCGAGTGTCTACGCAAGCTCGGTCGACGGATTCTGACTGCCGACGTTCCCCGTCGCACGCGGTTCGAGGCGCTGGTCCACCTCACGGCGAACCTCTCCTACCCCCTGTTGCTGGTGGTCGCGTTGACGATGCCACTCGTCTCGCGCATCCGGCAGATTCAGGAACCGGCGTTCGCCGTGTACGCGGATCTGGTCCTGCTCGCGCTCGGGTTCGGGTCTCTGTCTGCCTTCTACTTCGTCAGCCAGCGGCGACAGGGGTGCGGGCTGGTGGAGGCCCTGTTGTGCATCCCGCTGATCGTCGGTCTGGACATCGGCCTCTGTGTCCACAAGTCGCGAGCGGTCTGCGAAGCGCTCGTCGGGCACCGGTCCGCGTTCATCCGGACGCCGAAGCTGGCGCTGACCCGGCGTGATCGGGTGCCAATTCTGGATCCCTACGTCTCTCGCCAGCTGACCGCAGGGTTGGTCGAGGGTGTCGTGGGCGCGTGGTTGTGCTTTGGAATCGCGGAGGTGCTCGCCGGCCCGCACCCATCGATGATAGCGCTTCCGTTCCTGGTGCTCTTCGCGACCGGGTTCGCCTTCGTGACAGCGGTCGCGATTCGGCAGGCGGTGCCCAAAGCGGCTAGCGTCGCGGGGTTGCTGCCGAGAGCCGAAGCCCAACGGACCTGAAGTCGTTGCGGGGCGCAACGATCGCCCTCTACGCCGCAGCGCTCTGCGGCGCGAGCTTCGGACTGGCGGCGGGGTTGGTCACCTCACGGGCGGCCGTCGTCATGATGACCGCGGCGGCACTGTTGCATCTCTCGATCACGCTTGGCCCACCGGTGGGAAGGCTGGGTCGCGGTTGCCTGCTCACGGTGGCGTTCCTCGCAGCTGCGGCGCTGCTCGTGTCGCCGCCGCCCTGGTCGGACGACGTCTACCGCTATCTCCTCGACGGAGAATCCGGCCTGCGGGGGCTCAACCCCTACGCCTACGCGCCAGCTTCGCCGAAGATCGCGGACCTGTTGGAGGCCGCGGGCGGCGCGCCGGTCAACCACGCACACCTGCCCACGATCTACCCTCCCGTCGCGCAGGGGCTGTTCACGGCGAACGCAGCCCTCGGAGGTGGCGTCTTCGGTTGGAAGCTCCTCATGGTAGCGATGGCCGTGGGGGCGGCGGCGCTGGTGAGGCGGTCGGGATGGCGAACACCGGGTCTCCCGGCGTGGCTCGCCTTGATCGGCCATCCGCTGGTCCTGGTGACGGCGGCCGGGAACGGGAACGTCGACACCGTGGCCCTGCCCTTGTCGGTGTTGTGGCTCCTCGCGGCCAGCGCGCGTCGGTGGCCGACGTCTGGCCTCGCGCTCGGGATCGCGGCCTCGATCAAGATCTTCCCGCTCGGTCTTGCGGCCGCACACCTTGGCAGCGCGAGGGTCCGTCGGTCGGTCGTGGTCTTGGCGGTCGCCGCTGGGGTGTTGCTGGCCACGTACACGCCGGTGCTCGGTCTGGGCTCGAAGTCCCTCGGCTCGCTCGGCACGTACGCCGGATCCTGGCGATACAACTCGGGACCGGAGGCCGTTGTCGGCGCCGCGACGGATCGGGTGCTGGCCTCGGTCGGTGTCCCCGACGTGGTCGAGCTCGAGCCGCTGACGCGATGGAACGCTCGCACGGGCCGGGTAAGACGACTCGACGGAGAGGACCACCACGAAGCGTGGGTGACGCGGACCCAGCTGGCGGGGGCGTCGACACGGGCCGTCGCGCTTCTCGCGTTGCTGGTGGTCGGATGGACGATCCATCGGCGTCGTTGGCCAGCGGCTCGGTCGGCGACGGTGCTGTTGCTCGCGCTATTCCTGACGAGCCCGGTGGTGCACCCCTGGTACCTGGTCTGGCTGCTGGTTCCGGCCCTCCGCGCCGGCTCCCCGGTCGGTCTGGCGTGGGGTGCGAGCGTGATGCTCGCGTTCTGGGGTCCGGCTTCGATGTCGGATGCAGGCCGTTGGGCGGATCCGTTGTGGGTTCGTGTGCTCGAGTACGCCGCGCCGTGCCTAGCGATTGTTCTTGGTTTTCGGGGACGTCAGGCGTCGCCGCTTGTTTGACACCCCACTTCTGCGGGGCGTAAGCTTGGCCTACTTCAGCCAGCGTCTAATTCGTGCGCGCGGAATCGTCTCACGAACGACGCCGCACATGCTCTTCAGCGACTTCGCAGTATGAACGCGTTTCGACTTCTGTTCCTCGTCGTAGTCCTCGCTGGAAGCCTGGCCCTCGGCATGGCGCGTCTCGCGCCCGCGGTGGTCACCAAGTTCAACGAGGACGCGCTCACCGATCGGGCGCGGGTAGAGAGCTTGCTGATCGCGGAGATGGAGAAGTCGGCGGACGCCGAGCGTCATGGGCTGACGCTCCGCATTTCCGCCGACGCATCCTTGCGCACGGCGCTCGGTCCGGGAGCGACGACCAACCCGGCCGCGATGTTCAGACAGGCGTCGCACGGGCTGTGGAACAGCGCGGGCGCCCAGGTAGATACGCTGGTTCTCCTCGACACCACCGGAGCGATCGTCGACTCCCGCACCAGGATCGCCACGATCGAACCCTCGGTATTCGTCGACCGGAGCGCGGCGGGGGCCACCCTCTCGGCCGGAGAGCCGGGGTCGACGATGTTCGCAGTCATGGGTCGGATGTTCGCGACCGCGAGCGAGCCGATCACCAGCGCGACGGGGCGGACGCTCGGCGCGGTCGTGCTCGTGCAGGAGTACGACGCAGCCCGGGTCGCTCAGCGTCGCTCTGGCACCGGTTCGAGCACCGCCTACTTCGTGGGGTTCGACGTGTTCGCCTCGAACGTGGCCGACGAGCGGGTCCTCGAAGAGGTCGAGGCCGTGGTCCGTCGCACGACATCGTCGACCATCGGATTGCCCGGGCGCCTGTTGTTGAGCGAGCGGCGCGACTTCGATGACCACGTCGTCGTGTTGGCGCCGTTCCGTATCGCCGAGCCCGCCGAGACGGCTGCGGGGTCCGGCCCCGAGGTCGGGGTCGTAACCATCGTCGAGGGGATCCGCGTCGCGGACAATCTCTTCGCCGTGCTCGCGCAGGGGCGCGCGTTCGACGAGAACGCCTCGGACCTGTGGTTGATGCTGGCGCTCGGTCTCATCCTCTTCTTCGGCGGGCTCGTCTTCCTCGACACCGGCCTCGAGCGATCCACGCGCGACCTTGCGCGCCGCATTCGCGAGGACGCCACCGCGAACGATCCGGCGCCCTTGTCCGGCAAGGACTACCGACCGTGGCTCCGCCCCGTCGCGGAGGCGTTCAACGGCTTCCTCGAGGCTTATCGGGCACAGACACCACTGGCCCGGCGTGCGCGTACCGCGGAAGGTAGTGGCGCCGCGCGGATCTTCCACGTCGACACGTCATCGGGCGTCCGTCCCATGCCCGCGCCGATCGAGCGAGCACCGCTCGATTTCGAGATTCACCCGCCCGCAACGTCGTTCAGCGGCACGTCGAGCGCACCGTCGGAGGCCGTCTTCGACAAGCTGGAGCCTGCCACGGAGCCCGCGCCGGCGGACCCCGGTGTGCACCAACTGACCCCCGACGACAGCTTCGATGAGGCCGTCGCCAGTGACCTCAACGCATTCTTCGACGAAGCGGCGGCCGCCGTCGACGAGCGCGACCAGGACACCACCCCCGAGGCGGGCGAAGCGCCCCCGCCGCCCGCCGAGACCCGGCCCGAGCGAGCGCTGAAGCCCCCGCGTCCGGAGACTCCCTTCGGCACCGATGCTTTCCACACGCTCGGCCCAGACGAGGCGGACGAAGACGAGGTCGTGGTTCCGGAGCCGACCGCGGACGCCGTCGCGAGCGAAGCCGAGACTGCGAGCCCGGATCCGCCGAAAGAGCCGGAGCCGCAGCCCCCCGAGGATGAACCGCCCTCGGAAAAGAAGACGTTGATCGGGTTGGTGCTTGACGTGCCCGTCGGATACACGCGCGTCGACACCGGGAACGAAGCAGCGGTCGACACCGACCCACCGGGTGCCCTGGAAGCGCTCGACGACGACGGCATCGACGACATCCTCGACGCCATCGAGGGCAAGCCGCGTGGCGCGACGCCGATGTTCCAGTTCGTCGCCACCGCAGAGGAGCATGCCTTCCGGCGCGCCGAGATGTCGGCGAACTACGCGACGGTGCCGACCGAGACCGGGTCGCCACACGCGATCGTCGACGAGCTCCCCAACGTTGCCGCAAACGAGGCGGCGCCTGTCGAGACCGCGAAACAGCCCGAGCTGGCGCCCACCGCAGAGGCAGACGAGTCGAAACCGAAGCTCCCCGCCGACGGCTGGGACTCCGGAGCGGAGACAGCTTCTGCCGAAGCTGATGAAGCGCCGGAAACCCGCGCGCCGACGTCTGCCCCCCGCACCGAGCCGGAGATCACACCCCCGCCGTTGCCTGCAGCGGCCGCGCGACCGACCTCGTCGGGGGCGCACCGCGCGGTGGAGTCCACGCCGACCACACGAGACGCCCAACCCACCCTTCGCGAAGCGCTCGCCGCGCTCGACCAGGCCGACCCTGACGCCGCCGCCCTCCACGAGGAGGGTGACGCGACCGAAGAGACCCCCGAAGAGAGCCCCTCGGAGCGGGCCACCGTGCCCCGCGTCTCGATCGAGGATCTGGCGTCGCAGGCCGCTGCCGAACGCAAGGAGCGCGACCACGACGCGGTCCTCGCCGCTGCCGAGGCGCGACTCCGCGAGCTTCGTCCGAAACGCGAGCAGTCGAGCCGCCCGCCGGACGACGTCGAGCAGGCGCTCTTCGACGAGTTCGTCGCCGCAAAGGACGAGGCCGGTGAGGACACCGCGCGCCTGACGGTGAACCGGTTCGTCGCCAAACTCGATCGCAACCGTTCGGCGCTGATCGACCGCTACGGGTGTCGAGACGTCCGTTTCGAGGTCGCGGTCCGAGCGGGCAAGGTCACGTTGAAGGCGACGCCGGTTCGTTGACCGGCCCCTCGCTTCGGCCCCAGAGGAGGTACTCCACGTTCCCCTTGGGACCGTGTGTCGCGCAGTCGACTCCGCCCTCGACCCGCAGGCCGGCCTCGGCGAGCGCCTGCCTGACCTCGTGCACGACTTCGCCGCGTACGCCCGGGTCCCGGACCACCCCTCCCTTGCCGACGCGGGCCCGCCCAGCCTCGAACTGTGGCTTCACCAGCGCGATGACCCCGGCTCCCGGGACGAGTAGCTCGCGCATCCACGGCCAGACCTTCCTCAGACTGATGAACGAACAGTCGACGACGCCGAAGGTCACGGGGTCGGTCAGCGCGCTTCGAGCGACGTCCCGAATGTGGGTGCGCTCCATCACGACGACGCGCGGGTCAGTGCGCAGCTTCCATGCGAGCTGCCCGTAGCCGACATCGATGGCGTAGACCTTCGCGGCGCCGTGCTGGAGCAGACAGTCGGTGAACCCGCCCGTCGAAACGCCGACATCGAGCGCGACGACCCCGGTGACGTCGAGTCCGGACGCCTCGAGTGCCTGGGCGAGCTTCAATCCGCCCCGCGACACGTACCCGATGCGGTCGCCGACGAGCTCGACGCGTGCCGTCGGATCGATCCGCGTGCCCGGCTTGGTGACCGGCTGGTCGTCGACCCGGCACTCGCCGGCCATGATCCGGGCGCGCGCGCGCTCTCGGCTCGTCTCCAGCCCGAGGTCGATCAGCAATCGGTCGAGTCGCACCTTGGCGCTCACCCGGACGCCCCGGAGAGCGTGCGCCGAGCGCGTTCGTCGACCCAACGCGCGACCATCGACAGCACTGCGCCGTCGCCGGGAAGCGACGCCAGCGCCTGCTGGGCGGCGACCACGTCGCGGGCGACCAACTCGGCGGCCTCGCGCGGTCCGAGTAGGGTGGCCACGTTCACCTCGGTCTCGTGCGCGCCCTCCTCTCGCTCCTCGAAGTAGTCGATCAGATCGTCGCTGACCTGAAACGCCTCGCCCAGATGACGCCCGAACGCGATGAGGGCTTCCTCGACCCGCGGCGCCGCTCCGGCACACACCGCACCCAATCGGCACGCCGCAACGAAGAGCGCTCCCGTCTTATCTGCGTGCATTTTTCGAAACGCTGCCAGGGTCGCCTCCGGCACCGCGATGTCCCGGGCTTGCCCCGCGACCATCCCCAGATGCCCGGAGGCCTCCGCCAGCACAGCGACCGCCCGGCATCGCCGAGACTCCGGCGGCCGACTCGCGCCAGCGAGATGCCGGAACGCCTCGGTCAACAGCGCGTCCCCGGCGAGTATCGCTAGCGCCTGCCCGAACGCGATGTGCACCGTCGGCAGACCGCGGCGCAACGCATCGTCGTCCATCGCGGGCAGGTCGTCGTGAACCAGGCTGTAGGTGTGGACGAGTTCGAGAGCGACCGCCGCTGCCTCTCCGTCTTCGACCGCGCCACCGGCGGCCTGCGTGGTCGCCAGCACGAGGGCCGGTCTGATCCGCTTTCCCCCTCCCGACAACGCGTGACGCATCGCGCCGACGAGGTCCTCGGGCCCCGTCCAATCTGCCGCTGCTGCCGACAAGGCCCGCTCGGCGCGCTCGCGGAGCGGCCCCAGCGCTGTTCGGAGCTCCGCGTCGATGTCCGCTTGGAGCGCCGTCATGCCTTCCTCTGCCAATACCCCCACAGGCGGCGATCTCGATCGCCGACCTCGCGGAATCCGAGCACCTCGCGCACCGTAGCCTGGACCTCGCGGCGCTCCGGGAGCTCCGGCGAGCCCGGATCCGGCCCCAGCTTCAGCAACATGCCACCCCCGATCTCCTCGACCGGGACCGGGAGGTCACTGGCATCGAAGTCGAGCTTGGCGAGGAGCTCGGGCCCCAAGTGGGTGAGCCAATTTACGCAGTATCGGAACTGTCCGCGGTTCACCTCGCGACCAGGATTCGCAGCCAGATCGACCGACTCGACCTCGACCCCGAAGCCGCGCCGGAGCATCCCGACGTTGCCGCAATTCTGGATCGCGTCGTCGTCGGTGTCATGGGCGTGGACCGAGAAGGGCTCCGTGGCTTCTATCCAATGCCGCACGACGTCGTCGACCGCGGCTATGTTGGCCAACGCCCACGCGACGTCGAGCCGCAGGTCGACGAAGGTCGTGTACGCGCCGGAATACGGATGGAGCGCGGCGTGCAACTCCAACCGGCGGAGCGGGGCCTCCGGTGGCCCGGTCAGCTCGAATCGCGCGCTCTGGTGCATGCCCGCGCCAACGTGACAGTCGAGGAACTCCGCACGTCGACCGGCGAGCGGGTGCGTCGGCATCCGCGCGGGAACCAGGTCGCGGAAGGTCTCGAACTCCGATTCGGTCAGGTCCTCCGCAGACCGCACGAGATCCAGATGGATGCCCGGGTCCAGGAGGTCGCGGTGCGTCGCCAGTCGCACGAATAGCGTGTGTTCACGCATGCGCATGGCCCCCACGTGGCACAGGACCGGGAGCGGGTCAACGCCACCGACGGCGAGTTGCGGGCCATCCGATCGGTGGGGCGGGTCGACGGCCTCGTACGCGAAGGCTATACGAGAGCGGAGCCCTGAGATCCGGACGCCAAACACACCCCGTGCAACTCTCGCCACCTCATCTCGCAGCCTTCGCCCTCGCCGCCTGCTGCGCGTGCGCCGTCGCCTGCTCCGGCACGCCCGTCGTGCCAGACGAGCCACCCGAGGTCGTCGAACCTGCCCCGCTGACTCCGACCCCGGCGACGTCGGTCCTGGAGCCCACGACGGTGATGACGGGCGAAAGCCGCGCGGGCTGCCCGCTCGACCTGCCGGCGATCAAGATGGCGCGAGCCGAGGTCACGTCGCTCCTCCCTCCGGTCGTCGACGCGCGGCTGCGCCACTTCGTCACGGACGGCGGCGCTGAGGACGAGCTCGCGGTGCGCTACGAACAGCGCGACGAACGGGGCATCGAGCTCGGCACGGAGCTCTATCGTTGCGATGCCGCCGGACTGTGGCTCGTCAGCACCGGCCCCGACGGCCGGCGGGTGACCTTCGTGCCCCCGCTCCCCGTGGTGCCCTTCGCCGCGGCATCCGGAGAGCAATCCGGCGACGTGAGTATCGAGGTGGACACCGGGGACGCCCTCGCGCCGTACCGTTTCGCCTGGGATGCCGCCGACGCCGGTGCCACGCCGCCGCTCGCCGACCTCGACGCCGAATGGCGCTCAGTTCGGTCGGTGCTGCTGATCGACCACGATGGACAGCGGTACGAGTGGGCGACAGAGACGATCTGGGCGATCTCGACCCTCGGGCCGTTCGCCGCCCACCGGGTGCAGACGCGCAGCGCCGGGGGTGTCTCGGCCACCGTGGTCGAGGACGCGCGCTCAGTCCGGAGCGGGAACGCTCCCTGATCCGTCGACGTCGACAGGCACGCGCGCGTATTCCACCTCGGGGACCGCGACATCGGCCAGCACTTCGGGTCCGGAGAAGACGAACTCGCGTCGCTTCACGGCGCCCTCGGCATCGACGAGGTCGATCACGACCCTCGCCGGCCCGTCTTCGACCACGGAGTATGTCTCGTGTGCGGTCGGCTGCCCGTCGACCAGCCGGGTCATGTTCTCGGCGTCGAACACGAACCCGAGCCGCACCTCGCGCCCGGCGTGCTCGCCGCGGAACTCGAACTCACCCGGAAGCAGCGACGAGCCAGGGGGCGCCTCTACCTGCTCCTCTTCGATCGGGGCCGGGGCGACCGGACTCTGCGAGTCGACGGGTGCATCGCCGTCCCCGGTGCACGCGGCGAAGAGCATCGAGGCGCCCAACGCGATCAGATTGTCGAGGCGGCGGCGAAACATCGCGGCGCGTTACACCCGTGGGAGGATTTCGAAGCGGTGACCAGATTGGGCCCGACGATAGAAGCCCGTGGGCCCCGTGTCGAGGAGACGGCCCGCCGGGTCGCGCCGGCCGGGCACGCAAGGGGGCGCGCCGACGGCGCCAGTCTACACGCACCGGTCGCAGAAGAAGGTCGACCGCCCCGACTGCCGAATCGCCACGATCGGCGATCCGCACCGGTTGCAGGGTTCGTCTGCGCGGCCGTACACCGCGAACACCCCCGTCGGGTCGCCCCGACCCTCGCCGAGGTAGGTGATCTCGTCGCTGGTCTCGGCGTCGATGATCGACGTGAGGACGGCCGGAACGGCGCGGGCGAGACGCTCCCACTGCGCGGCGCAGAGTTGCGCTGTCGCGTTCCGCGGGTCGATTTTCGCCTGCCAACAGACCTCTGACGCGACGATGTTGCCGAGGCCAGCGACCCGGTGTTGTTGCAGCAGTGCCGGCTTGATCGGCGAACGGACTCCCGCGAAGCGGTCGCGCCACCACCCACCGTCGTGACACTCCGGATAGGGCTCCGGCCCAAGGCCGAGGCCGTCGAGCCAGGTGCGCCCGCCGCCGGACTCGAAGACCCGAAGCTCTCCCAGCCGCCGGCTGTCCTTGAATGCGATCGAGCTCCCGTCGTCGAGGTGCAAGCGGGCCCTGATGCGGCCTTCGCCCTCCCCGGCGACGAGCTTGCCGGTCATCCGGAAATGGAACG